>NZ_SOBN01000003.1:900000-982500 GCF_004365705.1 Streptomyces sp. 846.5
GGGCCGATACGTGGATCCGGATGCGGGCAGGATCTGTACTTCGTCCATGGCTACACGGTAACGCCGTAGCGCGCTTGGACGATCAACAACGCGCACATGCCTGCCTGGGGGCCGGAAGCCGCACAGGAGCAGACTCCACATTTTCGAGAGACTGACTGGCGGCCCGTCACCCCGACACCGTCGACCAGGTCTTCCGAACCGTGCTGCGCAAACCCGCCTTCACCTGGGACCACGACGGCGATGCCCTGCTGCGCCGCCACAAGCCCGAGCACTATGCCCGTCCGCCCGAACCCGCCCTGGTGGTGGTCGGCGAGCGCCTGGCCGAACTCCTCCGCCAGGGCTGACCGGGCAACCGAACCGGAAAACAATGATCGCCGGGGCGAGTGCCACGGCGATCATGTACTGAACGAAGTGAAGTGAAGTGTCCGAGGGGGGACTTGAACCCCCACGCCCCGAAGGGCACTAGCACCTCAAGCTAGCGCGTCTGCCATTCCG
Organism: Streptomyces sp. 846.5; assembly: GCF_004365705.1. Classification (NCBI taxonomy): domain Bacteria; kingdom Bacillati; phylum Actinomycetota; class Actinomycetes; order Kitasatosporales; family Streptomycetaceae; genus Streptomyces; species Streptomyces sp. 846.5. The sequence continues at coordinate 900,496 of NZ_SOBN01000003.1, forward strand.
CCACCCGGACCGGGTGGTCATCGCGGCGTTGCCGTCGCGCTGACGTGGATAACCATAGCAAAGATCAGCCGGGGTTCCGAATGCGTTCCCGGCGGCTCGACCTGCGGAGATAGCGGCGGGGGTTGGGATCGGGGGGTGGACGGGAGAGGATGGCGGGGTCATGCCGGTGGACCCCCGGGGTGGAGTGGAGGGGGCCCTGGTGCCGTACGGAGAGAGGCTGGACAGCGTGAGCGAGACCAATGCGACGCGGGTGACCGGGGAGAGCGAGGTGGCCGACCTCTGCCGGGAGCTGATCCGGATCGACACCAGCAACTACGGCGACGGCTCGGGGCCGGGGGAGCGGGCGGCGGCCGAGTACGTGGCGGAGAAGCTCGCCGAGGTGGGGCTGGAGCCGCAGATCTTCGAATCCGCCAAGGGCAGGGCCAGCACGGTGGCCCGGATCGCGGGCGAGGACCCCTCGCGACCTGCGCTGCTGATCCACGGGCACACCGACGTGGTGCCCGCCAACGCGGACGACTGGACCCACCACCCCTTCGCCGGGGAGATCACGGACGGCTGCGTCTGGGGCCGCGGCGCCGTCGACATGAAGGACATGGACGCGATGACCCTCGCGGTCGTTCGCGACCGGCTGCGCAGCGGGCGCAAGCCCCCGCGCGACATCGTGCTGGCCTTCCTGGCCGACGAGGAGGCCGGCGGCGTCTTCGGCGCGCACCACCTGGTCGACAAGCACCCCGATCTCTTCGAGGGCGTCACCGAGGCCATCGGCGAGGTCGGCGGCTTCTCCTTCACCGTGAACGAGAACCTCCGCCTCTACCTGGTGGAGACCGCGGAGAAGGGGATGCACTGGATGCGCCTCACCGTGGACGGCACCGCGGGCCACGGCTCGATGACCAACAACGACAACGCGATCACCGAGCTGTGCGAGGCCGTCGCCAGGCTCGGACGGCACAAGTTCCCGGTCCGGGTCACCAAGAGCGTGCGGCACTTCCTGGACGAGCTCTCCGACGCACTCGGGGTGGAGCTCGACCCCGAGGACATGGACTCCACGCTGGAGCGCCTCGGCGGCATCGCCAAGCTCATCGGCGCGACCCTGCGCAACACCGCCCAGCCGACCATGCTGGGCGCCGGCTACAAGGTGAACGTCATCCCGGGCCAGGCCACGGCGCATGTCGACGGCCGCTACCTGCCGGGCTTCAAGGACGAGTTCCACGAGGAGCTGGACCGCGTCCTCGGCCCGCGGATCCGCCGCGAGACCGTGCACGAGGACAAGGCGGTGGAGACCGACTTCGACGGACCGCTGGTCGCGGCGATGCAGTCGGCGCTCAGCGCGGAGGACCCGATCGCCCGCGCCGTCCCCTACACGCTCTCGGGCGGCACGGACGCGAAGTCCTTCAGCGAGCTGGGGATCCGCTGCTTCGGCTTCGCCCCGCTGCGGCTGCCGCCGGAGCTGGACTTCGCCGGGATGTTCCACGGGGTGGACGAGCGGGTGCCGGTGGACGGGCTGACGTTCGGGGTCCGGGTGCTGGACCGATTCATCGACGCCTGCTGAATTCCCTTGAAGCCCGCCGGGCCCGGATTTCCGGGTGCGGCGGGCTTCGGTCTTTTCCGTACGCACGCGCCCCGCAGTGTCCTGCTTTCGCTCGGGTGTTTGAGTGGATCACCGTTGCGGGTGAGAAAACAACCCGACTAGTACCCCGTTTGCCGCAGCCTCGTTCACTCATATGCAGCCCGCCGAACGGGCTGCGACGTCGACTAGGAGGACATTATGCAGATCAAGAAGATCGCTGCGGTTGTTGCTGCCACGGGTGGCCTGGTTCTCGCCGGCGCGGGTGCCGCGTCCGCCCACGGAGGGGCCTCCGCCGAGGGCGCTGCCTGGGGCTCTCCGGGCGTGCTCTCGGGCAACGTCATCCAGGTTCCGGTCCACGTCCCCGTGAACGTCTGCGGCAACACCATCAGCGTCATCGGGCTGCTGAACCCGGCCTTCGGGAACAACTGCGAGAACAACTGATATCTGCCGGCTGAGTCCGGATCTTTCTCACACCCGCGGTCCCGGGAGGCGCGCCATGCCTCCCGGGACCGCATCGTCGGCACGGCGTCAATCGGGTGGGGAAATCTCACCCGGACTGGTGAAAGGCGTATGCCGCCATGAACCGGGACCCCGGCTTCTCGTTACGTGAATTATCACGTCACTGCAGGCCAATGTCCCATACACCATCACAGACAAACTGAGGGCAGGGCAATCCATGCGACAAGCTGCCAGACGCGGACTTCTCACGGTCATGGCGACCGGGAGCGTCCTCGCATCAACCGCAGGCTACGCCTACGCGGACGCCGGAGCTGCGGGCTCGGCCTCCGACTCGCCCGGGGTCGGTTCGGGGAACGCCGTCCAGGTGCCCGTCGACGTTCCGGTGAACGTCTGCGGCAACACCGTCGACGTGGTCGGGCTGCTCAACCCGGCCATGGGCAACAACTGCAAGAACGGGGCCGAGCACGGCAAGGGCTCGAAGGGCTCCAAGGGTTCCGACGGCTCCGGCGGTGGGGCTGCGAGCCAGGGCGGTGCGCATGACTCGCCGGGTGTCGGCTCGGGGAACTCCGCCCAGGCGCCGGTGTCGGTGCCGCTGAACCTCTGCGGTGACTCGGCGAACGTCGTCGGTGCGGGCAACAGCGCTCACGGCAACAGCTGTGCCAACCACGGCGGCGGCACCGGCGTTCACACGCCGACCCCGTCGGCCCCGCCGGAGAACTGCTCCTGCACCCCGCCCCCGCCGCCCCCGGCGGACAACTGCCCGCCGCCGACCCGGGACCACCCGCAGCCGCCGCCCCCGCTCACCCCGCCGGCCAAGCCGCCGGTGACCACGCCGGTGCACCACAGCTCCCCGCCGCCCCCGCAGACGGTGACCAAGGTCGGCCGGACCACCCACATCACCACCTCGACGGCCCGCAGCACGGCCGCCACGCCCACCCAGGCGGTCCTCGCCTCCACCGGCGCCGGCGACACCATGCTGATGCTGCCGACCGGAGCCGCACTGGCCCTCGGCGGGCTGCTGCTGTACCGCCGCTCCCGCGCCGGGCAGAGCTGATCTCTTCAGCAGCGAAGTACGCGGAAGGGGTGGAGCGCACCATGGGTGCGCTCCACCCCTTCCTCCGTCTGCCTCAGTCCGAGAGCAGCGACCAGGTGCGGACCTGGCGGATGATCTTCCGCCGGAGCACGACCTTGCGGCGGCCGTCCGGGAAGAGTCGCAGCCGGTCCAACTCCCAGTGCCCGTACTCGGCCTGCTCCGTCAGCAGGCGCCTGGCCTCGTTCCGGGAGACGTCGCGGGTCAGGAGCATGGAGCGGAACTCGTACTCGGGCTGTTGGATGATCTTCGGTGCTGCCAAGTCTTTCCTCCTGCAGAGCGCTCTGGGTCAAGCCTACGACGGGCCGCACACGCGGCTGATCGGATCTGACAGGGGTTCAGCCCGGTGCCGAACCTGGTCCGGACAGGGTCCCACGAAGGACCGCGGCTGGACAGGGGACCGAACCGCGCTTCGCACGGACGAGTGAGGCACCGGTCCGTGACGGGGCGCGGAGGGGCGCGAGGGGGCTCGGGGAGCGCTCCCCGGCACATCCGAGTGCTCGAATCGGGCGCGACCGGATAACTTCTGTGCACTACGGGCCCAACAGCGGATAGCGTCAGCACCATGCCTGATGTCGCGCAGCCCACCATCGCCGAGGTACGAAGCGCCGCCGAGGCGGTCAAGGCCGCCATCGACCGCCATCTGGCCGCCGTCGAAGCCCGTACCGGTGAGAACGACCCCGGTGTCGCCACCGCCTACGCGGCCCTCGCGGAGGCTGCGGACGCTTACGACGAAGTTCTCTACGACGCCTACGACGAGGTCACCCCGTTCGAGGTGCCGCACGACAGTGATCTCTCCCAGTACGCCGATCCGGACGACCCGGAGGCGATCAGCGTGCTGATCCGCAGGGACTACCTGATCACCGACCCGCTGCGGCTGCGGGCGGCGGCGCTGCGGATCGACGGCACGACCGCGGCGGACCCGGGGCCGGTGTCCGCGAGCGTCAGCGGGGCGCTCGGCGCGCTCTTCGGCGAGTACGAGCCTGACGAGATCGCGTCCCGGGCCGAGGAGTTCGGTCTGGAGGAGGGTGACTCCACGCTCTGGGTCACTGCAGCGGACCCGGCCGAGCCGGGAGACTGGCTCTCCGAGCCCTTTGACGACGCCGACCCGGACCTGCTGATCTGTCGCTTCGACGTCAGCGAGGTCTACGACGACGAGCTGGAGCCGTTGGATCCGGAGCGGTAGGGGTGTTCTGAGGGATTCTGAATGCAGACCGTAGGGGGCTTGTCGCGCAGTTCCCCGCGCCCCTGGATAGTGCAACTTTCCCTCAGTGGGTCCGTTGCAGCCACATAGGGGCGCGGGGAACTGCGCGACAAGCCAGGCACACGCCGCAGGTGTCAGACCCCGAGCTCGGCCACCTGTTCGGCGAGGACGCCTCGCAAGCGGGTGGTTCTCGGCAAGGCCGGGACCGTGGCGACCGCCTGGGGCAGTGCGGGGCCGACCGCGTGTACTACGGAGAGGTGCTGCTCGGCGCGGCTGAACGCCGTGTACACCCACTGGCGGGTCAGTTCGGCCGCCGCCTCGGGGGCCAGTAGTACCACCACGCCGGGCCAGCGCCGTCCGACGGACTGATGCGCGGTCAGCGCCCAGCCGTGGCGGACGGTTGCGGCGACCTGCTCGCGCGGCACCCGGACCTCCTCGCCCTCGCAGTCCAGCACCAGCCCGGCCGGGCCGCCGGCCCGCAGCGTTCCGGGACGGGCCAGGCCGGGGGCGGGGGAGTGCACTACGGCGTCGCCGGGGTCGAAGCCGCCGAAGGTGCCGGGGCCCGGGTTGAACCGCTGCTTCAGCGCGGCATTGAGCGCGCGGGTGCCGGCCGGGCCGCCGTGGCCGGGCGTCAGGACGCGGACCTGCTCGGCCGGGATGCCCAGGGCACGCGGAATGGAGTCGTGAACCAGTTGCAGGGCCCGGTGCACCGCCTCGGCGCCGTCCTTGGCCGTGACGATCACGACCTCCTTGCCGGGCGCCTCGACCGGCAGCAGCTCGCCGATGCCGATCCCGGACGCCAGCTCTCCGATGGGGCCGAAGTCCGGTGTGCGGGAGGCGACGACCGGACAGGCCTTGGCGGCCAGCACGTCGGCGAACACCCGTCCCGGGCCCGCCGACCAGAGCACCGCGGGGTCGCCGCTGAGCACCAGTCGGGCGCCGTCGGCGACCGACTCGACCAGGGTGGCCGCGAGCTCCACGTCCAGCGAAGGGGCGTCGCAGACCACCAGCAGGTCCAGCGCGAGCGACCCGTCCGAGGCGCGGCCCGGGCCCTCGGAACCGGCGAGCAGCCCGGTGAGGGTGACGGCCGCCTCGTCGTCCAGGCGGCGGCGTCCGTCCACGGTCGCGGCGGCGACCCAGGCGCGGAGCCCCAGGCCGCGGGCCGCGCGGACCAGGGCGACCGGCTCGGCGCGGGCGGCCTCGCCACCGGTGTGCAGCACCAGACCGGCCCCGGCGACCGCCTTGACCAGCGCGGCGGCGGAGGCCGACGGCGCGGCCCCGGCTGCGCCGTCCCAGTCCAGCGGGGGGACGTCGGCACTGTCGTCGGCGTCGTCAGCGGATGCACCCTCGGCCTCGTCCGGGTGAATCTCCGTGGCCGGGTTGACCGGATCGCCCTCGAAGGTCGACACCAGCCGGATCAGGCCGTCGGCGAGGCTCTCCTCGGCCAGGGCGAGCCGGTCCAGGGCGAGCAGGACCCGCACCGGGGTGTCCTCCTCGTCGTCCTCGGCGCGCGGCGCCGCTCCGGGCTGCTGGATCTCCTCCTGGAAGGCCATCACCCGGCCCTCGCCGAGGATTGCCGCCAGCGACCCCTCCGGGTCCGGGACGCCCTGCTTGCGCAGCCCGTCGCCGACGGCGGACAGCTCGACCGCGGTGTGGCCGCGCAGGGCGGCCCGCTCCAGCAGCCAGACCGCCAGCGCCTCGGCGCGACGCAGGTCGTCCGGGCCGCAGGCGTCGCCGAGCAGCCCGCGCGCGAAGGCGTCGGCGTGCTCGGGGCGGACGCCGGGGACCGAGAGCAGCGCCCAGGGGTCCTCGCGCAGCGCCGCCGGAGCGCCCTCGCCCAGGGTGGCGACCACCGCGGTGACCAGCTCGGCGGGGGCGCCGCCGGCGGCCAGGACCTCGGCGGTGGCGTTCAGCGCCTCGGCCCGGGCGGCGTCGGGCGTGACCGTATCGGTTTTCCCTTCAGCAGCAGTCTCAGGGCTCGGCCCGCCGGCCGCGCCCGAACCGCCCAGGGCCCGGATCGCCTCGGCGAGCTGCTCCGTCGAGGGCAGGGCCGGGGCGGGAACGGCGGCGGCGTCCTCCGCCGTCGCAGGCCCGTCCTCCGTCAGCGTCCGGTTCGGCTCGTCGGTCACAGCGCGCTCCAGTCGTGGTCGGGGTAGAAGTGGATCGGCGCCGAGATGTCGTCCAGGGCTCGGCAGATCTCCTCCGGGAGCGTAAGGGACTCCACTGACAACGCCGCCGTGAGCTGTGCGGCGGTCCGTGCGCCCACGATCGGGGCGACGACTCCGGGACGGTCTCGCACCCAGGCCAGCGCGACCTGCAGCGGCGTCGCCGCCAGCCCGTCCGCCGCCGTGGCGACCGCGTCCACGATCCGCCGTCCCCGCTCGTCCAGGTAGGGCTGGACGAACGCCGAGTAGTAGGGCGAGGCCCCCCGGGAGTCGGCCGGTGTCCCGTGCCGGTACTTGCCGGTGAGCACGCCGCGGCCCAGCGGGGAGGCGGCCAGCAGGCCCATGCCGCTGTCCAGGGCGGCGGGCAGCACCTCGCGCTCTATCCCGCGCTGCAGCAGCGAGTACTCCATCTGGGTACCGGCCAGGGGCGTGCGGCCCGGTACCGCGCGCTGCCAGGTCGCGGCCTTGGCCAGCTGCCAGCCGCAGAAGTTGGACACCCCCACATAGCGTGCCCGCCCCGAGGACACCGCCAGGTCGAGGGCGTGCAGGGTCTCGTCGGTGGGCGTGTCCGGGTCGAACGCGTGCACCTGCCACAGGTCCACGTAGTCGGTGCCGAGGCGGGCCAGCGAGGCGTCCAGGGCGGCCAGCAGATGGCCCCGCGAGCCGTCGAAGCGCCGGTCCTGGTCGGGGACGCTGCCCGCCTTGGTCGCCAGGACCAGGTCCGAGCGCCGGACGAACTGCTCGATCAGCCGCGACAGCAGGTACTCCGAGCCGCCGTCGGCGTAGACGTCGGCGGTGTCGACGAGATTGCCGCCGGCTTCGACGAAGGTCTTCAGCTGCTCCGCGGCGTCGATCTCGTCCATGTCCTCGCCCCAGGTCATGGTGCCGAGGCCGAGCCGGGAGACGCGGAGCCCGGTCCGGCCCAGATGTCGCAGTTCCATAGCGGGTGAGCGTAGTGGGCTTGTGCTGCTGCGCGATGCAGGCCACAGCAGGGGCTGTGACGCAGTTGGCCGTACTGGCCGGTAGCTTCCGCCGGTCGCCCCCGATACAGTCGCGATGACGCCCACACCCTTCGGAGGCAGCACCGTGCGACTCGGCATCAATCTCGGCTACTGGGGTCTCGGCAACGACGCCGACAACATCGCCGTCGCCCAGGAGGCGGACCGGCTCGGCTACGCGGTCTGCTGGGCCGCCGAGGCCTACGGCTCCGACGCCGCCACCGTCCTGGCGTACGTCGCCGCCAAGACCGAGCGCATCGACGTCGGCTCGGCGATCTTCCAGATCCCGGCCCGCACCCCCACCATGACCGCGATGACCGCCGCCACCCTGGACACCCTCTCCGGCGGCCGGTTCCGGCTCGGCCTGGGCGTCTCCGGACCGCAGGTCTCCGAGGGGTGGTACGGCGTCAAGTTCGACAAGCCGCTGGCCCGTACCCGCGAGTACGTGGAGATCATCCGCAAGGCGATGGCCCGCGAGCGGGTCGTCCACGACGGCGCCAACTGGACCCTCCCGCTGCCCGGCGGCCCCGGTAAGGCGCTCAAGCTCACCGTGCACCCGGTGCGCGAGCACATCCCGCTCTACATCGCCGCCATCGGCCCCAAGAACCTGGAGCTCACCGGCGAGATCGCGGACGGCTGGCTGGGCATCTTCTTCGCCCCCGAGCAGGCCGAGCTGTCGCTGGAGCACCTGACGGCCGGACGCGCCAAGGTCGGCAGGACCCTGGACGGCTTCGACGTGGCCCCCAACGTCCCGATCGCGGTCAGCGCCGGCGACAAGCCCGAGGACCTGGCGGCGGCGGGCAACCTGTTCCGCTCCTACACCGCGCTCTACGTGGGCGGGATGGGCAGCAAGGAGCAGAACTTCTACAACCGGATCGCCCGGCGGATGGGCTACGAGCAGGCCGCCGACGAGATCCAGGAGAAGTACCTGGCCAAGGACTACGCCGGCGCGGCCGCCGCGGTGCCGCAGCAGCTGATCGACTCCACCACCCTGATCGGCACCCGCGACCGTCTCGCCGACCGGCTCCAGGCCTACGCCGCCGCCGGCGTCACCACCCTCAACCTCACCCCCGGCGGCTTCACCCTGGACGAGCGGGTACAGGCCCTGCGCACCGCAGCCGAGGCCCTGGAGCAGGCCGGGCTGGCTTAGGGGGTATCCGGCGGATGCCGCTGGGCCGGCCTTCCCGGCCCAGCGTTTACGCTGGACCGCATGCCGACTCTGCTGCTCGTCCGTCACGGCCGTTCCACCGCCAACTCCGCCGGGATCCTGGCCGGGTGGGCGCCCGGCGTGGATCTTGACGCGCATGGCGAGCAGCAGGCCAAGCAGCTGGCCGAGCGGCTCGCCGCGGTGCCGGTCAGCCAGGTCGTCAGCAGCCCGCTGGACCGCTGCCGGCAGACCCTCGCCCCGCTGCTGGAGGCCCGCCCGGAGCTGACCCAGCGGCTGGACGAGCGGCTCGGCGAGTGCCGCTACGGCGACTGGACCGGACGTCCGCTGGCCGAGCTCGCGGGCGAGCCGCTGTGGAAGACGGTCCAGGCGCACCCCTCCGCCGCGGTGTTCCCCGGCCCGGAGGGCGAGTCGCTGCGCGAGCTCAGCCACCGCGCCGTGGAGAGCGTCCGCGAGTGGGACGCCGAGGTGGAGCGGGAGCACGGGCCCGACGCGGTGTGGCTGGCCTGCAGCCACGGCGACGTGATCAAGACGATCGTCGCCGACGCGCTGGGCCTGCATCTGGACAACTTCCAGCGGATCTCGGTCGAGCCCTGCTCGGTCACCGCCATCCGCTACACCCCGCACCGCCCCTTCCTGCTGCGCCTCGGCGACACCGGCGACCTCAGCGGCTTCGCCCCCAGCACCGACAAGCCGGCCGCCCCGGCCGGTGACGCCGTGGTCGGCGGCGACACCGGGGTGCGGTGACCTCCGGGCCGGATAGGTAGGGTTGGATCGAACAGCGACGACCAGATCTGGAGCAATCCGTGCCCCGCCAGGTGTTCTTCTACGATCCGCCCGAGCGATTCGTGGCCGGTACGGTCGGCGAACCCGGTCAGCGTGCCTTCTACCTGCAGGCCAGCGCCCGTGGCCGGGTGACCAGCGTGCTCCTGGAGAAGACCCAGGTGGCGGCGCTCGCCGAGCGGGTCGAGGAGCTGCTGGACGAGGTGGTCAGGCGCAGCGGCGGCAGCACCGCCGTGCCGGCCGTCGCACCCGCCGAGATGATCGACAGCGCCCCGCTGGACATGCCCGTGGTGGAGGAGTTCCGCGTCGGCACCATGGCCCTGGCCTGGGACGAGTCCATCGACCGGCTGATCGTCGAGGCGCAGGCGCTGATCGAGGTCGACCCGGAGAGCGACCTGGACGGCGACCCCGACGCGCAGGACCTGTTCGAGGACGACGAGAACGGGCCGCCGATGCTGCGGGTCCGCCTCAGCGGGGCGATGGCCAGGGTCTTCGCCAAGCGCGCGCTGGAGCTGGTCTCGGCCGGCCGCCCGCCGTGCCCGTTCTGCAGCCTTCCGCTCGACCCGCAGGGCCATGTGTGCCCCCGTCAGAACGGATACCGGCGCTGAGCACCCCGCAGGAAGCCGAGGCGCCCGACGCCGACCCCGTGGCCTCCGCAGCCCTCGCCGCCGACCCGGAGCGCGCCCTGGCGCTGCTGCGCGGCGGTGAGCTGGAGATACACGGCCGGCTCACCGAGGCGTCCAACGGGGTCTTCTACTGCACCGTCAGCGACGACGCCGAGCAGGCCGTCGCCGTCTACAAGCCGGTGCGCGGCGAGCGCCCGCTCTGGGACTTCCCCGACGGCACCCTCGCCGGGCGCGAGGTCGCCGCCTACCTGGTCGCCGCCGCGACCGGCTGGGGCCTGGTGCCGCCCACGGTGCTGCGGGACGGCCCGTTCGGCGAGGGCATGTGCCAGGTCTGGGTGGAGTCCGACCCGGACGCCCAACTCCTGGACCTGCAGGACGCGAAGGAGCCCGCCGAGGGCTGGCGCGCCATCGGCCGTGCGGACGTCGGCGGGGGCCGGACGGCCCTGCTGGTCCATGCCGAGGACCCGCGGCTGCGCCGGATGGCCGTACTGGACGCCGTCATCAACAACGCCGACCGCAAGGGCGGCCATCTGCTGCCCGCCGTCGACGGCCGCCTCTACGGCATCGACCACGGCGTCACCTTCGCCGTCCCCGGCAAGCTTCGCACCCTGCTCTGGGGCTGGGCCGGCGAGCCCCTCGACGACGAGGCGGTCACCGCGCTCACCGGCCTCGCCGACCGGCTCAAGGGGACGCTCGCCGACGACCTCGCACCCCTGCTCACCGCCGCCGAGATCGACGCCCTCCGCGAACGCGTCGCCGGCCTGCTCGCCAGCGGCCTGCACCCGGTCCCCTCCGGGGACTGGCCGCCCGTGCCCTGGCCGCCGATCTGACCCCGCGTCAACGAGAACAGGCGGGGGGAGTGGTGGCGATGGCACGACCGGACCGATTGCCGCGCCCGGTGTGGCTGCTGCTGGCCGCGCGGACGGTCAACCAGCTCGGCGCCTTCTCGATCTCGTTCGTCGCCGTGCTGATCGTCAACGACTACCGGGCCGGGATCGCCACGGCCGGTCTGGTCTCGGCCGCCTTCGGGGTGGCGACGATTCCCTCGCGGCTGCTCGGTGGGCGGCTCGCCGACCGGCTGGGGCGTCGGCGCACCATCGTGCTGGGGCTGACCGGCTGCGCGGTCGCCCAGCTCGGGATCGCCGCGGTGCACTCGCTGCCGGCCACGGCGGTGCTCGCCGTCCTGCTGGGGCTGGTCTTCGAGCTGTACGAGCCGCCGTGCCAGGCGATGATCGCCGACGCGGTGCCGTCCGCGCAGCGGGTACGCGCCTACGGCCTGCTGACCGCGGCGCTGGCCGCCGGGGGCATGGGCGCCGGGCTGATCGCGGCCGTCCTGGGCCGGTGGGACCTGCGCTGGCTGTTCGTCGCCGATGCACTGAGCTGCCTGGTCTGCGCGGCGGTGCTGGGCGCGGTGCTGCCTGCGGACGGAACCCCTGCGCGTCGCGCCGCCGACCCGCGTGGTCCGGACGGCGTCAGCCCCTGGCGCGACCGGGCGCTGCTCGCCATGCTCGCCTCCGGGACCGCCTTCGCGCTGGTCCACCTCCAGATCATGATGCTGCTACCGCTGTCCCTGGAGCGCCGGGGCCTGCCCGCTGCGGACGCCGGACTGCTGTTCACGGTCTCGGCCGCCACTGTGATCGCCGCCCAGCCGCTGCTGCGGCTGAAGCGCCTCTCGGCGTTGCCCGCGCCCGCGGCTCTCGCCCTCGGCTACCTGCTGCTCGCTGTCGGCCTGACCGGGTACGCGGTCTCCGGCGGACTGCCCATCCCCTTCGCGGCCACGGTCGTCTGGAGCCTGGGCGACCTGCTCGTCATGGGACGGGCCTACGCCGTCGTCGCGGACCTCTCCCCGCCGGGCGGTGCGGGCCGCTATCTGGCCGTGTTCGGGATCAGTTGGGGGATCGCCGGGGTCGCCGCGCCGGTCGTCGGCACCCAGATCCTCGAACGGGCACCGGTGGCGGTGCTGTGGGCCGGGATGGCCGGCCTCTGTCTGGCGCTCGCGGCTGTGCACCTTCCCGTCGGCCCGTCCCGGCCGGTGGTTCCTGGGTGATTCTGAAAGATTTATTGACGCTCTCTGTGAGTTACTGCTCTACTCCGTTGGGTTCGGAACGTTCTGCCACCCGCGAACCTTCGACCCCTGCTGGAGCAGTTGATGCCTCGTCGCACCTCCAGAACCCTCGTCGCTGTGGCCGCAGCACTCGCCGCCGCCACCGCCGGACTCAGCCTGCCCACCGCAGCCCACGCTGCCGCACCCTTAACGGCGGTCAACGCCGCAGTGCAGACCCCCGCGTCCCACACCGTCAGCTATGACGGCTACTCGCTGATGATCGACGGCAAGCGGACCTACATCTGGTCCGGTGAGTTCCACTACAGCCGCCTGCCCAGCCCGTCGCTCTGGCTGGACGTGCTGCAGAAGATGAAGGCGGCCGGCTTCAACGCCGTGTCGATCTACTTCGACTGGGCCTACCACTCGCCCAAGCAGGGGGTCTACGACTTCTCCGGGGTGCGCGACGTGGACCACCTGCTCGACCTGGCCGCCCAGGCCGGCATCTACGTCATCGCCCGTCCCGGCCCGTACATCAACGCCGAGGTCGACAGCGGCGGATTCCCGGCCTGGCTGAACACCCTTCCCGGCAAGGACCGCAGCACCGACCCCACCTACCTCGCCGCCGCCGACGAGTGGCTCAGCAAGATCGACCCGATCCTGGCCCGGCACCAACTGACCAACGGCACCGGAACCGTGATCACCTATCAGGTCGAGAACGAGTTCTACGACGGCTCCGCGGCCGGCCGCGCCTATATGACCCATCTGGAGGGCAAGGCCCGTGCCGACGGCATCACCGTCCCGCTGACCGGCAACAACAACGGCACCTTCAACAGCGGTGCGGGTGCCCTGGACATCGACGGCGCGGACTCCTATCCGCAGGGCTTCAACTGCTCCAATCCGCTGTCCTGGAGGGGCGTCCCCGACATCTCCTACGACCATGTCGCCGGAAAGCCGCTGTACACCGCCGAGTTCCAGGGCGGCTCGTTCGACCCCTGGGGCGGCCCGGGCTACGCCAAGTGCGCCCAGCTGACCGGCGCCGACTTCGCCGATGTCTTCTACAAGAACAACATCGCCGTCGGCGCCACGTTGCAGAGTTTCTACATGACCTACGGCGGCACCTCCTGGGGCTGGCAGGCCGACCCCTCCCAGGTCTACACCTCCTACGACTACGGCGCGGCCATCTCCGAGGACCGTCAGCTCACCGCCAAGTACCAGCAGGACAAGCTGATCGGCTACTTCCTGCAGAGCGTCGCGCCGATCACCAAGACCGACAGCCTGGCCGCCGCTGCGACCGACAACGCGGCCATCGTCGACACCGCGCGGATCAACCCCGACGACGGCACCCAGTTCCATGTGCTCCGGCACGCCAACTCGACCGCGACCAGCACCGATTCCGCCCATATCGCGATCGACCTGGGCGCGCACGCCGGCTACACCTACGACGACACCGCCACCCAGCTCCAGTACACCGGGAGTTGGTCGCACGTCGGCTCCGAGCAGAGCTACACCGGCGGCGATTACCAGAAGACCGAGTCCTTCACCAACACCGCGGGCGACAGCGTCAGCATCCCCTTCACCGGCACCGCGATCCACTGGATCGCCTCCAAGGCCGCCAACCACGGCCTGGCCGACGTCTACCTGGACGGCGTCAAGGTCGCCACCGTGGACGGCTACGCGGCGAGCACCGCCAACCAGCAGATCCAGTACGCGGCCTCCGGTCTCAGCGACGGTGCGCACACCCTGAAGATCGTGGCCACCGGCCAGAAGAACGCCGCCGCCAGCGGCACCTTCGTCTCGGTGGACGCCGTCGACCTGCCCACGCCCGGGGCCCGGTACTACCCCACCGTCCCGCAGCAGCCGGGCACCCAACTGACCTTCGCCGGACGCGACTCCAAGACGATCGTCGCCAACTACAAGCTCGGCGCGACCCAGGTGCAGTACTCCACCTCCGAGATCATGACCCAGGCCGAGATCGGCGGCCGGGACGTCGCCGTCCTCTACGGGCGGCAGGGCCAGGACGGCGAGACCGTCCTCAACTACCAGCAGCAGCCCACTGTCCAGGTCCTCGCCGGCAGCGTGCAGAGCACCTGGGACGCAAGCACCGGTGACCTGCGGCTGAACTACATCCATGACGGCCTGGCCCGGGTGCTGATCACCGGCGGGGAACGTCCGCTGCTCCTGCTGCTGGGCACCGACCAGACCGCCGAGCAGTTCTGGCAGGCGCAGACCGCGCAGGGCCCGGTCCTGGTCTACGGCAGCGACCTGCTGCGGACCGCCGTCGCGAGTACCAATGGGCGCGGCCGGCTCGACCTGACCGGCGACAGCGCCTCGGCCCAGCCGGTCGAGGTCTTCGCCGACCCGGCCGTCACCGGCACCATCACCTGGAACGGCAAGCGGCTGCAGGCCAGGGCGACCGGAAGCGGCTCCGAGCTGAGCACCGTGCCCGGCGTGGCCGCCGTCACCCTGCCGGCGCTCACCGACTGGAAGCACACCCAGGAGTCCCCGGAGTCCCAGCCCGGCTTCGACGACTCCTCCTGGCAGATCGCCGACAAGGCGACCTCCAACAGCACCACCACCCCAGCGACCCTGCCGGTGCTCTTCGCCGACGACTACGGATTCCACCACGGCGACGTCTGGTACCGGGGCCGGTTCAAGGGCTCGGCGGGCGCGACCGGGATCACCCTGTCCGCGATCACCGGCAAGGCGGGCGTCTACTCGGTCTGGCTCAACGGCGCCTTCCTGGGCAGCAGCAGCCCCAACAACGGCGGCACCAGCGCGCAGACCTTCGCCTTCCCGGCCGGGGCGCTGAAGGCCGGCGGCGCCGACAACGAACTCTCGGTGCTGGTCGAGAACATGGGCCACAACGAGGACTACAACCAGGCCGACAGCAACAAGGAGGCGCGCGGGCTGATCGGGGCCGTCGTCACCGGCTCCCCGCTGACCACGCTCAGTTGGCGGATCCAGGGATCGAGCGGCGGCGAGAACCTGGTCGACCCGGTGCGCGGCGCCATGAACACCGGCGGCCTCTACGGCGAGCGGGCCGGCTGGAGCCTGCCCGGCTTCAAGGACAGTTCCTGGCCCACCGTCAGTCTGCCCACCAGCGACACTACTCCGGGCGTCTCCTGGTACCGCACCACCGCGACGCTGGACCTTCCCAAGGGCCAGGACACCTCGGTCGGCCTGCAGATCACCGATGACGCCTCCCGCCACTACCGGGCGCTGATCTACGTCAACGGCTGGCAACTCGGCCGCTACGTCAACGACGTGGGTCCCCAGCACCTCTTCCCGATCCCCAACGGCATCCTCAGGGCGAACGGCGCCAACACCATCGCCATCGCGGTCTGGAACACCGACGGCAGCACCGGGGGCCTGGGCGCGGTCTCCCTGGTGAACCTCGGCAGCACCGCCTCCCCGCTGCGGACCGAGACGGTGGACAGCCCCCGCTACCAGGCCGACACCTACGCCCAGCCCAAGGCCCACCAGGCCACCGTCACCCTCGACGCCCCGGACACCGCGGCCGCCGGTACGGCCTACCCGGTCACCGCGACCTTCGCGGTGCCGGCCGGAGCCCCGACGGCCACCTCGGTCCAACTGGGTTTGACCCTGCCCAGCGGCTGGACGGCCCAGCCGACCGGTCCGGTCAGCGCGAAGAAGGTCGCCGCCGGCGGCTCGCTCACCGGCAGCTGGACGGTCACCTCGCCGACGGGCACGCTGCCCGCGTTCTCACAGCTCACGGCGGTGGCCGAGTACCGCCAGCAGGGCCGGACCCAGCAGCTCGCCGATGTCAGGAACGTGCGCGCGGTGCCGGTGGCCCCCACCGCCGACACCGAGGTCAGTGCGCTGCCGTTCTTCACCTCCTCGAACGGCTGGGGACCGGTGGAGCGCAACACCAGCAACGGTGAGCAGGCCGCCGGGGACGGAAAGCCGATCACCATCGGCGGCCAGGTCTACGCCTACGGCCTGGGCACCAACGCGGTCAGCGACGTCGGGATCTACCTCGGCGGCCACTGCACCCGCTTCACCGCCACGGTCGGCGTCGACGCCGAGGCCGGCAGCGCGGGGACGGTCACCTTCAGCGTCCTCGCCGACGGCCGCAACCTGGTCACCACTCCGGTACTCAAGGGCGGCGGCTCGACGGTCTCCATCGACGTCGACACCACCGGCGCCCAACTGCTGGACCTGGTGGTCGGCGACGGCGGGGACGGCAACGGCAACGACCACGGCGACTGGGCCGATGCCAAGGTCGCCTGCAGCTGACCCGAGCAGATCCGGGGCATGAGCGGGGGAGGCGGGCGACCGCAGGACCGGTCGTCCGCCTCCCCGCCCGCAGCGCCCGAGGCACTGGTGCGAAGATCACATCCGGCCGGTTAGAGTCATCTGTATGTATGCCTGGCCCGCCACCGACGTTCCCGCGCTCCCCGGTCAGGGGAGCCCCCTGCGTATCTTCGACACCTCCGCAGCCGGTGTGCGGACCGTGGAGCCGGGCCCGACCGCCCGGCTCTACGTCTGTGGGATCACGCCGTACGACGCCACCCATCTCGGCCACGCGGCCACCTACAACGCTTTCGACCTGATCCAGCGGGTCTGGCGGGACGCCGGCCACGACGTGCTGTACGTCCAGAACGTCACCGACGTCGACGACCCGCTGCTGGAGCGCGCCGTCGCCACCGGCCAGGACTGGACCGAGCTCGCCGAGCGTGAGACCGCGCTGTTCCGCGAGGACATGACGGCGCTGCGGATGCTGCCCCCCGCGCACTACATCGGCGCGGTCGAGGCCATCCCGTCCATCGTCCCGCTGATCAAGGACCTACTGGACTCCGGCGCGGCCTACCGCCTCGACGGCGACGTCTACTTCTCGGTCGAGTCAGACCCGCACTTCGGCGAGGTCTCCCGGCTGGACGAGGCGCATATGCTGCGCTACTTCGGCGAGCGCGGCGGCGACCCGGACCGCCCGGGCAAGAAGCACAAGCTGGACCCCATGCTGTGGCTCGCGGCCCGGCCCGACGAGCCCGCCTGGGACACCGAGATCGGTCACGGACGGCCCGGCTGGCACATCGAGTGCGTGGCCATCGCGCTGCAGTACCTCGGCATGGAGTTCGACATCCAGGGCGGCGGCAGCGACCTCGCCTTCCCGCACCACGAGATGGGCGCCTCGCACGCCCAGGTGCTGACCAAGTCGCACCCCTTCGCCCGCGCCTACGTCCACGCCGGCATGGTGGGTCTGCAGGGCGAGAAGATGTCCAAGTCGCGTGGCAACCTGGTGTTCGTCTCCCAGCTGCGCCGGGACGGGGTGGATCCCGCCGCGATCCGGCTGGCGCTGCTGGCGCACCATTACCGCTCCGACTGGGAGTGGACCGACAGCGACCTGCTGCGCGCCCAGGAGCGGCTGGCCCGCTGGCGCGCGGCGGTCTCCCGTCCCGACGGCCCCGACGCCGCGGCCACCCTGGCCGAGGTACGCGAGGCGCTGGCCGACGACCTGAACGCGCCGCGCGCGCTGGCCGTCATCGACGCCTGGGCCGCCAAGCAGGATGCCGCGGGCGGCGACGACACCGGCGCGCCCGGGGTGGTGTCCCGGACCGTGGATGCACTGCTGGGCGTGGCGCTCTGAGGGATTTCGGCTGCGGACCGTAGTCGGCTTGTCGCGCAGTTCCCCGCGCCCCCAGGTAGCTGCAACGTGCCCACAGCGGGGAACTTGCAGCCCCATAGGGGCGCGGGGAACTGCGCGACAGGCCCGCTACGGTCCGCAGCCGAGCCCCCTCAGAAGCCCTCGCTCCGCGACGGTGCGGGGTACGTCCGTCCCTTCCAGGCCGCGCCGCGTCCGCGCCAGTGCTGGATCGCCGAGTCCACGGTCATCAGCAGATACAGCAGCGCCGTGAACGGCAGCAGCAGGGCGGCGAGCGGCGGCTGCCGGTAGTAGCGCAGCATGGGGACGTAGGTGCAGGTCATCAGCGCCCAGGCGGTGCCGGACACCGAGGCGAGTCCCGCCGGATCGCCGGTCGCCAGCCCGACCACGGTCAGCACCGGCGGCACCAGGTAGACCAGCGAGAGCCCCAGCGCCGTTCCCACCAGCAGCAGCACAGAGTGCCGCAGCTGGGCGTAGGCGCTGCGCGAGACCATCCGCCACAGCTGCCCGAACTCCGGGTACGGGCGGACGCTGTCCACCTGGTCGCCCAGCCCCAGCCAGGTCCGGCCGCCGCCGCGCTTCACCGCCTTCGCCAGGTTCACGTCGTCGATCACCGCGCCCCTGATCGCGGCGACCCCGCCGGCCCGCTCCAGCGCCTCACGCCGCACCAGCGTGCAGCCGCCGGCCGCTGCCGCGGTGCGCGAGCCGGGCCGGTTGCTCCACCGGAACGGGTACAGCTGGGCGAAGAAGTAGACGAACGCCGGGACGATCAGCCGCTCCCAGCGGGTCTCGGTGCGCAGCCGGGCCATCTGCGACACCAGGTCGTACGCGCCCCCGGTCGGCCCTTCGGCGGCGGCCACCAGGCTGTCCAGGGAGGCCGGCGCATGCGCGATGTCGGCATCGGTGAGCAGCAGGTACTCCACGTCCCCGGCCAGCTCGACGCCGTGCCGCAGCGCCCACAGTTTCCCGGTCCAGCCCTGTGGCGGCTCACCGGGGGAGGTGACCGTCAGCGGCAGCGAGCCGGGCGCCTCGGCGAGCTTGCGGGCCAGCTCGCCGGTGCCGTCGGTGCTCCCGTCGTCGACCAGGATCACCCGCGCGGTCCCCGGGTACTGCTGTGCCAGCAGCGACGGCAGGCTCAGCGGCAGAACCTCGGCCTCGTCCCGGGCCGGCACCACAATGGCCACCTCGGGCCTCGCGGCGGTTTCCGGGCGCGCTGGCAGTCGCACATCGGTGTGCCAGAAGCCGCCCTGACCGAAGGTCAGCCACAGCCAGGCCAGCAGAGACGCCACGGACACCCACATCAGCACGGTCACCTGCGCGAGTATGCCGCACCGCCCGGCTCGCACAGCGGCGGCCGGTCATCCACTAAGGTCGAGTTCTATGAAGATCGCACTCATCGACTCCGGTCTGGGCCTGCTCAGCGCCGCCGCCGCGCTGCGGGGGCTGCGTCCGGACGCGGACCTGGTGCTGTCCACGGACCCGGACGGGATGCCCTGGGGGCCGCGTACCCCTGCCGGTATCACCGAGCATGCGCTGGCCTGTGCCCGCGCGGCGGCCGAGCTGCAGCCGGACGCGCTGATCGTCGCCTGCAACACGGCCTCGGTGCACGCGCTGGAGGCGATCAGGGCGGAGCTGGAGCCGGACATCCCGGTCATCGGCACCGTCCCGGCGATCAAGCCCGCGGCGGCGGCCGGCGGCCCGGTCGCGATCTGGGCCACCCCGGCGACCACCGGAAGCGCCTACCAGCGCGGTCTGATCAGGGACTTCGCGGCAGACGTCGAGGTCGCCGAGATCCCCTGCCCGGGTCTGGCCGAGGCCGTGGAGCGTGCCGACGCCGACGCCGTCGCGCAGGCCGTGGCAGCGGCCGCCGCGCTGACCCCGCCCGACACCCGGTCCCTGGTCCTAGGCTGCACCCACTACGAACTCCTGGACGACCTGATCCGCGCGGCCGTCCCCGGCCCGACCTTCTTCGGCTCCGCCCCGGCCGTAGCCGGCCAGGCCCTCCGCCGCGCCGCCCCAGCCGCCGCAGCCACCCAGGGCAACGGCACCCTCCTGGTCCTCCGCACCGGCCGCAAGGAAGAACTCCCCCCCGAGGCCCTCACCTACCCCGAAGGCCGCGCCCTATAAGGCGCCGCAGGCGCCTGTAAGGGGCGCGGGGAACTGCGCGGCCAATCACCCTCCAACCCGCACCCGTGCACTAAACAGCAACCGCCCCCCGCAGCCGCCTGAGCCCCGGAGTCCACCCCGCCAACACACTGTCAAAGATCCCCCGCGACGTCCCCGAATCCACCCCGAGCCGACTGATCCTCAGCGGATCCGGCCGAACTGCCCCCACTGCCCGCAGATCGAACAGCTGATCGTCGCCGAGGAACGCACTGCGGTACCCGTACCCCCGCAGCAGCGCCTCCGCGCGCCCATCGGCGACCCCGTGCGGATGCGCGAACGCACTCGGCTCCTCGCCGAGCAGCTCCGTCAGGATCCGGTGTCCGCCCACCACCTCCTCGCGGACGACGTAGTCATCGCACCGGTCCAGCCGGGCGTGCCCGAGCGAGTGGTTGCCGATCACGATCCCGCCGTCGCGCAGCGCCCGCAGGTCGTCCGCCGTCAGCTGCGCGCGGCCGGGGACGGTCCGACGGGCCGTCACCCGCAGCTCCTCCAGGCAGCTGCGTCGGTCCGGGTCGGGCAGCGCCGCCATCGCGGCCACCGCGCCGGCGGGCTCGCGCCCCGGCAGTCGGCGGCTGTAGCCGCCCTCCTCGATGAGCAGCCGCGCCTCGTCCCACCAGTAGGGACGCTCGCTTCCGACCAGTCCGGCGACGACGAAGGCCACCGCGGGGACCCGGCGCGCGGCCAGCACCGGCAGTGCGGTGGTCGCCGCGCTGCGGTGCCCGTGCTCGAAGGTGAGCAGCACCGCGTGCGGCGGCAGCGGCAGGCCCCCGGCCAGGGCGTCCTGGACCTGGGTCAGGGAGACCGGGCTGGCGGTCCGCAGCAGCCGCTCCACCTGGGCCCGGAAGGATCCGGGGTCGTCGAGTTCGCGGAAGGTCAGCACGGCGAGGCGCCGCGCCGAGCGCCCACGGGACCGATCTGCGCCCTGGCGGCTCTGACGCTCGACCGGCCTGGGCAGGATGGTGAGGTTCGGCTCTCGCACGGACTTCCCTTCCGTCGCGCCGAGCTGCACCGGAGATGGATGGCCGGTGCGGCTATGTCACCCAACGTATGGAAGACCCACACCCTGGGGTGAAGGTTGTACGCCGGCCGGAACAAGTTCCCGGTGGATTTCCGGGGACAATAGCCGCATGACCGTCGAAGCCCAGCCAACCGATCCCCGCCCGGTCGAACGCCGGGTGGACCTCGGCACTGCGCGGCTGCTGCCCGACCTGGACCGGCCCAGGGGCTGGCTGCTCACCATGGACGACGCACCGCAGTCCTACGTCGACCTGGACAACCCGCTGCACCTGGAGTTCGAGTACGTGCAGCGACTCGCCCACGCCGCCGACCTGGCCGCGCCGCCGGGACGGCCGCTGGACGCGCTGCACCTCGGCGGCGGGGCGCTCACCCTACCCCGCTACCTGGCCGCCACCCGTCCCGGTTCGCGCCAGCGGGTGGTCGAGCTGGACGCGGCGCTGATCGCCCTGGTGCGCGAGCACCTGCCCTGGACGCCTGCCCGCGGCGGCGCCGAGGTCCGGATCGAGGTCCAGGCGGCGGACGCCCGCGCCGCCCTGGCCGAGAGCCGGGACGGCTGCGCGGATCTGCTGGTCGCCGACGTGTTCGGCGGCTCGCGCATCCCCGCGCACCTGACCTCGGTGGAGTTCGTCCGGGAGGCGGCGCGGGTGCTGCGCGCGGACGGCCTCTACGCCGCGAACCTCGCCGACGGCGCACCGCTGGACTTCGCCCGCTCCCAGCTGGCGACCGTCGCCGAGGTGTTCCCCGAGGTCTGCCTGATCGCCGAGCCCTCGGTGCTGCGCGGGCGCCGCTACGGCAATCTGGTCATTCTGGCCTGCCGGCAGCCGTTCCCGGTCGCCGACCTGGCCCGCCGCACCGCCGCGGACGCCTTCCCGGCCCGGGTGGTCCACGGCGACCGGCTCGACCTGCTCAGGGGGGACGCGCGACCGGTCACCGACGCGACCGCGGCCCCCTCCCCGGCCCCGCCGGACGGAGCCTTCAGCCTGGGCTCCTGACGGCCCCGGCGGGCTACTCGCCGACCAGGGCCAGCGCGAACCCGTCGTACCCCTTGCCGCCCACGGTCTGCAGCACCGTGCCCCGGAGCCGAGGTTCCGCGGCGATCAGCTCCACCGCCGCCTGGGACCCCTGGATCTCCGGCTGCTCCGAGCCGACGTCCGCGAGATGGCCGTCGCGCACCACGTTGTCGACGACGATCAGGGTGCCCGGGCGGCCCAGCTCCAGCGCCCAGCGCACGTAGTTGCCGCTGTTGACCTTGTCGGCGTCGATGAATACCAGGTCGAACGGGTCCTGCCGCTCCTGCTGCAGCAGCGGCAGGCTGTCCAGGGCCGGGCCCACGCGCACCTCGACCCGGTCCGCGAGACCGGCCGCGGCGAGGTTGCCCCGGGCCACCTCGGCATGCCTGGGGTCGAACTCCAGCGTCACCAGGCGACCGTCCTGCGGCAGGGCCCGGGCCAGGCAGATCGTGGAGTAGCCCCCGAGGGTGCCGATCTCCAGGATCCGTCGTGCCCCCACCAGCCGCGCCAGCAGATTGAGGAACTCGCCCTGCGACGCCGACACGGCGATCCGCGGCAGTCCGGCGGCGTCGCTCGCCGCGAGCGCGGCGTCCAGCACCGGATCACCGAGCCCCAGGGTCCGGTCGATGTAGCTGTCGACATGTCGCCACGTCTGCTCGTCCGTCGCGCCCGCGCTCATGCTGCTGCCTTCCCATCTCACCGCTGACCTGCCGTCCGATCGTCAACCTACCCGCCGCGGCAGGCCCCTACCATGGACGACATGCGCCTCATAGGAGAGATCGACCCCGCCCGCCCGCTGCTCGTCGTGGCCGTCGCGGAGGAGGCGGCGCACCTGGACGGGGGGCTGCCGGTGCTGCTGACCGGCATGGGCAAGGTCAATGCGAGCGTCGCGCTGGCGACCGTGCTCGCCCGGGGGCCACTGCCCGCCGCCGTGGTCAACCTCGGGACGGCGGGGGCGTTGCGGCCGGGTCTGGCGGGGACGCACGAGATCGGCGAGGTGATCCAGCACGACCTGGACTCCGAGGTGCTGCGCACGCTCACCGGAGCGGTCTACGGCCCTCCGCTGACCCTGGAGGCAGCCGGCCCGTCCCGTCCGGTGCTGGCCACCGGCGACCTCTTCGTCGCCGAGGAGTCGGCTCGGCAGCGCCTCGCCGAACGCGCGCACCTGGTCGACATGGAGGGCTATGCGGTGGCGAGCGCGGCGCTGGCGGCCGGTGTCCCGGTCCGGGTGGTCAAGCATGTCAGCGATGAGGCCGGCGACGGCGCGGCGCGCACCTGGCGCGAGTCCGTGGACGGCTGCGCCCAGGCCCTGGGGCTCTGGGCGCGCGACAACCTCTGACCCCGACGGCAACGACAACCGCAACGACAGCGGCGCCTACGGCTCGGCCAGCGGCCGGGCCGTGGCCATGCCGACCAGCAGGCCGGCCCCGGCCGTGATGCCGGGGAAGCTGAGCACCGGGCTGATCGCTGCCTCCACCGCCAGCGCGGTGAGCGCACCGGCGGCGGTCAGCGCCGCCGGGGTGGAGCCCGGCGAGCGGCGCAGGGACCACATCATCCAGCCGTAGGACGCGGCCAGCAGGCACAGTCCGGGCACTCCCTGCTCCGCCGCGACCTCCAGCGCCGCCGAGGAGGCGCCGCCCGGGGTGGAGAAGTCCTGTGCGGCGGGGCTCAGTTCGGTGAACCGGCCGGGGCCGACGCCGCGCAGCGGAGCCCCTCCGGCCTCCTGGACCGCGTCGTGCCACAGCGCCGCCCGCTGCTCGGAGACCGGAAGCCCGACGCTGCTCGCCGTCGGATCGGTGCCCGAGCGGGCCAGCAGCAGCGGGGCGACGCCGGCCAGCACCGCGCACAGCCCCAGCAGCAGCAGCGCGGGCAGCCGCCGCCTGGCCGTCCGCACCGCGACGGCCAGGATCAGGGTGCCGAGGCAGGCGAGGACCGCCGCTGTCGAGCCGGCGGTCACGGCCTCGGCGGTCAGCGCGCAGGCGAGCAGGGCGAGGGCGAACGCCGGACGGAGGTGACGGCGCGCGTGGCGCGGCGTCCCGGCCGGGGAGGATATCGCCGCCGGTGGTGTTCGGGCCGCCTGCGCCGCGCAGCAGGCGGCGCCGACGGCGAGGGCGATGAGCGCGCCGTTGGCGTCGGCGTTGTGCAGCGGGGGAGCGGCCGGGTCACCGGACAGTCCGCCCGGCGCGACCAGCGCCAGCACGCCCACCGCGAGGGCGATCACGGCGGGCGAGCCGACGGGTGCGACGGCGCCGGCGATGCGTCCGGCCGCGTAGCCGGCGGCGACGGCCAGCAGCCCGAGCAGGACTCCCTCGGGGTGGGCGTCGCGTCCACTGGCGGTGTAGAGCGACCAGCTCGCGCAGCCGGTGAGCAGCAGTCCGCCGATCACGTCCACGGCCGTGTCGGAGGCGGCACCCGACGGACCGTCAAGGTCGGGGGTGCCGATCGTCGATGTGCGCGCAGCCCCCATGCCGGCCCCCGTTTCCCGTCGATCCACGGTAGACCGGACCTGGCCGAATGACGCCCCTTCGCACAAATATTCGCTGGTCATGACAATGACCGAAGATGATCCGGCGGCCGGATAGGGTCGGGTCCATGCCCATACCAGAGTTTGTCAGCGAGCTGCGCAGCAAGGTCGGACAGTCACCGCTGTGGATGGCCGGGATCACCGCCGTCATCCTGGACGAGCAGCGGCGGGTCCTGCTGGGACGTCGCTCGGACACCGGCCGCTGGGCCCTGATCACCGGCATCATCGACCCCGGCGAGCAGCCCGCCGACGCGGTGGCGCGCGAATGCCTGGAGGAGACCGGCGTGCACGCCGTTCCCGAGCGCCTGACCAGCGTGACGGTCTCTCCGCCGATCGTCCACGCCAACGGCGACCAGGCGCAGTACCTGGAGCTGACCTTCCTCTGCCGCGCGGTGGGCGGCGAGGCGAGGGTCAATGACGACGAGTCACTGGAGGTCGGCTGGTTCGATCCTGACGCCCTGCCGGAGGGCTTCGACGAGCGCGCACGGCAGCGGCTGCGGCTGGCCCTCAGCGGGGCGGCGGAGGCGTACTTCAGCTTCGACGAGGCAGCGGCCGAGACCGCGGCGGCCGAGGACCGGGCCGGTCAGAGCTTGCGCACCACATAGCAGTCCTCGGCCGACTCGATCACCGCGGACAGGTCACCGCCCGCCGAGGCGGTGGCCACCGCGGCGACCGCGCCCTCCACGAACGGGGCGTCAGCGAGCCGCACCGGGAAGGGCAGTCCATGCGCCTCCGCGGCGGCGAGCACGCCCCGCACTGTGTCGACGGAGGCGTCCAGGTCGACGATCACGGCGACGCCCATGCCCTGGTCGACCTCCCGGGCCGCTGCCGCCACCAGGGCCGGGCCGGTGCCGAGACCGTCCTCGGGCATGCTCCCGGCCGTCGCGATCGGCCCGGGGTCGCCGCTGCCCAGTAGCTCGGCCGCCATCGCCGCGACGGCCTCGGCCACGGCCCGACTGTGCGACACCAGCACCACCCCGACCCGGTCCAGGCCGGCCAGCGGCAGAACCCGCAACGGCCTCGGTACGGTCTCCAGCCCGTGCGCCTCCTCCTCCGGAGCCGGATCCGGCCGCAGCGTCACTACCTGTGCCTCGCCACCCATGTCGCTGCTCCTCGGCTCAATGACGATTCCGCCAGGGCTGATTCCGCCAGGCTAGGACGTGGGGGCCGTCGAACCGGAGCGGCGCGCTGCGGTGCCGCCCTCGGGCTGCGCCCTTGATCGCCGCACGGTTGAGCTGAAAGGGTCAGTCCATGCGCTACATCATCATCGGAGCGGGTGCGGTCGGCGGAGCCATCGGCGGACGGCTGTTCGAGGGCGGGCGCGAGGTCGTACTGGTCGCCCGGGGCGCGCACTACCGCGCCCTCGCCGAGAAGGGGCTGACGCTGACGACACCGGACGGCACCGCGGTGCTGCCGGTACCGGCCGCGGACCGCCCCGAGGGTGTGCAGCTGCGGCCGGACGACGTGCTGGTGCTCGCCGTCAAGAGCCAGGACACCCAGGCCGCGCTGGACGCCTGGGCGGACCGCCCGGTGGCGGGCAGCGGGACCGCGGCGGAACTGCTGCCGCTGGTCTGCGCGCAGAACGCGGTCGAGAACGAACGGCTGGCGCTGCGCCGCTTCCGCCGGGTCTACGGGATGTGCGTCTGGCTGCCGGCCACCCATCTGGAGCCGGGCCTGATCGGGGCCGAGTGCTCCCCGCTCACCGGGATCCTGCACCTCGGCCGCTATCCGCACGGCGCCGACGACACCGCCCGGAGCATCGCCGCGGACCTGGAGGCGTGCAGGTTCCTGGCGCCGGTCTCCGAGGACGTGATGCGCTGGAAGTACGGAAAGCTGATCGGCAATCTCTCCAACGCCCTGGAGGCGGTCACCGGACCGATCGAGAGCGCCCAGGCGCTGGAGCTGCACCAGGCGGCCGGGGCCGAGGGCGCCAGGGTGCTCGACGCCGCCGGGGTCGGCTACTCCACCGACCAGGAGCGGGCCGAGGTGGCCGGCGACCGGCTGCGGTACCGGCCCGTCCCCGGGGTGAACCGCGGCGGCGGCTCCTCCTGGCAGAGCCTGGCCCGGGGCGCCGGCAGCATCGAGGCCGACTACCTCAACGGGGAGATCGTGCTGCTCGGACGGATCCACGGCCTGGCCACGCCGGTCAACAGCGTGCTGCAGCGGCTGGCCGACCGGGACGCCAGGCTGGGGCGGGGACCCGGTTCGACGACCCCGGCCGAGCTCGCCGCACTCATCGCCAAGGAGAGCTGACGGACCGTCAATCCAGGTCGGCGGCACGCCTTCCCTTATTCTAGAACGTGTTCTAGCGTGGCGCCCGGCGGGTCACCGTGCCGCCGTGCCGACCCGAGGGGATCGCCATGCACCTCGCCCACACGCCGGAGCAGCAGCGGCTGCGCACCGAACTGCGCACCTACTTCGCCGAGTTGATGCCGCCCGAGGCGCACGGGCGGCTGAACGACCCGAAGGCGCAGAAGCGCTTCTACCGCGAGGTCAACCGCCGTCTGGGCGCGGACCGCTGGCTGGGCGTCGGCTGGCCGGTCGAGTACGGCGGGCGCGGGATGAGCCCGGTCGACCAGTTCGTCTTCTTCGACGAGGCGGCCCAGGCCGGCGTCCCGCTGCCGATCATGGCCCTGAACACGGTCGGTCCCTCGATCATGAAGTTCGGCACCGACGCGCAGAAGGAGTACTTCCTGCCGCGGATCCTGGCCGGCGAGCTGGACATCGCCATCGGCTACTCCGAGCCGGACGCGGGCACCGACCTCGCGGCACTCAGGACCCGTGCGGTGCGCGACGGCGACCACTACGTCGTCAACGGCCAGAAGATCTGGACCACCAACGGCGACACCGCCGACTGGGTCTGGCTCGCCGTCCGCACCGACCCGGACGCTCCGCCCCACAAGGGCATCAGCATCCTGCTGGTCGACACCACCGACCCCGGCTACTCCACCACCGTCATCCGCACCCTGGCCGGGCACGACACCACCGCCAGCTACTACCAGGACCTCAGGGTCCCGGTCGGCAACCTCGTGGGCGCCGAGAACCAGGGCTGGCGGCTGATCACCAACCAGCTGAACCACGAGCGGGTCACCCTCGCCGCCCACGCCACCATGGCCAACCGCGCCCTCGCCGAGGTGCAGCAGTGGGCCAGGGAGACCGAACTCGGCGACGGCAGGCGGGTCATCGACCTGCCCTGGGTGCGCCAGCGGCTGGCCCGCACGCACACCCGCCTGGACGCCGTGAAACTGCTCAACTGGCAGATGGTGGACGCCCTCCAGCGCAACGCGCTGACCCCGCAGGACGCCTCCGCGGTCAAGGTCTACGGCAGCGAGGCCCGCCGCGACGCCTACTCCTGGCTGATGGAGGTCGTCGGCGCGGCCGGCTCGCTCAAGGAGGGCTCGGCCGGCTCGATCCTCCAGGGCAACCTGGAACGCGGCTACCGCAGCGCCGTCATCTTCACCTTCGGCGGCGGCAACAACGAGATCCAGCGCGAGATCATCTCCTGGATCGGCCTCGGCATGCCCAGGGTCCGCCGCTGAGAGTCGTGCGGCCGGCCCGGGATCAGTTCGCCGGGCACCGACGGATCGGCTGCAGGACCTTCGGCTCCTTTCGGTGCCAGACCAGTGGGTTGGGACCTTCGTCGGTCCTCATGGCCAGTACGCGCAGCACGATGATCTCGTGGTCGCCGGCCGGGTAGCGGTGCTCGACCGTGCATTCGAGCCAGGACGGGGCGTCGTCGAGGAAGACGGCGCCGGAGGCGGTTGTGGCGGTGCCGATGTCGCGCAGCCGGTCCTGCCGGTTGCGGGAGGCGAGTTGGCGGGTCTTGTCGGCGTGCTCCTCGCTGAGGAGCGAGATGCCGAGGGCCGGTGCACCGGAGAGGAGGGGCCAGGTGGTCGAGGTGCTCTGGACCGCGAAGGAGACCATCGGCGGCCGGTAGGAGACCCCGACGGTGAAGGAGGAGGCGATCATGATCACGGGCTCGGCCCCGACGAGGGTGGCGATGGCCACGACGCCGGACGGGAAGCCGGAGAACGCGGCCCTCATCTGCTCCGGGTCCGAGGTGAAGTCGTGCACGGAAGCCATCGGGATCAGTCCGTCCGGGCGCCGGGTTCGGCGGCCCGTTGCGGTCGGTGTGCGAGTCGCGCCCGCGCGTCGCGCTCGTCGTTCCGCATCGCGTTGACGAGTTCGCCGGCGTTGGCGAACGCCCCCTGCCCGCGCAGTAGCTGAGTGACCGTCATTTCCACCCGCTGTCCGTAGATGTCGCCGTCGAAGTCGAGTACGTGCGCCTCGACGGAATGGGCCCGGCCGGCGAAGGTCTCATTGGAGCCGATCGAGATGAGCGCGGGGCGCGGCAGTTGCCACGACGGGGTGCGCAGGGATCCGAGGTACACGCCGTCGGCGGGCGAGCGGGCCGGGAGGTCGAGGGCGATGTTCGCGGTCGGGTAGCCGAGGCGGTGTCCGATCTGCGAACCGGGCACGACCGTGCCGTTGAGGGGTTCGGCGTGCGCCCGGTCGTCGGGGCGACCGGCGGACGGGCCGACGGGCAGCCGCGCCGAGGCGGCGACGGCGACCAGCTGCTCCGCGTGGGCGCCGGCGTTCACGGGTGCTGTGCTCACCTCACACCGCCAGGTTCTCGCGCAGGGTGCGTCCCGGGTAGCGCGGGGCGAGCGCGCCGCGGCGGCGCAGCTCGGGCACGAGCAGTTCGCTGATCTCGGCGAATCCGGAGGGCATGGCCAGCGGGGTGGAGAACATGTAGCCGCCGCGTGAGCCGGTCGCCGCGAAGTTCTCCTCCAGGGCGTCCGCGACGGACGCGGCGTCGCCGACGAGAGAGTGGTCCAGGCCGGTGGCCGCGGCCCAGCCGTGCTCGAAGAACTCGGCCCTGGTCATCGTGGTCTGCGGACCGGACGCGGCGACCAGCGCGCCGACCAGTCCGGCCGGGCTGGCCTGCGCGGCGACGATCTCGTCGCGGAGCTCGCCCAGCCGGAACGAGGCCGGCAGCGTGGAGAAGTCGTAGCCGGCGTTGTGCGACAGATAGGTGCCGACCGCCTCCTCGCTCCAGAACTCCAGCACCGCGTCACGTCGTGCCCGGGCCTCCTCCGCGGTGCGGCCGACGATCACTTGGGTGGCCCAGAGGATGCCGACCCGGGCCGGGTCGCGTCCTTCCTTGGCGAGCGCTTCGTCGAGCAGGTCGCGGTGGCGCTGCTGGCCGGCCAGGTCGGCCCCGAAACCGAAGATCAGGTCGGCGAAGGACGCCGAGGCGGCGATGCCGCGTGGGGAGTTGCCCGCCTGCACGATGACCGGGTGCGTCTGTGGGCTCGGCACGCTGGCGAGTGGGCCCTTGACGGTGAAGAACCTGCCGTCGTGGTCGATCGGGTGCACCTTGGCGGGGTCGGCGAAACGCCCGGACTCGCGGTCGCGGACGATCGCGTCGGGGGCCACGGAGTCCCACAGCGCCTTGCAGACGCCGATGAACTCCTCCATCCGCTCGTAGCGCAGATCGTGGTCGGGCAGCTGCGGGTAGCCGTAGTTGGCGGCGTCCGCCCCCCGGGTGGAGGCGACCACGTTGAAGGCGATGCGGCCCCCGGTGACGTGGTCGAGTGAGTTGAGCAGGCGCGCCACGTAGAACGGGTGCATGAAGGTGGAGGAGTAGGTCAGACCGAAGCCGATGTTCCCGGTGACCGTGGACATCGCCGCGATGACCGGCGACATGTCGTGCCGGGGCCACTGGATGCCCCACTCGACGGCCGGGGCGATGCTGCCGCGCCAGGTGCTGGGCACACCGGATCCGTCGCCGAAGAAGAGCAGGTCGACCCCGGCCCGCTCGGCCGTCTGCGCGAGCTCCATGTACATCCGCACATCGGGGAAGTCGCGGCCGGTCCAGCTGCCGGCGCGGGCCCAGCGTCCCTCGGTGTGCGTGAAGGACAGGTCGTAGGCCAGATGCACGCCGCTCATCGGGCCACCTGCTTCCAGAGGGAGACGACCTCGTCGGCGTCGCAGAGCACGGCGGTGTTCAGCCGCAGCTGCACCAGGGCCGCCTCGTGGACGGCGAGGTCGTAGGCGGCGGTCGCGTCCTGGGGGAGCAGCACCGGCCAGTCGTGCTGCAGGGCGTCGACGGCGGTCGCCTGGACGCAGCACTCGCTGGTCAGCCCGGCGACGGTGAGCCAGTCGGCGCCGGCGGCGCGCAGCCGCGCGTCCAGGTCGGTGCCGAAGAAGCCGCTGTAGGCGCGCTTGACGACGCGTGCTTCACCGTCGGCGGGGTGCACCCGGTACCACTGAGCGCCCGGGGTGCCGGTGATGCACGGCTCGGCCGGGCTCATGGGGGCGTCGTAGTCGCCCTGGCGCAGCCAGTTGCTCGCCCGCCACGGTGCGGCGGGGTCGCTGCCCAGCTCGACCCAGACCACGGGCACGCCGAGCTCGCGGGCGGCCCCGACCAGGTATCCGATGCGGGTGACGGCCGCGTCCAGGGCGGTCAGCGCCTGGTCCGTGAGGCCGTAGGCGTCCAGGCACTCCGGGTCGGCGAAGTCGCGCTGGACGTCGACGACGACCAGCGCCGGGGTGCGGCCCGCGGCGGCGAGCTGGGCCAGTTGTGCCTGCCGTGGATCCGTCATCGGCCGTCCCCCGCCGCGTCGTGGGCGCGCAGGGCGGGCAGTACGGTCTCGCCGAACAGCACCATGTCCTGGTCGTACTCGGGGAAGATCAGCATCAGGCCGTCGAGGTCGGCCTCGCCGACGATGTAGCTGATGTGCTCGGTGACGGTGTCGGCCGAGCCGGCGACGTAGGGGGTCTGGAATGCGGCCTCGCCCACGGCGCCCGCGGCCCAGGCGCGCGCCTGGGCCTCGGGGATGCCCCAGGAGGTGTGCATCAGCGCCAGCGCCTCGCGGTCCAGGCCCTCGCTCCACTGCCTGACCTTCTTGGCGGCCAGTTCGTCGGTCTCGTCCTGGACGACGGTCAGCATCGAGTAGGTCCGGCACTCCCGCCCGTGGGCCCTGGCGCGCTCGTGCACATCGCGGGAGAGCTCCTTCATCTCCTCCAGGGTGTCGCCGGCCAGGAAGGCGCCGTCGGCGTACCTGGCCTGGAAGGCGCGGGCGTCCTCGGACTTGCCGGCGCTGATCAGCGTGGGCCGGGTGGCGGGGTGCGGACGGGACTGGCAGTCCGTCAGGTCGAACCAGGGCGTGTGCATGGTCACCGAGTCCTCGGTCCACAGCCGGATCACGGCCTCGGTCCACAGCTCGGTCATGCGGTAGCGGTCGGCGTGGCCGAGCTCCGGGTCCCAGACCCCGAACTGCTCGAACTCGGCCGCGTAGGAGCCGTTGACGATGTTCGCCCCGGCGCGTCCGCCGGAGATGTCCTGCAGGGTGGCGTACATCTTCGCCGCGACCGCGGGGTTGTGCAGGTTGGCGTGCAGGGTCGCCCAGATCTTGACCCGGCTGGTCGCCTCGGCCAGGGCCGCCATCATCGTCATGGACTCCAGGGAGCGGCCCCAGTGGTCGGTGGAACCGCCGAAACCGCGCCATTTCGCCATCGACATGACGAAGTCCAGGCCGATGGTCTCGGCGTGCATGGCCGCGCGCCTGTTCCAGGCGTAGTCGGCCTCCGGGTGCGGAGCGGTGGTGGAGAGCATCCACCCCCCGTTCCCGATGGGGAGGAAGATGCCGTATTCCTTCGCGGGCACGGTGCGGGCCTTTCCTGGGGAGTCATGGGTGGGCTGTCGGGCGCGGGTCATCAGGGCGCGGGCCAGATCAGCTTGTTCCCGTTGTAGACGGCTTTGACGGCAGAGTCGTCGAACCATCCGGCCGTGTCCTGGTCGGTGACGGAGGCCGGGACGACGGCGTAGGTGTGCAGCATGTCCGTGAGCCTGGTGATGTTCGCGGGATCGATGCCGCCGAGGGGCTGACCCGGTGTCGGGTTGTCGCTGACGACCTTGGTCTCGGTGGTCCAGATGGCCGCGTTCAGCTTCTTGTCGTAGGTCGGACCCGACAGGGCGGCCGCGTAGCCCACGCACTGCTCGACATGCGCGGTGCAGTAGTCGTAGGCGTGCAGGGCCGCGCGCAGGACGTCCTGGACCGCTGTCGGGTGGGCCTTGGCGAAGGCCGGATTGACGGCCATCGCGCCGAGCGAGCTGGGGATGCCGTATTTGACCGGCTGCCAGACCGTCACCTTGTGGCCCGCGGCGGCGAGCTGGTTGGGCTCATTGGAGATGAAGCCGGTGAGCGCCTTGAGACCGCCCTGTCCACGGGGCAGCACGGTGGGGTCGTAGCCCTCCTTGACCACCTGCAGGCTGCTCCAGGTGACGCCGGCCTTGACCAGCATCGCCCTGACGCTGACCGGCACGGCGCCCTTGTCGCCGACCACCGCGCCGTCGAGCTGGGTGAGGTCGGTGATGCCGGGGTTGGTCATCAGGATGTCCAACCCGGCGTCCGAGTACGAGGAGACGCCCTCGATGTTGATGCCGTTGGCCCGGGCCTGGATGACGTCCTGCTCCGAGACCGCGGCGACACTGGCCTGGCCGCCGGCCAGCAGCTTGGTGTTCTGGGCGGTGTCACCACTGCCGGGCGCCAGCTTCACGTTCAGGCAGAGGTCGTCGAAGTAGCCGAGCTTGCTGGCGGCGACGTATTCGAGGATGGAGGCGGAGGACTGGAACTGGTAGCCGGACAGATAGGTGATCGTGCCCGCGGCCTTGTTCTGCGCACAGCGGGCCGCCGAGATCGCCGAGCCGGACGAGGCCGAGGTGCTGCCGGAGCCGGAGCCGGAGCCGGAGCCGCAGGCCGCGGCAGTGAAGGTGATCGCGACGGTGGTGAGGGCGGAGAACACGGATCTGACGAGGTGAGGACGCATAGGAGACTCCTTCGTGGGTGATCGGATGAAGGGACATGGGCGTGAGTGGACCCCGCGCCGCCCGGAGGCCAGGGCGGCGGGCGAATCCGGCGTGAGACGGCTGATGCGCTACGGGTGCAGCGGCCCGGCGCCGCAATGCGCCTGAATGGACGTCACTTCGTCCGGTCGGCGGAGCTCTCGTGCCAGTGCAGGGCCCGGCGCTCGACGAGGGTGATGACCAGCATCACCAGCACCCCCATCACCGCCAGCACGAAGATCGCGGCATAGACCACGGCCAGGTTGTTCATCGACGAGGCGGTGCTGATCACCGTGCCCAGACCGCCGGTGGAGCCGGAGGCGGACAGCTCGGCCACCACGGCGCCGATGACGGACAGCGGGCTGACGATCCGCAACGCTGCGAAGAGGTACGGGAGCGCGTTGGGGACGCGTACGTACGCCAGCATCTCCACGCGGGAGGCGTTCATCGTCCGGTAGACCTGCAGCACCTGCTGCGGCACCGAGCGCAGGCCGGTGCTGGTGTTGATCAGGATCGGGAAGAAGCAGATCAGCGCGGTGATAATGAGCTTCGGTGCCGGCCCGAAGCCGAAGGCGACGACCAGGGCCGGGGCGATCGCCACAACCGGGGTCACGTTCAGCACCACGGCGATCGGCATGACCGCGCGGCGTACCACCGGCACCTCGCTGACCAGGACCGCCAGGACGAACGCCGCCACGAAACTGATCGCGAGGCCCGCAGCCGCTTCGCCGAGGGTGATGCCCGCGTTCTTGAGGTAGTAGCCGAGGTTGTCCGACAGGGAGCGGCCGATCGACGGCAGCGGCGGCAGCAGATAGGGCAGCTTCGCCGCTCCCCACTGCCACAGCGCGGTGAGGATCGCCAGCATGATCACCAGCGGCAGCCAGACCGCGGGGCGGATCCAACCGACGTGCGATCGGGGGTGCTTCGGGCTGAAGCGCGACGGTTCGGCGGGCGGATCGATCCCGGTCGGCTGCGCGGGGACGACCTGTTCGGGGACGAGGCTCATCTGTCTGTTCCCCCTACGCGGCATCCGTCGACCGCCAGGCGCGGTGCAGTCTGTCCCTGATCAGATCCTCGTACGCGTGGAAGCTGCTCTCCTCGAACAGCCGCTGCTTGCGTGGGCGGGGCAGGTCGATGTCGATGACATCGACGATGCGGCCCGGACCCGGGGCCATCACCACGACGGTGTCGGACAGCCGCACGGCCTCCGGGACCGAGTGCGTGATGAACAGCACCGTCGTCTTCAACTCGTCCCACAGATCCAGCAGTTGGTCCTGCAAGGTCTCGCGGGTGAACTCGTCGAGGGCCGAGAAGGGCTCGTCCATCAGCATCACGTCCGGCTGGAGCCCGAACGCCCGGACGATGGCGGTGCGTTGCTGCATACCGCCGGACAGCTGCGAGGGGAGCCGGTGCGCGACCTCGCCGAGGCCGGCCCTGCGCAGCAGTTCCAGCATGTCGGGTGGGCCCTTGGCCGCTCCGCGCTCGCCGAGGTGCCCGATGCGCTCGCGTCGTCCGGCCGCGGCCGTGTTGATCCGCCGGGGGAGCGTGACGTTGCCCAACACCGATCGCCACGGCAGCAGCGCCGGGGTCTGCGGGACGAACCCGATCAGCTTGGCCGCGCACGCCTCGTCGGGGGTGACACCGTGCACGCGGACCACGCCCGCGTCCGCTGTCTCCAGGCCTGCCACCAGACGCAGCAGCGTCGACTTCCCGCAGCCGCTCGGTCCGATCAGGCTCACGAAGCGGCCCGGCTCGATGGACAGGTCGACACCGCTCAGCGCCACCATCGCCGACGCCCCGTAGCCGTAGACCTTACGGACGGAACCCAGTTCGATCGCCGACACCTTCATGCCCAGCCTCCACGCCATTGGTGATCGCACGTACTCGATCTCGTATGACGGAGAGCGTGCGTAGCGAGAGCTCGGTATCTGCCACGCGGAAATCCGTTGTCTTGGGCAGGAACCTAGTGAGGCCGTGTTGCACGCAAAGCGGCCCGGCGATTACGCGGGCGTTAAGTCCGGCTGGGCAGCGGCGCGACCCGCTCCCCGTCGAAGACGTACACCTCGACGCCCATGTCGGCGGCGGCGACGGCCACCCAGCCGCCCAGGGCCTGCACCAGCAGCTCGGTCACCACCAGGACCGCGCGCTCCGCGCTGGGCACGCTGGTGCGCAGCCACAGCACCTTGAACAGGTCGGCCATGACCTTGTTGCGGTAGGCCGGCTTGTAGGCGCCCTGATTGGCCACCAGCTGGACGACGATCCGACCGTCGCCGTCGATGCCCTCGACCTCGACCCGGTTGCGGTTCTCCAGCACCAGCGGGCGCGGACGCAGCGGGGTGCCGAGTTCGGAGCCGATCGCGAGCAGCATCCGCTGTTCGAGGGAGCCGTCGGCGAACCGGCCCCACTCGGATGGCGCATCCACGATCGTCAAACGCATCTGGTGATCATACAACCCGGTGCCCGGGGCGGAGCGTTTGCCATGATGGGGGCCCTGTCGTTCGCCAGAAAGCAAGAAGGGCTGTCGCATGGACCTCCAGCTTGCCGGGAAGCGCGCTGTGGTGACCGGCGCCAGCCGGGGTATCGGCTTCGCCGTCGCACAGGCGATGGCCGCCGAGGGCGCGGATGTCGTGCTCGCGGCCCGGGGCAAGGAGGCGCTGGAGGAGGCAGCCGGGCGGATCACCGGGACCGGCGGCGGCCGGGTGCTGGCCGTCGTCACCGACACCACCGACGACGATTCGGTGCGGGAGCTGGTCCGCCGTGCCGAGGAGGCGTTCGGGGGAGTGGACATCCTGGTCAACGCGGCCGCGACGCCGGCCAGCGCGATCGGCGCCCCGCCGGCGCTGGCGGACCTTGAGGACGACAGCCTCCGCCGCGAGATCGAGACCAAGGTGCTCGGCTATCTGCGCTGCGCGCGGGCCGCGGCACCGCTGATGGTCGCGCAGGGGTGGGGCCGCATCGTCAGTGTGAGCGGGCTCAACGCCCGGCAGTCCGGAAACCTGGTGGGTTCGGTCCGCAATGTCGCGGTGGCGGCCATGACCAAGAACCTGGCCGACGAACTGGGCCCCTGGGGCGTCAATGTGACGGTCGTTCACCCCGGGACGACGCTCACCGAGGCCAGCCCGGCCAAGTTCGCCGCGATGGCCGCGGCGGCGGGGATCGATGAGGCGGAGCTCGTCCGGCGGCTGGAGTCGACGGTGAGCATCGGCCGCCTGGTCACCGCTGCGGAGGTGGCGAGCACCGTCGCCTTCCTGTGCTCTCCGCTGAGCGTGGCGATCAACGGCGACGCCATCGCGGTCGGCGGGGGCGCGAGGGGAGCCATCCACTACTGAACGGCAACGCCGTTCAGTCCGTCAGCCCCAGCTGGCCGGCTGCCCGGATCGCCAGCCAGACCTCGGCGAAGGCCTCGGTGGACGCCAGGTCGCGGCCGGTCAGCGCGCCGAAGCGGCGCAGCCGGTAGGCCAGGGTGTTGGGGTGGACGTGCAGGGCCTCGGCCGCGGCGTCGGTGCGCCGGTCCCGCTCCATCCAGGTGCGCACCGAGATCAGCAACTGGCCCGCGTGCGCGGCGTCGTAGCGCAGCACCTCGCCCAGCACATGCTCGACCAGGGCGTTCAGCACCGCCGGGTCGTCCGGCAGCCAGCGTCCGGTGGTGTCGTTGCCGTAGCGGACCAGCGGGCGGCCGGACTCGACCGCCTTGGACACCGCCCACAGCGCCTCGCGCTCGGCCACCCGCAGCGACTCCCCGGGCGGGAAGG
This sequence comes from Streptomyces sp. 846.5, assembly GCF_004365705.1. Taxonomy (NCBI): domain Bacteria; kingdom Bacillati; phylum Actinomycetota; class Actinomycetes; order Kitasatosporales; family Streptomycetaceae; genus Streptomyces; species Streptomyces sp. 846.5. Next base: position 937,540 of record NZ_SOBN01000003.1, read on the forward strand.
ACCGGCTCATCCCGGCGGCGACGCCCGGGATCCCGGCCACCGCGGCGCCCAGCTCGGGCGTCCCCAGCAGATAGCGCTCCTCGCCCCGGTTGAGCAGCAGGTACGGCAGTTCGTCCAGGGCCCGCAGCAGGTCGTCCTCGCGGACCGAGCGCAGCACCAGCAGCACCGTGTCGTCGTCGCCCTCGATCGACAGCCGCTGCAACCGCCGTCGGGCCGTCGCCGGGTCCAGCACGTCCTGGAGCAGCTCGGCCAGGGTCTCGGCGCCCTCGCGGCGCAGGGTCTCCCGCTCCTGGCGGACCATCGCCAGCTGCAGGGCGGCCACCGTGGCGATGTGCTGGACCACGGCGAGTCCGGCCGGGCGGGCGCCCTTGCGCTCGAAGGCGACCAGGAATCCCGCCGTGCCACCGGGCGCGAGCACCGGCAGCGCGAAGCCGCCGGGGATGGTCGGCGGGGCGTCCACCGAGTCGGGCAGCACCGCCGGGTCGGGCACCGGCACTCCGGGCAGCAGCGGACGGCCCTGCGGGGTGCACAGGAACACCTGGTAGCCGGAGAGCTGCTCCAGCCGGCGGAACAGCTCGGCCGTCTCCAGGCCCTCGGTCGCCAGCCAGCGCAGCGCGCCGAACACCTGCAGCTGCGCGCCGAGCCGTTGCCCCGCTCCCTCCTGCACGGCGGCGGCGACCTCCTGCGCCACGGCGATGAAGGGGACCGCGAGCGGCACCTCCAGCAACGGGAACCCGCGCTCCTCGGCCGCCTGCAGGAACGCCCGGTGCAGCGGCGGCACGTGCAGCTGTGCGGAGAGCGCCAGCCCCGACACCCCGGCGTCGTCCAGGCGCTCCAGATAGGCCCGCTGACGTGCGGCGGAGCGGGGGACGGCGAGCCCGGTCGTCATGATCACCTCGGCCCCCAGCAGCCAGGGCGTGGGGTCCTCCATCTCGCTCACATGCGCCCAGGAGACCGACCGCCGCAGCCCGGCTGCGCCTGCCAGCACGCGCAGCTGGAGCGCGGGGAAGGAGAGCAGGTCCTCGACGGTCAGTTTGTGTTCGGCCACAAAACCGACCCTACTACTTCATGCCAGGGACAATTGCTCGTCGCATTCCGGCCACCGCACACTGAGGGCCACCCCGATCCGAACCACCTCACACCCGTAGGGACCGGCCCATGACCGACCACCCCCTGGGACCCGTCGACTCCTCGCGCGTCCCGCGCTTCGCCGGTCCGGCCACCTTCGCGCGGCTGCCGCGGCTCGACCAGGTCGAGCACTGCGACGTCGCCGTCGTGGGGGTGCCCTTCGACAGCGGGGTCTCCTACCGTCCCGGCGCCCGCTTCGGCCCCAGCGCGGTACGCGAGGGCAGCCGGCTGCTCCGGCCGTACCACCCGGGCCTGGACGTGTCGCCGTTCGCCACCCAGCAGGTCGCCGACGCCGGGGACATCGCCTGCAACCCGTTCAACATCGGCGAGGCCGTCGAGACCATCGAGCACGCCGCCGGGGAACTCCAGGACGCCGGCGCCCGGCTGGTCACCATCGGCGGCGACCACACCATCGCCCTCCCGCTGCTGCGCAGCGTCGCCCGCCGACACGGCCCGGTCGCGCTGCTGCACTTCGACGCGCACCTGGACACCTGGGACACCTACTTCGGCGCCGAGTACACCCACGGCACCCCGTTCCGCCGCGCGGTGGAGGAGGGCATCCTGGACACCGAGGCGATCAGCCACGTCGGCACCCGGGGCCCGCTCTACGGCAAGCGCGACCTGGAGGACGACCGCCGCCTCGGCTTCGGGATCGTGACCTCCGCCGACGTGATGCGCCGCGGCGTGGACGAGACGGTGGACGCGCTGCGGCAGCGGATCGGAGACCGGCCGCTCTACGTCTCCATCGACATCGACGTGCTGGACCCGGCCCACGCCCCGGGCACCGGCACCCCCGAAGCCGGCGGCCTGACCAGCCGTGAGCTCCTGGAGATCCTGCGCGGCCTGGCCGGAGCCAACCTGGTCGGCGCGGACGTGGTCGAGGTCGCCCCCGCGTACGACCACGCCGAGATCACCTCGGTGGCGGCCTCCCATGTCGCCTACGACCTGGTGAGCCTGATGGCGCTGGGCGGCAAGGCATGAGCGCGGCCGAGGTGCAGGCCGCTGCTGAGGTGCAGGCCGCCGCCGACGCGTTGGTGGCCGCCTTCGCCGGGAACCGCCTGGACGACTACTTCGGCTCCTTCACCCCCAAAGCCACCTTCCTCTTCCCCACCACGCCGCAGCGGCTGGCCTCGGTCGCCGAGTACCGCGAGCTGTGGCGCACCTGGGTGGAGCAGGACGGCTTCCACGTACTGGCCTGCGCCTCCACCCAGCCGCTGGTCCAGGTCTTCGGCGACACGGCGGTTTTCAGCCACCACGTCGAGACCCTCATCGCCACCCACGCGGGCGAGGAACGCGTGCACGAACGGGAGACCATCGTCTTCCACCTCCGGGCCGGTCGCTGGCTCGCCGTGCACGAGCACCTCTCCGCAGCGGCCTGAGGCCGTACGCAGCACATCCCCCAGTGTTGACCAACAGGAGGCGCCGACCATGGCGGAAGCAACGAGCACACTGAACCAGCCGGACTCCAGACCCATCGCCGCGCTGGGCGTCGAGGTCCGGTCCATCGACTGGGTCCCCGACGCAGAGCGGCACGGCAAGGTCTGGCACCAGGCACCGCTGTGGTTCCTCGGCAACTTCCAGTACTTCACCATCGCGCTGGGGTTCATCGGCCCCTCGCTCGGGCTCCCGCTCGGTCAGACCATCCTCGCCGGGGTGCTCGGCATCGCCGTGGGCACGCTGTTCATGGCCTTCCACGCCTCGCAGGGGCCGACCCTTGGCCTGCCGCAGATGATCCAGTCACGGGCCCAGTTCGGCTATCGGGGCGTGATCCTGGTCCTGATCGGCACCCTCTTCACCTACCTGGGCTTCAATGTCGCCGACCAGGTGCTGCTGTCGGAAGGACTGAACGGGGTCTTCGGCTGGAGCAAGGGCTGGGTGGCCGCGGCCACCGCGGTGCTGGCGATCCTGCTCGCGATCTACGGGCACGACTGGGTGCATCGCGCGTTCCGCTGGCTGCTGTACATCTCGCTGCCGCTGATGCTGCTGGTCACGGCGGGGGTGCTGACCGGACACGCCGGTGGCCACACCTCCAGCACCCACCTGGCCTTCACCTGGGCCGCCTTCTTCGCCCAGTTCTCCGCGGCGGCCGCGTACAACATCACCTACGCCCCGTACGTCTCGGACTACTCCCGCTACCTGCCGCGGACCACCTCGGCCAAGTCGCTGATCCTGTCGGTCTTCTTCGGCGCCTCCGGCTCCGCGGTCTGGCTGATCGCGCTGGGCGCCTGGCTGGCCATCAGGCTCGGCGCGAGTGACGGGCTGGTCGGCCTGCGCGACGCCGGCGACCACTTCATCCCGGGGCTGGGCGCGGCCGCCGCGGTGCTCTCCGCGCTGAGCCTGATCGCCACCATGGGCATGAACGCCTACGGCGGCATGCTGACCGTGCTGACCGGCATCGACTCCTTCCGCCCGATCAAGCCCACCCGCAGGGCCCGCGTCGTCACCGTCCTCGGCCTGGCCGCGGTCTGGTACCTGGTCGGCACGCTCATCTCGGCGAACGCGGTGTCCACGGTCTTCACCGCGCTGACCCTGATGCTGTACCTGCTGGTGCCGTGGACGGCGACCAACCTGGTGGACTTCTTCGTGGTCCGCCGCGGGCACTACGCCATCGCCGACCTGTTCACCCCGTCCGGGATCTACGGCGCCTGGGCCTGGCGCGGGCTCACCGCCTACGCGATCGGCTTCGCGGCCGAGATCCCCTTCATGGTCCTTCCCGACCTGGGCGGTTGGCACTACACCGGACCGGTCGCCCAGCAGCTCTCCGGAACCGACATCGCCTGGGTGGTGGGGCTGGCGGTGTCCGCGCTGGCCTACCTGGTGGTCGCCCGCTCGCTGGACCGGGCGGGGGAGAGCGCTGCGATGGTGCTGAGCGAGGAGGAGCTGGCCGGCGGCTGAGGTACTTCCGCAAGCCCGTACCGTCCCACCGCCCGACCGCGGCGGGAGTCCGATCCGGACTCCCGCCGCGGTTCCGTTCGCGGGCTCGGTGGGCGCGGTGGGCTCCGTACCCGCGTCGCCGCCCCTGGTGTCCCGGCTGTCACCCTCTGGGTCCATACTGCCTGCGGAGTTAGGGTGTGGAATGCGTGGACAGGTGAGCGAGCGGGGGCGGGAGCGCGGTGAAGGAAGGAACCCTGATCCAGGGTCGCTACCGCCTCATCAGCCTGCTCGGGCGCGGAGGGATGGGGGAGGTCTGGCGCGGCGAGGACGAGGCGCTGGGCCGTCAGGTCGCCATCAAGTGCCTGCGCGCCGAGGAGCCGCACCGCAACCCGCGCCAGGCCGAACTGCTCCAGGAGCGCTTCCGCAGGGAGGCGCGGCTCGCCGCCGGACTGCAGCACCCCGGCATCACCGTGGTGCACGACTTCGGGCAGGACGAGGGCGTGCCCTACCTGGTCATGGAGCTGCTGGACGGCAGCGACCTGGGCGCGGTGCTGGACGAGGCCCCGGGGCGGCAGCTGCCGATCGACGAGGTGGTGTCGATCGCCCGGCAGATCGCCGCCGCCCTCGCCTACACCCACGCCCGCGACGTGATCCACCGCGACCTCAAGCCGGGCAACCTGGTCCGCTGCTCCGACGGCACCGTGAAGATCTGCGACTTCGGCATCGCCCGGCTCGGCTCGGGACAGGCGGGTCTGACCGCCCGGCTCGGCGGCGGCGCCTTCCCGGTCGGCACGCCGTACTACATGTCGCCCGAGCAGATCGAGGGCTCGGACGTCGACCACCGCAGCGACCTCTACTCCTTCGGCTGCGTGCTGTACGAACTGCTGGTCGGAGCACCGCCGTTCGCAGTCGGCGACCCGCTGGTGATCCTGCTCGACCACCGCGACACCCCGCCCAGGCCGCCGCGCGAGCTGCGCCCGGAGATCCCCGAAAGCCTGCAGGCCGTCGTCCTGGACCTGCTCGCCAAGGAGCCCGAGCAGCGGCCCTCGGACGCCGACGAGGTGCTGCGCCGACTGGCCCCCTCGCTGACCCGGCGGCCGGTGATGCCGTCCTGGGCCCTGGAGATGGGACCCATCCCGGTCTCGCTGGCCCGTATCGTCCGCGAGCACCCGGCCGTGGTGGAACTGACCCGGAGCTGGTCCAGCGGCGGTCGCCGACAGATTAACTGACAGAGCGTCAGATAATCTCTTCCAGTCTGCGAACCGCTGCGCCATGCTGCCCCCATGAGGACGGAACTCAGCGAACGGCTCGGAATCGAGCACGCCATCTTCGGCTTCACGCCCTTCCCCGCGGTCGCGGCGGCCATCACCAGGGCCGGGGGCCTCGGTGTCCTCGGCGCGGTCCGCTACGGCGACGCCGAGGAACTGGCCAAGGACCTCGACTGGATGGACGCCCATGTCGGCGGACTGCCCTACGGCGTGGACGTGGTCATGCCCGCCAAGAAGGTCGAGAACGTCACCGTCGCCGACGTCGAGGCGATGATCCCCGAAGGACACCGGGCCTTCGTCCGGGAGACCCTGGCCCGCTACGGCGTCCCGGAGCTCCCCGAGGGCGAGCGCGCCGGCTGGCGGATCACCGGCTGGATGGAGGACGTCGCCCGCTCGCACGTCGACGTCGCCCTGGAGCACCCGATCAAGCTGCTGGCCAGCGCGCTCGGACATCCCCCGGAGGACGTCATCGCACAGGCGCACGCGGCGGGCGTGCTGGTGGCGGCGCTCGCGGGGAGCGCCCGCCACGCGCGACACCACGCCGAGGCGGGCATCGACATCGTCGTTGCCCAGGGCCATGAGGCCGGCGGCCACACCGGGGAGATCGGCACCATGGTGCTGGTCCCCGAGATCGCCGCCGCCGTCGCCCCCATCCCGGTGCTCGCGGCCGGCGGCATCGGCACCGGCGCCCAGGCGGCGGCCGGGCTCGCGCTGGGCGCGGAGGGAGTCTGGCTCGGCTCGATCTGGCTCACCGTCGCCGAGTCCGAGCTGCGCTCGCCGGTGCTCCGCGCCAAGCTCCTCGCGGCCGGCTCCGGCGACACCGTCCGCTCCCGCTCGCTGACCGGCAAGCCGGCCCGCCTGCTGCGCACCGAGTGGACCGACGCCTGGGAACAGCCGGACAGCCCGGGAACCCTGCCGATGCCGCTGCAGGGACTGCTGGTCGCGGATGCGCTGAGCCGGATCCAGGGTTACGAGACGCCGGAGCTGATCGGCACGCCGGTGGGCCAGATCGTGGGCCAGATGACCGAGGAACGTCCGGTCGCGGCGGTGATGGACGAGCTGACCCGGGGCTTCGAACGGGCCGTGGCCCGGCTCGACCGGATCGCGGGCCGGGTCGCGGATGGGGTTTCGGACGGGGAGGCGAGCGTATGACCACCGTCCCGGCATCTCCGGTGGGCTTCTGGGCCCAGGCCGCCGCCGACCCCGACCGGGAGGTGATGATCGCCCCCGACGGCGAGGCCTGGACGGCGGGTCGGCTGCTCGCCGCCGCGAACCGGCTGGTCCACGGGCTGCGCGAGGCCGGACTCGGTGCGGGCGACGCCTTCGCGGTGGTGCTGCCCAACGGCATCGAGCTGTTCACCGCCTACCTCGCCGCCACCCAGGCCGGCTTCTACCTCGTCCCGGTCAACCATCACCTGGTGGGCCCGGAGATCGCCTGGATCGTCTCCGACAGCGGCGCCAAGGTGCTGATCGCGCACGAGCGCTTCGCCGAGGCCGCGACGGCCGCAGCCGACGAGGCCGGGCTGCCCAAGGAGCGCCGCTACGCGGTCGGAGAACTGCCGGGCTTCCGCCCGTACTCCGACCTGCTGGAGGGGCAGTCCGCCGAGGAGCCGGAGGAGCGTACGGCGGGGTGGGTGATGAACTACACCTCGGGCACGACGGGACGTCCGCGCGGAATCCGACGCCCGCTGCCGGGACGGCCGCCGGAGCAGACCGCGCTCGGGGGATTCCTCGGCATCTTCGGGATCAGGCCGGCCGGTGGGAACGTGCACCTGGTCTGCTCGCCGCTCTACCACACGGCCGTGCTCCAGTTCGCCGCCGCGTCGCTGCACATCGGGCACACGGTGGTGCTGATGGACCGGTGGACGCCGGAGGAGATGCTGCGTCTGATCGACCGTCACCGGGTCACCCACACCCATATGGTGCCCACCCAGTTCCACCGCCTGCTCGCCCTGCCACCGGAGACCCGGGCCCGCTACGACGTCTCGTCCATGCGCCACGCCATCCACGGCGCGGCCCCCTGCCCCGACCACGTCAAGCGCGCCATGATCGAGTGGTGGGGCGAGAGCGTGGAGGAGTACTACGCGGCCAGCGAGGGCGGCGGCACCTTCGCCACCGCGAGGGACTGGCTGGAACGTCCGGGCACGGTGGGCAAACCGTGGCCGATCAGCGAGGTCGTTGTCCTGGACGAGGACGGGAAGCCGGTCCCGGCGGGGGAGTTGGGCACCGTCTACATGAAGATGAGCACCGGCGGCTTCAGCTACCACAAGGACGAGGGCAAGACCCGGCAGAACCGCGTCGGCGACTTCTTCACCGTCGGCGACCTCGGCCTGCTGGACGCGGACGGTTATCTCTACCTGCGGGACCGCAAGATCGACATGATCATCTCGGGCGGCGTCAACATCTACCCCGCCGAGATCGAGTCGGCCCTGCTCTCCCACCCGGCAGTCGCGGACGCCGCCGCCTTCGGCATCCCCCACGACGACTGGGGCGAAGAGGTCAAGGCCGTCATCGAACCCGCCCCGGGCTACGCGGCGGGCCCGGACCTCGCCGCCGACATCCTCGCCCACTGCGAACGCCAACTCGCCGCCTACAAACGCCCCAAGTCGGTCGACTTCGTGGCGGAACTACCCCGCGACCCCAACGGCAAGCTGTACAAGCGGCGACTGCGGGACCCTTACTGGGAGGGACGGACGAGGCAGGTGTGAGGGGGCTGGGGTGAGCGGCGGGGGAGGCGGGGCGGCGTCCGTCGCTGCGGGCGGGGCTCCTCGGGCGACCGAGCCCCCGTCCGGACGCCGTCTCCGACGGGCGCGGTTGCTCCCGGTGATCCGCCGTCGCCTCCGTGGGGCGCGTCGGTTGGTGCCGGGCTGGGGTGGCTCGCTGTCGCTCGCGACAACCACGAGGAGCGGGGGCGGTGCGTGGGGCGTGCGTTGCTGGGTGGCGCGCCGGTGCTTTTCCAGGGGCGGAGCTGCAGAAACGTTCCCGCGCGGTGCCTTCGGCTGAACTCGGGTCACTTTTGGTACGCCGGGTCACTCTTGGTACACGTATCTCTGGATGAATCGGACATAACGGCAAGATCAAGTGACACCTTGTCCCGAAAGTGACCCCGGTTCACGCCTTTTGGGGTCACTCACCCTACTTTATTGTCACTCGTTCCACGATTCGTGACCGCTATGTCCGATATGATATCAGGTCAGTGACCCAAAAGTGGGGTGAGTGACCCTAATTGCCCGCCCCGCGCCCTTAGGGAGCGTTTCGCGCCGGGCCGGGGCCGCCCCGTACCCCTGTCGCGCGGCGAAGCCGCTTCTGTCCGGGCGTGAGCCCGGGAGATGGCGGCCAATTCGCCCCACCACGCGCTGCCGTTGCAACCCTGGAGCGCCACTCCCGCCCACCGCCGAACGCTTCGCGCCAGAGCGCCCCGCCCCCGGCCCCTGTCGCGCGGCGGAGCCGCTTCTGTCCGGGCGAGAGCCCGGGAGACGGTGGCTGAGTCGCACTGCATGCGTTGCCGTTGCAGGCGTCGGGCGTCTCGCCTGCCGACTGGGCTAGCCGGCCGCGCCGGCCGCGACGCGGTAGGCGCTGCCGTCGGGGCTGCGGGTCAGCAGGTGGGCGTCGACGAGGTAGCGGCGGAGGGCCGAGGGGTCGTCCCAGTACTGCCGGAGGGCGATGTTGACCTCGGGCTCGCCGTAGGTGACGCCGGGCTCGAAGGCGCGGCGGGTCAGGTATGCGAGCAGGGCCTGGCGGCGGGCCGGGCGGACCGGCATGGCGGTGAGCCGTCCGTCCTTGAACAACTGCGCGGTCGTCTCGTCCGATTCCTCGGAGGCTGCGGCCGCAGGCGCGGGGCGCAGCGCCTCGCCGAAGGCGTCGGTCCGGGCGACGGCCCTGGTGCCGTCCTCGCTCAGCTCGGCCAGGCCGGACTGCAGCAGGCGGCTGAGCTGCTTGGCCGTCGCAGGATCCTCGCCGCGCAGCGCCTCGGCGTCGAGCCCCGGTGCACCGGCGAGCACCAGTCGGGCGTGCAGGCGAAGGCGGCCGAGGTCCGCCAGGGCCGAGGCGAGCGGGGCGAGGGCGGCGAGCTGCGTCATCGAGGGTTCCTTAGGTAGTGGCGACCCGGTCACGTTAGGCGGACCCGGTCCGGGCACGCCATGGAATTTCCCGAGGTGTCCGGGAGAGGGGCGAGGTGGAACCGCCTGGAGCGGTAGGTCATCCTTCTGCTCATAGATCGACTGCCGCTGGGTGGTCGGCGTGGGAACGGGGGGCGTCATGGACAACGCAGTGGGAGCCTTCGGGCTCATGTTCGGGCTGGTCGGGCTGATATGCGCACTGGGTGGGATCGCCGGGGGCGTGACGCTGATCAGACGTGCGATCGTGCATCGGCGGGCCCTCAGCTACGGTGTGCCGGCCGAGGCCCGGTGCCTGGACACCTACGTCACCAGCAACTCGGAGGGCAGCAACACCCGGCATGTGATCCTGGGCTTCACCACCCGGGAGGGTCGGGACGTCCGGTTCGAGCCCGTGGGCATGTCGCGGACGCTGGTGGCCGGGGACTTCGTCGCGGTCCGTTACCTCCCGGAGAAGCCGGAGAAGGCCGCTGTCGTCGGCTCGGGTGGTGCCGGTGCGATGGTTGCGCTGGTGCTGGGGCTGGTGTTCTGTCTGGTCTTCACCCTGGCCGGTCTGATGTTTGCGGCGGGCGGATTCGGCTTCTGAATCCTCGCCATGGATGCCGCTGCTCGGGCCTACCGGGCAACCAGGTCCTGCGCCCAGCGCATGTCCGGTTTGCCGGTCGGGGTGCGCTGCACCTGGGAGACCAGGTGCAGTCTGCGCGGGACCTTGTAGCCGGCCAGGTGCGCCCGGCAGTGGTCCTGGAGCTGTTGCAGCGTCAACTCCTCCGTGTCGGGCCGGGTCTGGACCAGGGCGACCACGGTCTCGCCCCAGCGCTCGTCGGCTGCGCCGACGACCACGGTGTCGTACACGGCGGGGTGGCCCTTGATCACCGACTCGACCTCCTCCGGGAAGATCTTCTCCCCGCCGGAGTTGATGCAGGAGGAGCCGCGTCCCAGCAGGGTGATCCTGCCGTCCTCCTCGCGCACCGCCCAGTCGCCGGGGACCGCGTAGCGGGTTCCGTCGGGTGCGGTACGGAACACCTCGGCGCTCTTCACCGGGTCGCCCAGGTAGCGCAGCGGGACGTTGCCCCGGCGGGCGAGTCGGCCGACCACCCCGGCGGGCAGCGGGTTGAGGTCGTCGTCCAGGACCTCGGAGTCGCCGATCGCGGTGGTGGTGACCCCGGCCCGTTCGCCGGTTTCGCCGTGGTACTGGCTGACGCCGCCGGCGCCGCCCTCCGAGGAGCCGATGGCGTCGCTCAGGTAGAGGTTGGGGAAGCGGTCCAGGAAGCGCTGCTTCACCGTGGTGGAGAACAGGGCCGCGCTGCTGACCAGGCCGAAGAGGGAGGTGAGGTCGTAGTCGGCGTCCGCCGCGTCCAGGGCCTCGATCAGCGGACGGCCCATGGCGTCGCCCGTGATCATGATCAGGTTGATCTTTTCCGCCTCGGTCAGCGCCCAGACCCGGCTCGGGTCGAAGCGGTCCAGCAGGACCGCCCGGTTGCCCCGGAACAGCTGCTGCATCAGGCCCCACTGGGTGGCGCCGTGCATCAGCGGGGCGATCGGAAAGAAGGTGAGCTGGTTGTCGTAGGCGGTGGTGACGATCTCCTGCGGCGTCGCCATCCGGTGTCCGTTGGTGACGTCGATGCCGCCGCCGAGGGCGAAGAACACGTCCTCCTGCCGCCAGACCACGCCCTTGGGCAGGCCGGTCGTGCCCCCGGTGAAGAGCAGGTAGTGGTCGTCCCCCGAGCGCGGGGCGAAGTCGCGTCGGGGTGAGCCCGAGGCCATCGCCTTCTCGAAGGGGAACGCCGGGAGCGCCTCCGCGCCGCCCTTGCCGTCGCCGTTGCCGTCCTCGATCACCAGCAGGTGGCGCAGGCCGGGCAAGCCCGGGAGCACTGCGGCGACCTGGGCCGCGAACTGCTCGTGGAAGATCATCACTGCCGGCTCGGCCATGGCCAGCAGATAGCTCAGCTCGTCCGCGACATAGCGGTAGTTGACGTTGACGCAGACCGCCCGGATCTTGCAGATCGCGAGCAGCGACTCCACCCACTCGGCCCGGTTCAGCGCATAGACGCAGACCCGGTCCCCGGCGCCGACGCCCAGCTCCTGCAGGTGATGGGCGAGCCGGTTGGCGCGCTCGTCGAGCTCGGCGAAGGTGCGCCGTTGCACCCCGGGCCCGTCGGCGCGGGCGCAGGTGATCGCCTCACGTGCGGGGAAGTGGTCAACCGCTTGCTCGAACAGATCGGCCAGGTTGAATTCCATGCGCGGAGAGTAGGAGCCGCAGGTGGAGAACTCCAGAGCGGTGACGCCCTTGCTCGTACCTCTTGCGGGCCCTGGACAAAGACTGCAACCTGTTCTAGATCTGACGGTGTGTCAAAAAGTGATGCATCACAAGCGGAGGGCTCCGGCATGACCGGCACTGAACACCTCAGCACGGAGCGGCACGGGGCCACCCTGGTGCTCACCCTGAACCGGCCCGAGGCCAAGAACGCGTTCTCGATCCCGATGCTGGTCGGGCTGCACGACGCCTGGCTGGAGGCCGACGCCGACGACGGCGTCCGCTCCGTCGTGCTGACCGGCGCCGGTGGCGCCTTCTGCGCCGGGATGGACCTCAAGGCCCTGGCCGGTGGCGGGTTCAGCGAGGACGACCCCTACCGGGCCCGCCTCAAGGCCGACCCGGACCTGCACTGGAAGGCGATGCTGCGGCACTACCGTCCGCGCAAGCCGGTGATCGCCGCCGTCGAGGGCGTCTGTGTGGCCGGGGGGACCGAGGTCCTGCAGGCCACCGACATCCGGGTGGCCGCCGAGTCGGCGACCTTCGGCCTGTTCGAGGTGCGCCGCGGGCTGTTCCCGGTGGGCGGTTCCACGGTCCGGCTGCAGCACCAGATCCCGCGCACCCACGCGCTGGAGATGCTGCTCACCGGACGCCGCTACACCGCCGCCGAGGCCCGCGACATCGGCCTGGTCGGCAGCGTCGTCCCCGACGGCAGCGCGCTCAAGCGCGCCCTGGAGCTCGCCGAGGCCGTCAACGAGGCGGCGCCGCTGGCCGTCGAGGCCGTCAAGCGCTCGGTCTACGAGACGGCGGACCTCGGCGAGGAGGCCGGGCTGGCCCGGGAGCTGGAGATCGGCTGGCCGATCTTCGCCACCGAGGACGCCAAGGAGGGCCCCCGGGCCTTCGCCGAGCACCGCGCCCCCGTCTACCGCCGCCACTGAGGAGGGACAGCGCCATGTCCGACGTGCAGAAGACAGAAGTGCTCAGCGCCCCCCTGGTCGTCGAGTTCCCCTTCACCCGCTCCACCGGTCCGGTCATCGGGGCCTTCCTCACCGGGCTGCGCGAACGCGTGGTCCTGGGCATCCGCGGCAGCGACGGCCGGGTGCTGTGCCCGCCCGCCGAGTACGACCCGGTCACCGCCGAGGAGTTGGACCAGCTGGTGGCCCTGCCCGGCACCGGCACCGTCACCACCTGGGCCTGGAACGAGCGCCCCCGGCCGTACCAGCCGCTGGACCGGCCCTTCGCCTGGGCGCTGGTCCGGCTGGACGGCGCGGACACCGCGATGCTGCACGCCCTGGACGCGCCGCCGCCGGACAGCGGCGATCCGCGCGCCGTCCGCACCGGGCTGCGGGTGACCGTCCGTTGGGCCGAGCAGCGGACCGGCGCGATCACCGACATCGCCTGCTTCGAGCCGCTTCGCGAGGGGGAGGAATGAACACCGCAGAACTGCTGGCCGGCATCCCGGCCCTGGCCGGGGTCGAACCCGTCACCCGGGTCACCCTCCCGGCCCGGCTGGACTACACCTACACCCCGGGAGCGGCCCAGTCCCGCTTCCTGACCGCGCTCACCGAGCAGCGCTTGCTCGGCGAACGCTGCCCCTCCTGCACCCGGGTCTACATCCCGCCCCGCGGCGTCTGCCCCACCTGCGGGATCGCCACCAGCGAACCTGTCGAACTGCCCCATATCGGAACGATCACCACCTTCTGCATCGTCAACATCGCGGCCCGCGGCCTCGATGTGGAAGTCCCGTACTGCTACGCCTATGTGCTGCTGGACGGTGCGCATGTCGGCCTGCACGCCCGGATCGGCGGCATTCCGCACGACCGGGTGCACGTCGGCCAGCGGGTGGAGCCCGTCTGGCGCGAACCCGGGGCCCGCTCCGACCAGCCCAGCCTCGCCGCCATCAGCCATTTCCGGCCCACCGGCGATCCCGACGCCGACCCCGAGAGCTACCGGAGGTGGATGTAGTGGAAAGCACGCAGAGGGATGTCGCCGTCGTCGCCTTCGCCCAGACCGTGCACCGGCGCAGCACCGAACAGCTCTCCGAGGTCGAGCTGGTGCTCCCGGTCCTCCATGACGTACTCAAGCAGACGGGTCTGACAACCGACCGGATCGGCTTCACCTGCTCCGGCAGCAGCGACTACCTGGCCGGCCGGGCCTTCTCCTTCACCATGGCCCTGGACGGGGTCGGCGCCTGGCCGCCGATCTCCGAGTCCCATGTCGAGATGGACGGCGCCTGGGCGCTGTACGAGGCCTGGGTGAAGCTGCGCACCGGGCAGGCCGACACCGCCTTGGTCTACTCCTACGGCAAGTCCTCGCCGGGCAGCGTCCGCGATGTGCTGACCCGTCAGCTCGACCCCTACACCCTCGCCCCGCTGTGGCCGGACGCGATCGCGCTGGCCGCACTGCAGACCCAGGCCGTGATCGACGCCGGGCTCACCGACGAGCGCGCCCTGGCCGCCACCGCCGTCCGCTCCCGGCGCGCCGCCGAGGCCAACCCGCACGCCCAGCTGCGCGGCAGCGCCGACGTCGACCAGCTGCTGGAACAGCCCTACGAGGTACGGCCGCTGCGCCGCCACGACTGCCCGCCGATCAGTGACGGAGCCGTCGCCGTGATCCTGGCGGTGGGCGACACCGCCCGGGCGCTGCACCCCCGGCCCGCCTGGATCCGCGGCATCGACCACCGCATCGAGGCGCACCAGCCCGGGGTCCGCGACCTGACCGAGTCGCCGTCCACCCGGCTCGCCGCCGTCCACGCCGGGGCGTTCGACGCCCCGGCGGACACCGCCGAGCTCCATGCGCCGTTCAGCGTCCAGGAACTGATCCTGCGCCGGGCGCTGGACCTGTCCGACGCCACCGAGGTCAATCCGTCCGGCGGCGCGCTGGCGGCCAATCCGGTGATGGCCGCCGGACTGATCCGGATCGGTGAGGCCGCCGCCCGGATCCACCGCGGCGAGTCCCGCCGGGCCCTCGCCCATGCCACCTCGGGGCCCTGCCTGCAGCAGAACCTGGTGGCCGTACTGGAGGGGGAGCAGTCATGAGCAGGGCAGTGGGGCAGGAGCCGGTCGCCGTCGTCGGCATCGGCCAGACCAGGCACGTGTCCGCCCGGCAGGACGTGTCCATCGCCGGGCTGGTCCGTGAGGCGGCCGTGCGGGCCCTCGACGACGCCGAGCTGACCTGGGCGGACATCGACGCGGTGGTCATCGGCAAGGCCCCGGACTTCTTCGAGGGCGTGATGATGCCCGAGCTGTACCTCGCCGAGGCGCTGGGCGCGGTCGGCAAGCCGATGCTGCGGGTGCACACCGCGGGCTCGGTCGGCGGCTCGACCGCGCTGGTCGCCGCGAACCTGGTCGCGGCCAGGATCCACGGCACCGTCCTGACCGTGGCGTTCGAGAAGCAGTCGGAGTCCAACGCGATGTGGGGCCTGTCGCTGCCGGTCCCGTTCCAGGCCCCGTTGACCGCCGGCGCGGGCGGCTTCTTCGCGCCCCATGTGCGCGCCTACATGCGCCGTACCGGGGCCCCCGACCACATCGGCTCGCTGGTCGCCTTCAAGGACCGGCGCAACGCCCTGAAGAACCCCTACGCCCATCTCCACGAGCAGGACCTGACGCTGGAGAAGGTCCGTTCGGCGCCGATGCTCTGGGACCCGATCCGCTACTCGGAGACCTGCCCCTCCTCGGACGGCGCCTGCGCCATGGTGCTCACCGGCGTGCGGGGGGCGAGCCGCGCCCCCCGGCGCCCCGCCTGGATGCACGGCGGGGCGATGCGCAGCGAGCCCACCATCTTCGCCGGCAAGGACTACGTCAGCCCGCGGGCCGGCCAGAACTGCGCGGCTGACGTCTACCACCAGGCCGGGGTGGTCGACCCGCGCCGGCAGATCGACGTGGCGGAGATCTACGTCCCGTTCTCCTGGTACGAGCCGATGTGGCTGGAGAACCTGGGCTTCGCCGCCCAGGGCGAGGGCTGGAAGCTGGTCGAGGCGGGGGTCACCGAGATGGACGGGGACCTCCCGGTCAACCCCTCGGGTGGGGTGCTCTCCAGCAACCCGATCGGCGCCTCCGGCATGATCCGCTTCGCCGAAGCGGCACTCCAGGTGCGCGGGGCGGCCGGCGAGCACCAGATCGAGGGGGCCCGGCTGGCGCTGGGTCATGCCTATGGCGGCGGAGCCCAGTTCTTCTCCATGTGGCTGGTCGGGAGCGAGCGTCCGGACAGCTGATCGAATCCTTGCCGCGCGCCGCCGGGACGGGGGCGAATCCGCAGGAGTGGATCGCGTCAAAGCCCTCCTCCAGGTCCGTCGCCGGAAGTTACAGTGGCATCACGAGACGGGAGGATCACGACGTGGCAAGCGACTCATTCTTTGGTGACAGTGCGGGTGCGGGCATCCTCACCCAGCGCAGTCGGCTCGATGAGGGATCCGACAGGAAGAAGCCGCAGCTCGACCTGGGCGAGGCCGAGTGGATGTCCGGCAGCAACGGGGTTGGCGATGTCCAGATCGCCTTTGTGGAGGGCTACATCGCCATGCGGGACGGGCGGAGCCCGGACGGGCCCGCGTTGATCTTCACCCCGGCGGAGTGGCGGGCCTTTGTCCTGGGAGCACGCGATGGTGAGTTCGACCTGACCTGAGTCAGTGGCCCTGAATCAGTGGATGCGCCGCGCCGACCACCCCCACGGGGCCGACGCGGCGCATCCTTTTGGTCCGTATGCCTCGCACACCCCCACGCGGCGAAGCGGACGGACCCGTCCACGGAACCACAGCGTCTCGGCATGTGGTCAGGACCCGCGGACGTGCTCGGTGGGTATCGGATCGGCCCGGCTGCGCCGGGGGAGCTGGTGGAGTCCGCGCCATGAAACCGCCATGGCCCAGGGGAATCCGCTGATCAGCCGGGATGGCGCCGATCCAGAGCAAGGGTCACGGACAGCGGGCGGACGCCACACGCTGCAGGTCGACATCACCTCTGCGGACACGTCGTACTGCTCTCCCCATGTCGCCGACCGTAATCGGAACGTGATGGGCTCGTCAACTGCCGTCCGAGAACACGGGATGAACGGAACATTGCCCGCCGTCCCCACCCCTGCCGGGGTCCGCAGGGCATCGGTCGGGTGCGGACGGGTGGCCGTCGGCACAGGTCCGGGCGCCACGTACGATGTCCCCATGGCTTTCCTCCGCCGCCGTTCCGGCACACCGGCAGGTCCGGACTTCGACGTTCTCGCGATGGACCCGGGCGACTGGCCCGGTGACTTCGGAGCGGCCCTGCTCGCCGATCCGGAGGACGGCAGCTGCCAGGGGATCTTCCTCCGCTACGACCTCCTCGGCGGGCGGGGTCCGTCCATGCTGATCGGCAACCTGTGCGAGGGCTCGCCGGCGCGGGAGCCCGAGGACGGTGTCCCCTTCGAGGTCCGTCAGCTGTTCGCGGCGATCGGCAACGACGAGCCGGTCGGCGTGGTGGAGATCGAGGACTTCCCTGTGATGCTCGGTGACGACCTGCTGATCGTGAAGAAGGTCAAGCTGTCGGAGAGCCGCTGCTCCTGTGTGCAGTTCGGGCGCAGCGACGGCATCCAGGTGACCGTGGCCACCTGGGACCGTCCGATCACCGACGACCTGTACAAGCTGCTCAAGCCGCTGCCGGCGGCGATGTTCCAGGCATGACAGCTCCCGAGCGGCCGATGCTGACCCGACGCAGGGACGCAGCACGGAGGCCAGAGTGACCGCCGCAGCCAGACCGCCGGGTCCCGGCACCGCCGCGCCCCCCGGCCCCGGGCGACGGGACGGCTCGGGAGGACACCAGGGGGTGGCCGAGGCCTTCGCAAGGCTGCCGCGGGTCGTGGACCTGCTCGCCGCCCGTGCCGAGGAGCACGACCGCGACGCCGGCTTCCCCTACCAGGGCATAGAGGTGGTGCACGACGCCGGGCTGCTCACGCTGACGGTGTCCGAACGCCACGGCGGCCCCGGCGCCGGCCTGGCGGACACGGTACGGGTGCTGACGGAGCTCGGCCGGGGAGACCCCTCGGTGGCCCTGGTCACCGCGCTCACCCTGCTGGTGCACGCCCGGCAGGCCCGTACCTCGCAGTGGCCCGAGGCGGTCTACGCCGATCTGCTCGCCGACTCGGTCCGCGGCCCCGCCCTGGTCGGCGTGCTCGGTCCGACCGACGGGCCCGGTCAGGGCGTGACCGCCCGCCGCGGCGTCGGCTGCTGGCTGCTGACGGGCTGTGAGCCCGGGGTGGCCGGCGCCGAGGCCCTGGCCTGGATGGTGGTCACCGCCCGCACCGACGAGGAGCAGCCACGGGACGGCGTCTTCCTGGTCCAGGGCGACACCCCCGGCGTCCAGGTCGAGCCGACCTGGGACCAGCTGGGGCTGCGCGCGACCGCCAGCCATGACGTCGTCTTCGAGGCGGTGGAGGTGGGCGACGACGCGGTCGTGAGCCTCGGCGCCCGCAGCGGGGACAGCGAGGACGACGAGCCGCTCGACCGCGCCTGGACCGACCTGGCCCTGCCCGCCGTCTACCTCGGGGTCGCCCGCGCGGCCCGCAGCTGGCTGGTCCGCGCGCTGCGCCCGGTGCGCCAGGACGGGCACCTGGAAGCGGCCGTCGGCAGCATCGAGGTCGAGCTGACCACCGCCGAGGAACTGCTGCTCGCCCTGGCGCGAGGGGTCGACGAGGGCTCGCCCGACGCACTGCGCCGGGCCGCCGCCGGCCGGATCGTCGCCACCCGTGCGGCCGTGTCGGTGGTGGAGCAGGCCGTGGCCCTCAGCGGCAGCGCCGGGCTGAGCCGGGCGCACCCCCTGGAGCGGCACTTCCGCGACGTGCTGCATGCCCGGGGCCACGGACGGCGCGAGCACGAGCTGCTCGCCGAGGCCGGGCGGCAGGCGCTGCGGGGCCGCTGACGGCAGGCCTTCTGCGGCGGCAGGCCTTCTGCGGCGGCGGGCCTTCTGACGGCGGGCCTTCTGACGCCGCCTCAGCGGGTCCCCACCGCGGCCCGCACCGCGCGCCGTGCCAGCGCCGCGTCCTCGTGCAGTCGGCGGATCAGTATCCGCTGCTCCTCGCCGGCCCCCGGCACGTCGTGCAGCCGCAGCTCGCGCATGAGCACCAGGATCAGGTTCACCAGGAAGGCGTCCCTGGGCAGCGTGCCCGACGACTGCGCCACCTGGCTGATCTGCCGCCGCGCGGCGCTGTCCCCGGAGAGCACGGTCCACAGCACCGCCAGGTCGTAGCCGGGCAGGTACCAGCCGGCCTGCTCCCAGTCGACCAGCACCGGGCCCGAGGGCGCCAGCAGGACGTTGGTGAGCAGCGCGTCCCCGTGGCAGAACTGCGGTGCGGTGTGGGCGAGTCCGTGCAGCAGGTGCTGCAGATCGCCCGCGTCCCGGTCGGTCAGCAGGCCCAGCGCGTGGTAGCGGGCGATCTCGCGGGGGTAGTCCAGCGGCGCCTGGAAGGAGCCGGCCGGCGGCCGCCACAGATTCAGCGAGCGCACCGAGCCGAGGATCGCGCGGACCTCCCCGGGCGACGGGGTGTTGCAGGGGTGCCGCTCGTAGGCGGCCGGCCGCCCCGGGACCCGCTCCATCAGCAGCACGCAGCGGTCCGAGTCGGCCGCGACGAGTTTGGGCAGCCGGGCCGGCGGGCGGTGCCGGACGAAGGTGCGGTAGGCCGCGACCTCGTGCCGCAGGCGTTCCGCCGCCTCCCGGACGGACCGGGTGGCCTCCCGTCCGGCGGGGGTGGGGGTCAGGCACTTGGCGACCACCGGGGTGCGTCCGGCGGTGCCGACCACCAGGACATGGTGTTCGTCCTCCCGCAGCAGCTGCCGGGGGACGAAGGCGGGGCATATCCGCGAGACGCCGGCCAGCGCGGCGCGCAGCGCCGGTGACTGCTCGGCAGGGTTGTCCAGCCTCGGCGCTCCACCGGCGGCCGGACGGGGAGCCACCATGCGGCGCGGCCCGACGGGTGCCAGGGCGCGTTCACGGGTGCGTGGATCGGAGCCGATGGCCGGACGGTGGCGCGGCTGGGTGACCCGGGTGGTGGTGGGCCCTACGGGGGCGGGGGAGATCGAGGGTGAGTACATGGGTGGTTCCGGGTCCCTTCCTGGCGGGCTGCCGCCGGCGGGCCGGACGGCCCACCGCGATCACTTCTCGTGCCGGGACGTTGCGGGCGTTCCGGCACTGCGAGGCACTGCTGCGGAGGTACTGCTGCGGGGCGGCGCGGGCGCAGGCCCCGAACCGCGACCGCCGTGGACCGCGCACCCTGGGGAGTGCGTGGTCCCGAACGGCCTCTGCGCGGAGCACTTCTGTCCGCGCCACCCCTTGCGCCACTCCCTTGCCCGGCGGTCCCTCGGGCAACTTCTGCCCGGTGGTCACGGGGTTGGGGTGGCGCATGTCTACATGACACCCGACGACTCATGGCGCATCAGGTTGCGCACCCTGGCGAACCCTGGCGAATGCTCGCCTGGCACATGACGCACGGATAGCCTCGAAAATGCCGAGGAACCTGGGGGCTTGACGTGAGCAGAGGCACCAACACCCGATTCGCAGACCTGTTCGCCCTGACCGGATGGTCGAAGGGGGAACTGGCGCGACTGGTCAACCGGCGCGGCGCGGCGGCCGGACAGCAGCAGCTGTCCACCGACACCTCGCGGGTCCGGCGCTGGATCGAACGCGGGGAGATCCCGCGCGACCCGGTGCCGAGGGTGCTGGCGGCGCTGTTCACCGAGCGGCTCGGACGTGTTGTCACCACTGAGGACCTCGGGTTCCAGCGACAGCGGCATTCAGGTTCGGGCGGCTTGGCGCAGGCCTCGTCGGACGTCCCCTCCCCGTACCCGCAGCCGGAGCGCACAGCCGAGGACCTCACCGAGTTCACGGGAATGGACCTCATGCTCAACCGACGCGGAATGATGAGTGCGAGCACCGCACTCCTGGCGGGCGCCGCCATCGCGGGCCCGCTCCACGACTGGATGGCCGGCTCCGACTCGGCCCTGGCCGCCGACGGGCCCACGTCGGGCGCGATACTGCGCAGCCCGATGGCCGCCGCCCTACCGGCGAGCGACTTCTACGAAGCAGGCCCGGTGGGCCTGGACGAGGTGGAGGCGCTGGAGGCCTCCGTCACGGTGTTCCGGGCCTGGGACGCCTCGCGCGGCGGCGGTCTGCAGCGCAAGGCCGTGGTCGGCCAGCTCAACGAGGTCGGCGGGATGCTGACCTTCCATCACCCCGAGCCGCTGGCACGGCGGTTGTGGGCGGTCGCGGCCAACCTCTCGGTGCTGGCCGGCTGGATGTCCCACGACGTCGGCCTGGAGCCGACCGCACAGCGCTACTTCGTGATGGCCGCCCGCTCGGCCCGGGAGGCCGGCGACAAGCCGCGGGCCGGCGAGGCGCTGTCCCGGGCCGCCCGGCAGATGGTCCACCTCAACCGCCCCGGCGACGCGTTGGACCTGATGCGGGTCGCCGAGACCGGCAGCGGTGAGCACAACCTGCCCAGGACCAGGGCCATGCTGCGGACGGTGGAGGCCTGGGCGCACGCCTCGATGGGGCACTCCCAGGCCACCAGGCGCACCCTCGGCGAGGCCGAGGACCTGTTCGCCCAGGACCACAACGACCCCGGTCCCAGCTGGCTGCAGTTCTTCGACCGCGCGGACCTGCACGGCATGGAGGCGCTCACCTACCGCACCCTCGCCGCCCACGACCCCAGCGCCGCCCAGCTGGCCCAGTACCACGCCAAGCAGGCGCTGGAGCTGCGCGGCGAGGGCCGTGACCGGTCCAAGCTCTTCGACTACCTCTCGATGGCCTCGGCCTGCTACATCGCCGGCCGCCCCGAGGAGGCCAACATCTACGCCAAGCAGGCCCTCGACTCCACCAGGGAGATGTCCTCGCTGCGCACCTGGGACCGGCTGAAGGGGATGTACGAGCTCACCGGGCGCTACGAACAGATCGACGAGGTCAGGGAACTGCGCGCGGAGATCCGCAAGGCGGTCCCGGCAGCCCTGCGGAGCCGCCCGCAGTCGATCTGACAGCCCCGCCAACAGCCTTTCGGGGGCCCACCCGCCCCCGGAACGCACATGATTCAGTGTCCTTCCAGGTGGGACCAGGCCTGGGAAAGGTGCAGAGGAAGGCGCTCGAACGGTACGATTTCGTGCCTCCTGCGAGCGGGAACCAGGTATTCCCCGCCTCGCGGGCGACACGACTGCCCGCCATAGCAGACCCGTACCGCTTCGTGCCAGACCCCCCATCACGAAATTCCTTTGCCACCAGGACCGCCGCACCGGATGCTGACCTCATGTTCGAGCCCGCGATAGCGCCCAGCGCCTCCCTTCTCGGCCTGCTTCAGCGGGGCCGGGGGGACGGCACCCTGCACGCTCTGGCGGCCGAGCGTTCCGACGCTCTCGCCGCCCTTGAGGAGTGCGTCACCAGCGACCCCCGCCGCGACTGGCAGGTGGAGAACCGCTCGCTCTACTACGCACGCCTGTTCATGGAGCTGGAGGCCCCGCTCCAGGGCCTGGAGGACCATCTCTTCTGCGCCGAGGACCTGCTCGACGACGAGGAGTCACGCACCGGGCTCACCCTCGCCGTCCTGGGCCGACTGGCCGGCTACGGCCGCCACGACGCCCTGCTGCTGCTGCGCCGCTATGCCGCCGACGGCAGCAACTGGGCCTGGGCCCTGGACGAACTGGCGGTACGGGACGACGACGCCGCGCTGGCGGCCCTCGCCGGTCCGGTGCTGTCCCGCTTCCCCGAAGGCCCCGAGGGCGACGCCACCCTGCGCGCCACCGTCCGCGACGCCTATGAGCCCCGGCCCTGGCACCTGTGGGCGCAGACCCACCCGAGAGTGGCGGCCGCCACCGAGCAGGCCCCCTTCGACCTGTGGCAGCGCCAGCTCGACCGCCCCGGCAACACCCCCGCCTGGAGCACCCCGGCAGTACTGGCCTGGGCCGACGCGGCCTCGACCCAGGGCGGCGCGGTCTCCCCCGAGCAGTTCGAACGCCGGGTCGGTGCCGCCGTCCGCTGCCTGGCCGCCGTCGCCGGGCCCGAGGACGGCCCGCTGCTGCGCAGCACCGCCCGGGACGGCCAGGACGGCGCCCGCTGCGCGGCCCTGCGGCACCTGGCCGACCACGACGACGAGTCCGCCCCCGACCTGCTGGAACTGGCCGCCGCCGACCTCTCCCGGCAGACGGCCGACTATGCGCTCGCCACCCTGTGCCGGGTGCGCACCCCGCGCTTCCTGGCCCGGGCCCGGGTCTGGGCCGCCGATCCCGAGGGCGGCCCGCTGGCCGACGCCTCGGCCCGGCTGCTGGCCTGCGCCGGCGGGACCGGCGACGCCGCGGCGGTGGTGGCCGCGCTGCACCGCTGGATCTACCACAGGGGCGCCGACGGCGACGGCCTAGCCGTCCTGGTGGAGGGCGTCGGGCGGCTGACGGCCGCCACCGGGGTCACCGCCCTGCGCCATGTCTACGCCGAGACCAGCTGCTCGCAGCTGCGCGGCAGCGCCGCGCGCAGCCTCGCCGTCGTCGATCCCTGCTTCCCGACCGGAGCCGCCGTCGAGTGCCTCTGGGACTGCGAGGAGTCCACCCGCGAGCTCGCCGCCCGGCATGTGCTCACCAAGGGTGACGGCCGGGTGCTGGACCGGCTCCGCCGCCTGGCCGCGGATCCGGGCGAGGAGGCCGAGGTCCACGCCGCCGTGAGGGGCCGGCTCAGCGGCGGTTGACCCCCGCGGGTCGGGCTCCGCCCAGGGGCGGAGATGAGCGTTCGGTAGTCGTTCGTTCACTCGACAGACGGACGTGGCCGTGAGCACGTGTGGCGTCGGGATAACCCAGACATGCGTGTCGCCATCGTCACAGAATCTTTCCCGCCGGACATCAACGGCGTCGCCCACTCCGTCCTGCGCACCGCCGAGCACCTGGTACGGCGCGGCCACCAGCCCCTGGTGATCGCGCCCGCCCCGGCCGTGCCGCTCAACGCCCCCGACCCCTGCCCGGTGGTACGGGTCCCCGCCCTCTCACTGCCCGGCTACCCCCAGGTGCGGCTGGCCCTGCCCAGCCGCCGTTTGGAGCAGCTGATCGCCGGGCACCGCCCGGATATCGTCCACCTGGCCAGCCCCTTCGTCCTCGGCGCCCGGGCCATGGCCGCCGCCGACCGGCTCGGCATCCCCGCCGTCGCCGTCTACCAGACCGACCTGGCCGGCTACGCCCGCGCCTACCGGGCCGGCAGCGGTCTCGGTGAGGCCGCCGCCTGGCGGCGGATCCGCGCCGTCCACGGCGCGGCCGCCCGCACCCTCGCCCCGTCCACCCCGGCCGCCCAGGACCTCACCGCGCACGGCGTGCCCCGGGTGCGGCTCTGGCCGCGCGGCGTGGACTCCGTACGCTTCCACCCCCGCCACCGCGACCAGGCGCTGCACAGCACCCTCGCCCCCGAGGGGGAGGTCCTGGTCGGCTACGTCGGACGGCTTGCCCCGGAGAAGCGGGTGGACCTGCTCAGCGGGGTCTGCGCACTGCCGGGCGTGAAGCTGGTGGTGGTGGGCGAGGGGCCGAGCGAACCCGCACTGCGCCAGGCACTGCCCGGGGCTGTGTTCCTGGGGCGGCGCGAGGGCGACGAGCTCGCCGCGGTCTTCGCCTCGCTGGACGTCTTCGTCCACACCGGGCCGATGGAGACCTTCTGCCAGACCATCCAGGAGGCCATGGCCAGCGGCGTCGCTGTGGTCGGACCCGCCGTCGGCGGACCGCTCGACCTGGTCGCCCACCGCCGCACCGGCCTGCTGGTGCAGCCCAGGGACGTGCGCGCGGTCACCGAGGCTGTCGCGACACTGGCCGCCGACCCGGCGCTGCGCGAGCGCTACGGCGCCCAGGCGCGCCACGAGGTGGCCGGCCGCACCTGGGAGTCGGTCGGCGACCAGCTGCTCGACCACTACCAGGAGATCCTGGCCCCGGCGGCAGCGACAGCCGCGGCCACGGTCACCGCCACCGTTACAGCCACGGCCGCCGTGGTCGTGCCGGCCGCCGCCGCGCTCGGCGCGGTCCCGCAGCGGGGCGGTGTCGCGGCATGAGCCTGCGGATCGTACGCCTCGCCAACTTCGTCACCCCGGTCTCCGGGGGCCTGCGCACCGCGCTGCACCACCTGGGCGCGGGCTACCTCGCCGCCGGGCACCGCCCGGTGCTGGTGATCCCCGGCCCCGGTCACCGCGACGAGGAGACCGACCAGGGCCGGGTGATCACCCTGCCCGGGCGCCGGGTCCCGGGCATGGGCGGCTACCGGGTGCTGCTCGACCGGCCCGCCCTGGCCGACCTGCTGGCCGTGCTGCGCCCGGACCGGCTGGAGGTCTCCGACCGCACCACACTGCGCTGGACCGGCGGCTGGGCCCGGCGCCACGGGGTGCCGGCCGCGATGGTCTCCCACGAGAGCCTGGACGGGCTGCTGCGGGCCTGGGGCCTGGGGGAGTCCACCGCCCGCCGGGCCTCCGACCGGCTGAACCGGGGGACCGCCCGCGACTACAGCGCCGTCATCTGCACCACCGACTGGGCCGCCGCCGAGTTCCACCGGCTCGGCGCCCGCAATGTGGTCCGCGCCCCCCTGGGCGTCGACCTGGAACGCTGCCACCCCCGGCAGCGCAACGCCGCGGCGCGCAACCACTACGCACGCCCCGGCGAGGTGCTGCTGGTGCTCTGCTCGCGGCTCTCGCCGGAGAAGCGCCCCGAGCGCGCCCTGGACGCCGTCGCCGAACTGCGCCGCCGCGGCGTACCGGCCGTGCTGGTGGTGGCGGGGGAGGGCCCGCTGCGCGCCCGGATGGAGGCGCGGGTCAGGTCGGAACGGCTGCCGGTGCGGATGGTCGGCCACATCGGCTCCGCCGACGCCCTGGCGGCCCTGCTCGCCAGCGCCGACGTGGTGCTGGCGCCCGGGCCGATCGAGACCTTCGGCCTGGCCGCCCTGGAAGCCCTGGCCTGTGGCACCCCGGTCGTGGTCAGCGCTTCCTCCGCGCTGCCGCAGATCGTCGGCGACGCCGGCGAGACCGCGGCCGACACCGGCCCCGGCTTCTCTGACGCCGTGCAGCGACTGCTGGCCCGGCCCGAGGCCGACCGGCGGTCCCGGGCCCGCGACCGGGCCGAGCAGTACGGCTGGGACCGGGCCGTCGCCGGCTTCCTCGCCGCCCACCGCATACCGCAGCCCGTCCGAGGAGTCATGGCATGACGCTGCTCAGGGTCGCCGCGCTCGGCGACTCCCTCACCGAAGGCCTCGGCGACCCCGCGCCCGGCGGCGGCTGGCGCGGCTGGGCCGCCCTGCTCGCGGCCGGCCTGGCACCGCTGGCCGAGGCCGTCGACCTGCACAACCTCGCCGTCAGCGGTGCCCGGGCCGCCGACGTGGCCCGTACCCAGCTCCCGACCGCACTGGCGCACCGACCGCACCTCGCCTCCGTCCTGGTCGGCGCCAACGACACCCTGCGCGCCAGCTACGACATCGACGCGGTGACGGCCGACCTGGACGCCGTCATGGCCGAGCTCAGCGCGGGCGGCACCGTCCTGCTCACCGCCTGCCTGCCGGACCCCGGCCGGCTGCTGCGCCTCCCCGGCCCGCTCGCGCGTCCGCTGGCGCGCCGGATGCGCAGCGTCAACGAGGTCGTCCACGCCCTGAGCGAGCGCTATGCCGCCGTCCATGTCCACGCGGCCGAGGCCGATTGGATCGACGACCCGCGGATGTGGAGCGTGGACCGGCTGCACCCCAGCGAGCGTGGGCACCGTGCCTTGGCTCGCGAGTTCCATACCGCGCTGGCCGCGCACGGTACGGCTGCAGGCCCCGCCCCGACGCCCGAGCCCGAGAGCGCCGCACCGAGCCGGGCCGCCCAGACCTGGTGGATGGCCACCAAGGGCACCCGCTGGGTGGCCGAACGCTGCACCGACCTCCTCCCCGACCTGCTCCGCCTGGCCGCGTCCGAAGCCAGGCAGCGCGACCCCCTGGCCCTCGATCTCGCCGCCGCCCGCCGCACCGCGGCAGCCCTGGCCGCCGTGTCCGGTTCCGACTCCGGGAGCAGCCTGCGCGCCGTCAGCTGATCAACCGATCTTCGCCGCCCGGACGCACAGCACGGCGGGCAGATGCTCCGTCAGCAATCGCCAGCTGTCCCCCTCGTCCGCACTGCCGTAGACCTCGCCGTTGCGGTTGCCGAAGTAGACGCCCACCGGGTCGGCGTCGTCCAGGCAGAGCGCGTCGCGCAGCACCACCCCGTAGTGCGGCTCCTGCGGCAGCCCCTCGGACAGTGGCTCCCAGGTCTCCCCGGCATCGCGCGAGCGGTAGACCCGGCAGCGGTGCCCGGGCGGCAGCCGCTCGAAGTCGGCGACCAGCGGGAACACATAGACCGTGCCCGCCCGTCGCGGATGCGCCGCGATGGCGAAGCCGAAGTCCGCCGGCAGATCGGCGTCGATCGGGGTCCAGTGCCCGCCGGAGTCGTCGCTGCGGTAGACGCCGCCGTGGTTCTGCAGGTACAGCCGGGACGGATCGCCGGCGTCCACCGCGATCTTGTGCACGCACTGCCCGAACTCCGGGTTGCGGTCCGGCTGGAACCGGGCCTCCACCCCGGTGTTCGACGGCGCCCAGCTCTCCCCGCCGTCCGCCGAGCGGTAGACGCCGCCGGTCGACACCGCGACGGTGAGCTGCCGGGGGTCCTCCCGGTCGACCAGGACCGTGTGCATCCCCTGGCCGCCGAAGCCGGCGCCCCAGTCCTTGCGCTGCGGATGTTTCCACAGGCTCTCCACCAGCGAGAACGACTCGCCCCTGTCCTCGGACCGGAACAGCGCCGCCGGCTCGGTGCCGGCGTAGACGACGGTCGGCTGGTCCGCGCCGGCCGGCTGGAGCTGCCACACCCGCTCCAGCGAGGTCCCGGTCGACTTGGGGAAGCTCACTGCGGGCTGCTTGGGCTCCTGCCAGGTCGCGCCCAGGTCGTCGGAGTGGAACACCGAGGGGCCCCAGTGGCTGCTGTCGGCGCCGACCAGGATCCTCGGCGTGCCGCCCCTGCGGTCGATGGCCACCGAGTACACGCCCTGCATCGGGAAGTGCGGCTGCTCGTTCCACTCCCAGGCCTCGCGGTCCCGGCTGCGTCCCAGGAACAGCCCCTTGGCGGTACCGACCGCCAGTACTACCTCACCCATGGCGGACTCCTTCGTCCTCGCCGGTTCGTTCGATGGGCAGCAGTCTTCTCGGATCGCGAGCGGTTGTCGTGTTGTCGGGCGTTTGTTCACCGCATTGAGCGAGTGAATCGAACGGGTGTTCCAGGAACGGCTTGTCCGGCCGCCGTGAGATCGGCCGCCGGGACCACGCCCAGCACCGGATAACCCCCGGTCGTGGGGTGGTCGGCCAGGAACACCACCGGCAGCCCGTCCGGCGGCACCTGCACCGCGCCGAGCACCATTCCCTCGCTCGGCAGTTCGCCGCGGCCCGGCAGGCGTTCGAGCGCAGGCCCGACCAGCCGCAGTCCGACCCGGTTGGACGCGGAGGAGACCGTCCAGCGCCCGGCGTCCAGGGTCCGCAGTGCCGCCGGGGTGAACCAGTCGGCGCGCGGCCCGAGGTCCAGCCGCAGCAGGAGTTCGCGCGGGGGCGCGGGCAGCGGAAGCGGGTCGATCCAGCACGGCGGACCGGTCGGCGGCCCCACCGGCAGCAGCTGCCCCGCGGCCAGCGGCGGCGGTCCCAGCCCGGCCAGCAGGTCCGCCGACCGGCTGCCCAGCACCGGCGGCACGGCGAAACCGCCGGCCACCGCCAGGTAGCAGCGCAGCCCGCTGGTCGGCGCGCCCACCGCCAGCACCGCCCCGGCCGGCACGGGCACCGGAGCGCCCCAGGCCACCGCCCTGCCGTCGACCCGCACCGGTGCGGGTGCGCCGACGACCGCGGCCAGCAGCGGCTCCAGGGCCCGCAGTGCGACCCCGCCGAGAGTGGCCTCCAGCACCGCCGCGTCCGGGGTGTTGCCGACCAGCCGGTTGGCCAGGCCGCGCGCGTCCGGATCGAGTGCCCCGGCGCGCGGCACCCCGAGCGCGGCCACGCCGACGCGCCCGCCGTCCTGAACCGTCGTCAGCGGTCCCGGCCGGACCACCTCCATCCCTCTCACGTCTGCGCCGCCCTCACGTCTGCTCCACAAAACGCACCCGGGTGCCCGGCAGCAGCAGCGCCGCGGGGTCCCGCCCCAGGTCCCAGACCGGCAGCTCGGTGCGCCCGAGCAGCTGCCAGCCGCCCGGTGAGGCGCTGGGGTAGACCCCGGTGTAGCCGCCGGCCAGCGCCACCGAGCCGGCCGGGACCCGGGTCCGCGGAGTGGCCCGCCGCGGCACGGCGTACCGCTCGGGCAGCCCGGTCAGATAGGCGAAACCGGGCGCGAAACCGCAGAACGCCACCCGGTACTCGCCGCCGGTGTGGATCCGCACCGCCTCGGCGGCGGACACCCCCCACAGCGCCGCGACCTCCGCCAGGTCCTCGCCGTCGTAGCGGGTCGGCACGGTGACCACGGCGCCCTCCGGCGGCGCCGACGGCTGCGGCTGCCACCCCTCGAACTGGGCTGCGACCAGCTCCGGCCTGGCCAGCCCGTCCAGCAGTACGGTCCGCGCGGCCGGCACGATCTCGGCCACCTGGCCCAGCCGCCCGTCCGCCTGACGGTTGATCAACTCCTTGTGCAGCGACGCCACCTCCGCGTCGCTGTCGACCTCCAGCAGCAGCGCCGAGCGCCCCGCCGCCAGGATCCGCACGCTCATACGAACGCCTCCACGCCCACCCCGGCGGCGACCAGCGCCTCCCGCACCCGCAGCGCCAGCGCCGCCGCTCCAGGCGTGTCCCCGTGCACGCACAGCGAGGCCGCCAGCACCGTGACCAGGCTGCCGTCCGCCGCGACCACCTCCCCGTCCCGGGCCATCCGCACCGCCCGGGCCACCACTGCGTCCGGGTCGTGCAGCACCGCCCCCGGCTCGGTCCGCGGCAGCAGCGTTCCCTGCGCCGTGTAGGCCCGGTCCGCGAAGGCCTCGGCGACCACCGGCAGTCCGGCCGCCTCCGCCGCCGCCAGCAGTGCCGAGCCGGGCAGCCCGAGCACCGGCAGCGCCCGCCCGTCCGCCCGCCGGTGGGCCAGCAGCGCGTCCACCACGGCGCCCGCCTGCTCCTGGTCCCACACCACCCGGTTGTAGAGCGCGCCGTGCGGCTTCAGATAGGCCACCGCCGTCCCGGCCGACCGGGCGAACAGGTCCAGGGCGCCCAGCTGGTAGACGATCTCGTCGGCCAGCTCCCGGCGCGGCACCTCCATCGACCGCCGCCCGAAGCCGGCCAGGTCCCGGTAGGAGACCTGGGCCCCGATCCGCACCCCGCGCTCCGCCGCCAGTTCGCACACCCGGCGGATCGTCGAAGGGTCGCCCGCATGGAAGCCGCAGGCGACGTTCGCACTGGTGACCACGGTCAGCAGGGCCTCGTCGTCGGTCAGCGTCCAGCGCCCGAAGCCCTCGCCCAGGTCAGCGTTGAGATCGATGGTCACCATGGCACCAGATCCTAGGGGGCGCCCGCGTGTGCAAGGTCACACAATTGCCCGCATTCCGTGGCGTTTCGGAGCCTGTCAGTGCCACCCCCTAATCTTGTCGATCGTGACCACATCCGCCGACCCCAGCACCCGCGTCTCGCTGGGCCCAGCCGCCGACGAGGGGCTGGCCCGGCGGCTCCGCGCGCTCGCGTGCACCGCCCCGCTGCACGATCTGGACAGCCGCAAGGCCAATCTGGCGGGCGAGTACGCGGTCTACGGCATGGCCGAGGTGGCGCTGTCCGCGATCGACCTGGTCACCCTGCAGATGGATTTCGACACCGGCGCCGACCGCGACCAGGTACTGGCCCGGCTGCAGCCCCGGGTCGCCGCGCAGGCCCCGCAGCGCCCCTGGACCGAGCACGAGCGGGTGGCTCGCTGGGTGCTGGAGTCGCTGATCAACGTCGGCAGCGTGGACCGGGGCTTCCGCGCCGTCTACGGCACCTTCGCGCCCGACGGCTCCTACGTCCGCCGCGACTACGACTTCAAACTGATCGAGGAGGTCCCCGGCCCGGACGGCGGGGTCTACCTGCGCACCACCGACGAGGCCGTCAACGTCCTGGTCGGCGCCCTGGACACGGACGTCACCAGCGCCCAGATCGCCGCCGAGGTCAAGCTGGAGGTGCTGATCAGCCGGGGCCGGCTGGCGGACGCCCAGCTCGCCGCCGAGCAGGCCCGCTACCGCACGGTCCAGTTCGCCGAGACGCTGCGCCGCGCGCTGGAGGCGACCCGGCGCAACGTCCGTGCCGTGGACTGGATGGAGACGGTCCCCGACCTGATCCACGAGGCCCTGGAGCACATCGCCGACCGCTACCGGCACGAGAACGCGATCCTCACCAACATCCGCCGCGCCCGCGACGAGTCCGAGGACCCCGAGCACAAGCGCCGCGCCGCCGAGCTGGTCGACATCGTCAAGGACTGCATCCGCCGCCACACCCAGCTGCAGACCCGGCTGCTCGAAGCCGGCCCGCTGTTCCGCGCCGAGCAGGACCGCCAGGCCTTCGCCGCCCCCACCGCACGGTCCGGCCTGGACCTCTACGGGCAGCTGCTCGCGCCGCTGCTGCGGCTGCCGCTGGAGCACGCGCTGCGGGTCAGCGACGCCTTCTTCGGCAGCGCCATAGGGCTGCGCACCCCGGTGTCGGTCCGGGTCACCGACCTGGTCGAGGTGCTGCTCACCCCGCCGGTCGAGCGCGAGCACCTGGGCGCGGAGCTGCCCGAGCCCGACCTGCTGGACACCCCGGACGACAGCCGCTTCTCCGAGGCCCAGCTCGACGCCGCCCACGTCCTGCTGGACCTCCCGCCGGACGCGCCGCGGCGGCTGTCCGGGCTGCTCGCCGAGGCCCGCCGCAGCGATCCCGAACTGCCCTACCTGGTCGCCCTGCTGGCCGTGCACGCGGCCAGCCCCTCGGTGGGGACGGCCTACCGGCAGGGGGAGGAGCGACTGCTGTTCGCCGTCGACGACGGCACCCGCCTGGACGACCCGGAGTTCGGCGGCGCCGACCTGATCGTCGGCAGTGCCCTGCTCGACGCGGCCGGAATGGCCGCGGAGCGCGCCGAGGCCTCAGCACCGACCGAGCCCCCGGCCAGGGCCCTCGTCCCGGCCGGACGGAAGCCGCACCACCTGGAGTCCCGCCCATGACCAGCTACGACGAGCACGCCACCACCGGGGACGGCGCCGGGGCCCCGCCCGCGATCACCCCCGGCGACGTCGCCGACGCCTCGCGGCTGGTCTCCTTCGGCCTGCAGCCGAAACTGCTGCCCGCCCGCGACGCGGAGTACGGCGAGCTGGTCCGCCGCTACCGGGATGACCCCGGCTTCGCCCGTCTCGCCGACGCCGTCGCCACCGGCCTCGGCCTGATCGTGCTGGAGGTCTCGCCCCGGGCCGGGATGGCGGTGGCCGCCTCCGAGGACTCGGTGTTCGCGGTGCGCCTCGGCGAGTACTCCCGCCGGGCCGCCTCCGAGTCCACCGACCGTTTCCTGCACGGCCTGGCGCACCTCGCCGTCGCCGCGCTGGCCTTCCCGCGCCCGGAGGACCTGGCCGACGACGGCTACCTCGGCCGGATCACCGTCAACGGCGTGGACACCTTCGTCCGCCAGGTCTGCCGCCGGCTGGAGGAGCAGGCCGAGACCGAGGGCGCCAACACCGACCCGGTCAGCGACGCCCCCGGCCTGGAGGCCGCCTGGCGGGTGTACGCGCGGCGCAGCGCGACCGGCGCCACCAAGGACGCCCGCCGGCTCTCCGGCTCCACCATCGGCATCGTCGGCAAGGCGATGTCCTTCATGGTCGACACCGGTTTCCTGCAGAAGACCTCGGACGACGCCGGCGGCACCTTCTGCACCACCGCCCGCTACCAGCTCCAGGTCCGCGACCTGGCCGGCAGCGCGGCGATGGCAGAGCTGCTGGCCCTGGGCGTGGTCCCGATCAGCGACGGCAGCGCCAGCCTGCTGCCGCCCGACCCCACCGAGGAACTGGTCGCCGACGCGGGCCTCCCGTTCCACTCCTCCTGACCGACTGTCCCCACCAGCCCATCCCCACCAGCACGGAGACCTGACACCCCATGTACGAGCTGAACCGGGTCCGCCTGTACTCCATCGGCCCCGCCGGTGCGCGGTACGCCGACACCGTGCTCGACCTGAGCGGTGTCGGCGAGCCGGTGCCCGAGCCAGTCCCCAGCCAGCCCGGCTTCTTCGACGAGGAGCAGAGCGGCCCCCCGCGTCGCCCGGCCCCGGCCGGCGTGCTGTTCCTGGAGAACGGTGGCGGCAAGTCGGTGCTGCTGAAGCTGATCTTCTCGGTGATGCTGCCGGGCCACCGCAACACCCTGGGCGGCGCCAGCTCCGGCGTGCTGCGCAAGTTCCTGCTCGCCGACGACTGCGGTCATGTCGCCCTGGAGTGGCAGCACACCCTCACCGGCGAGACCGTGGTGGTCGGCAAGGTCAGCGAGTGGCGCGGCCGCCAGGTCTCCACCGACCCGCGCAAGTTCGCCGAGGCCTGGTACTCCTTCCGCCCCGGCCCCGGGCTGAGCCTGGACGGCCTCCCGGTCGCCGAGCGCACCACCTTCCTCCCGGCTCCTGGTCAGGAAGCACCCAAGGTGAGCGCCAAGGGCCGCCGCCGCACCATGAAGGGCTTCCGCGACGCCCTCACCGAGGCGGGCAAGGCCGACCCGACCCTCGACCTGGTCTGGGAGGAGGGCCACGACCGCTGGATCGAGCATCTGGGCGGCCTCGGGCTCGACCCCGAACTCTTCCGCTACCAGCGCGAGATGAACGCCGACGAGGGCGAGGCGGCCGGCCTGTTCGCGGTGAAGAACGACGCCGACTTCACCGACCTGCTGCTGCGCGCCGTCACCGACACCCGCGACACCGACGGCCTGGCCGACCTGGTGCACGGCTTCGCCAACAAGCTCGGCCGCCGCGCCGAGCTGACCGCCGAACGCGACTTCACCGCGGGCTCGCTGGACCTGCTGCGCCGGATCGCCGAGGCGGCCACGGCGCGGGAGTCGGTCCGCGAGACCCACCGCTCCGCCGAGCGCCGCACCCGCCGACTGGCCCGTACCCTGGCTGCCCGCGCCGCCGCAGAGCGGGACCAGGTCCGCGAGCTGGCCGAGCAGGTCGCCGAGGCGGCCGCCGCCGTCGCTGACGCCGAGGACGGCCGCACCCGGCAGTCGCTGATCACCGCCGAGCTGACCCACCGTCATGCCAGCCTCGCGCTGGCCGCCGCCACCGGCACCGCGGCCGGGCTGCGCAAGGAGTTGCTGGACGCCAGGACCCTGCACTCCGCCTGGCAGGCAACGGAGTTGGTACTCCGTCACCGCGCCGCCGCGGACCGTTCGGCACGGATGTCGGCCGCCATCCGTGAGGCCGAACGCGACGCCGCGCCCGCCCTGGCCGCCCGTACCCGCGCTGCCCGCGCCCTGGTCGGCGCGCTGGAGACGGCCGCCGCTGCGGCCGAGGCCCAGGCGGACAGCGAGGAGCAGCGGGCCGGCGCGCTCCAGGCCGAGGGCGAGACCGCCCGTCGCGACGCGACGGCCGCAACCACCGCTGCCCAGAAGGGCCGCAGCGAGAGCGAGCACCTGCGCCAGCGTCTCGCCGAGGTCGAGCAGGAGACCCAGGCGGCAGTCCGCTCCGGCTGGATCGACTCCGCCAACGCAGCCCCAACGGCGACATCCAACGACAGCGAGGCGATCGACCCGGCCCGCGCCGCCCTGGCGGCGTCCGACGCCGAGCAGGACGCCACCGCCGCCTGGGACCAGGCCCGTACCCTCGCCGACCAGGCCGCCGCCCGGGCCCGCGAGGCCGCGGCCAGGGGGGCCAGGGCCGAGCTGGCCGCCGCTCGCGCCAGCGACGCGCTGGCCGGCGCGGAGACCGCCCTCGCTGCCGAGCGGGACGCCGCCGCCCAGCTCGCCGCCCAGCCCCGTGCCGCCGAACTGCTCGGGGTCCAGGTCGTCGAGCTCACCCCCGAGGCGTTGGATCGCTCCGCCGACAGCCTGCGCGAGCTTCTGGACGACTCGGTCACTGCCGCCGAGCGCACCCTGTTCGAACTGAGGACGGCTGCCGCCGCCGACTCCCGGGTCCTTGCCGCGCTCGGTGACGGCGGGCTGCTGCCGCCGGGGCCGGATGTGCTGGCCACCGTCGAGTACCTTGGCGAGCACGGCGTCCCGGCCCTTCCCGGCTGGCGCTATCTGGCCCAGTCGGTGGATCCGGCCGACCACGACCGGATCCTGGACGCCCGCCCGCAGCTGGTCGACGGCGTCATCGTCACCGACCCGGCCGCGCTGGAACGCGCCCGGGAGACCCTGGCCGCGGCCGCCCTGCTGCCCCGTTCCGCCGTCGCCGTCGGCACCGCTGCCGCCCTGCTCGCGCCCGTCACCGCGGTGACGACGGGCCTGTTCCTGGTCCCGCCGAACCCGGCCATGCACGACGAGAACGCCGCCGACGAGGAGCGCCGCCAGCTCCGCGACCGGGCCACCGCCAGGGACGAGCAGATCCGTACGCTGGCCGCCCGCCTCGGCGCGGACCGGCTGGTCAGCGGCCGTCTCGCGTCCTGGCGCACCCGCTGCCCCGACGGTCACCTCGCCGCGCTGGCCGACGCCGCCGAGGCCGCCCGCAGCGCACTGGAACTGGCCGGCGCCGAGCTCGCCTCGGCCCGCGCCGAGCAGCAGGACGCCGAGGCCGACCTGCAGCAGGCCTCCCGGCTGCGCGACGAGCGCGGCGAGGCCGCCCAGCGGGCCCGCCGCCGCGCCGACGCCCTGGCCGGGCTCGCCTTCCGGCTGCGCGAGCGCACCGGATGGACCGGACGGCTGCGCGAGCTGGCCGACGAGACCGCACAGGCCGAGCAGCGCCAGCAGCTGTGCACCGAGCAGGCCCAGGCCGCCGACGAGGACCGCCGCGCCGCCCAGCGCGCGGCCGACGACGCCCGCCGCACCGTCCGCGCCCTGCGCGCAGAACGCGCCGAACTGCCCACCGCGGAGGACACCGAGTCTGCCCCTGAGTCAACTGACCCCGCGTCAGAAGATGCCTCCGCAGCCTCCCTTCCGGCCCTGCGCGAGGCCCACCGCGCCGCCTCCCAGCTCTACGATCAGGTCGGCGTCGGCGCCGACCTGCGCGCCGAGCAGGCCCGCGCCGAGGGCGACGAGTCCGCCGCCCGCACCGAGCTGGACCGCCTCACCAACAAGGTCCGGCTCCGCGCCGAGGAACTGCTCACCACCCCCGACGGCGCCGACGCCCCGGGCCGCCAGGCCGCCGCCGCGCGCGCCGAGGACCTCGTGCAGACCATCGAGGGCCGCGCCTCCGCCGCCAGCGAGCAGCTCGGCCGGCTGCGCGGCGAGGCCGAGCGCAGCGCCCCGCTCACCGGGGACGCCCACACCGAACTGCCCGACGAGCTGCTCCCCACCGACACCGAGCACGCCCAGGCGCTGCTCCGAGCCGCCACCGCCGAGCTGGCCGGACGCACCGACCTGCTCACCGCCGCCCGCTCGGCCCACAACGAACTCCAGCGCTCACTGGAGGCCACCCAGCACGCCGCCGCCGAGTTCGACGAGTCCGCGGCCCAACTCCGGGACGGCCTGCGGGAACCGGCCGCGGCCGCCCCCGAGGGCGAGGACGAGACACCGCCGCCCTTCCCGGGCACCCTGGCCGAGGCCCGCCAGTCCGCCGCCGACAGCCGCCGCTCGCTGCGCGCTGCCGTCGCCGATCTGGCCGCGGCCGACCTCGCCGTCCGCGACGCCTCCGACACCCTGGTCCGGCACGCCAACTCCACCCGCTACGAGGCCGTCCGCACCCCCGCCCGCCAGCAGATCCGCGAACTCCCGGCCGCCGCCCTGCCCGAGCACGCCGCCGCCTGGGCCGTCGCCTTCGCGCCCCGACTGCGGGTCCTCAGCGACGAGTTGGAGCAGCTGGAACGCAACCGCGACAGCATCGTCGACCGCCTGCGCGGTCTGGTCGAGACCTCCCTCGCCACCCTGCGCGCCGCCCAGCGGCTGTCCCGGCTGCCCGAGGGGCTGGGGGAGTGGTCCGGCCAGGAGTTCCTCCGGATCCGCTTCGAGGACCCGGACCACGCCGTGCTCACCGAGCGCCTCGGCGAGGTCATCGACGAGGCCACCCGCGCGGCCGTCCGCCGCACCGGCGCGGCGAGCGGCACCAGCGACTGGGGCCGCAGGGACGGGATGTCACTGCTGCTGCGCGGCGTCCACGCGGCGGTCGAGCCCAAGGGCGTGGCTGTGGAGATCCTCAAGCCGGACGCGGTCCTGCGCGCCGAACGCGTCTCGGTCAGCCAGATGTCGGACGTCTTCTCCGGCGGCCAACTGCTCACCGCCGCCATCGCGCTCTACTGCACCATGGCCGCGCTGCGCGCCAACGACCGCGGTCAGGCCCGGTTGGCCCACGCCGGCACGCTGTTCCTGGACAACCCGATCGGCCGCGCCAACGCCACCTATCTGATCGAGCTCCAGCGCGCCGTGGCCTCCGCCCTGGGCGTCCAACTCCTCTACACCACGGGTCTGCTGGACGCCAATGCGCTGGCGGAGTTCCCGCTGATCATCCGGCTGCGCAACGACGCCGACCTGCGGGCCGGGCTCAAGTACATCTCCGTCGAGGAGCATCTGCGCCCCGGGCTGCCGGAGATCGACCCGGAGGAGGCCGACATCCACGGCGCGGTCACCGCGACCCGGATGTTCCGCAGGCCGGCGGAGGTCACTGCCTGATCAGTAGTCAGTTCAGGTCAGAGCTGTCGTCGTGCGGCCCTGCGGCGCTGCACGTCGGCCGTCAGGGCGATGCCCGCGTCCAGCAGGAACCAGGTCGTCACGAAGATCCCCACGGCGGTGACGATCAGCGCCAGCGGGGTGAAGACGGCATGCACGGCCGAGCCGACCATCGTGAAGCCCAGCGCGTTCAGGGTGCACCCGGCGGCGACCAGCAGCCGCGCCCGTGCCTTGCGCGACCTGTCCGATACCCGACCCGCCACCCCAGCCCCCACGAGCTTCACCGACCACCGACAGAGTCCTGCCCAGCGCAGCGGGGCTCATGCCCCGCCCGGGACCGAGTCCTCGTCGATCCACCCTTTAGTACGCTCCACGGCCTTCAGCCAGTTGCGCTGCTCGCGCGCCCGGGTCTCCCGGTCCATCCGGGGCGTCCACTCCGCACCGCGGTGCCAGTTGGCCCGCAGCGCGTCCAGGTCCGGCCAGAAGCCGACCGCGAGGCCGGCCGCGTAGGCGGCGCCCAGCGCCGTGGTCTCCGCCACCGACGGCCGCTCCACCGGAGCGTCCAGGACATCCGAAATGATCTGCATCAGCAGGTCGTTGGCGGTCATCCCGCCGTCCACCTTGAGCGAACTGAGGGTCACCCCGGAGTCCTTGGCCATGGCGTCGACGACCTCGCGGGTCTGCCAGGCCGTGGCCTCCAGCACGGCCCGGGCCAGATGACCCTTGTTCACATAGCCGGTCAGCCCGGTGATCACGCCCCGTGCATCGGACCGCCAGTAGGGTGCGAACAGCCCGGAGAAGGCCGGCACGATGTACGCGCCACCGTTGTCCTGCACCGTCGAGGCCAACTCCTCGATCTCGGCGGCGGTCGAGATGAGCCCCAGCTGGTCGCGCAGCCACTGCACCAGCGACCCGGTGACCGCGATCGAGCCCTCCAACGCGTACACCGCTTTCTGCTCGCCGATCCGGTAGCCGACCGTGGTCAGCAGCCCGTGGTAGGAGTTGACGGCCTTCTCGCCGGTGTTGAGCAGCAGGAAGGTGCCGGTGCCGTAGGTGCTCTTGGCCTCGCCCTCGGTGAAGCAGGTCTGCCCGAACAGCGCCGCCTGCTGGTCGCCCAGCGCCGACGCCACCGGCACGCCCGCCAGTTCGCCCACCGCGTACCCGTACACCTCGGCCGAGGAACGGATCTGCGGCAGCAGCGAGGCCGGGACGGCGAAGGACTCCAGCAGCCGCTCGTCCCATTCCAGGGTGTGCAGATTCATCAGCATGGTGCGGGAGGCGTTGGTGACGTCGGTGACGTGCACCCCGCCGTCGACGCCGCCGGTGAGGTTCCAGATCAGCCAGCTGTCCATGGTGCCGAAGAGCAGTTCCCCGGCCTCGGCGCGCTCGCGCAGCCCGTCGACGTGGTCCAGCAGCCAGCGGATCTTCGGCCCGGAGAAGTAACTCGCCAGCGGCAGCCCGGTCTCCCGGCGGAAGCGGTCCTGGCCGACGTTGCGGCCCAGCTGCCGACAGAGCGCCTCGGTCCTGGTGTCCTGCCAGACGATGGCGTTGTGCACGGGCTCACCGGTGCGGCGGTCCCACAGCAGGGTGGTCTCACGCTGGTTGGTGATCCCGATCGCGCTCAGCTCCGTTGGGCCGATGCCGGCCCGCCGCAGCGCCCCGGTGACCACCGAGCGCACCCGGGTCCAGATCTCCGCGGCATCGTGCTCGACCCAGCCGGGCCGGGGGAGGATCTGGCGGTGCTCCTGCTGCTCGACGGCCACGATCGAACCGTCCGCGGCGAAGACGATGCAGCGGCTCGACGTGGTGCCCTGGTCGATCGCGGCGATGCAGCGGCCCCGCGGTCGCTCCCCGGCGTCGGGAACGGCGGCGATGGTGCGGCGCGACTGGGGAGGCATGCAGAAGAGTCTGCCAGCCACCCCCGCCCGCCCTCCACCGCCGCGGCTCCAGTCCGGCGCTCCGGTACCCGACGATCCGTCAGGAGGCCAGTCGTGCCCCGCCGTCCACCGGCAGCACGATGCCGGTGGTGTAGGTGTTCTCCACCAGGAAGGCGATGGCGTGCGCCACCTCCTCGGGCCGCCCCGGCCGCCCGACCGGCGTGCCGGCGCAGGCGCCGGTCAGTGCGCCCTCCCTGCCCTCCTCGGGGACCCAGTCCCACCAGGGGGTGTCGATGACCCCGGGGGAGACCGCGTTCACCCGGCGCGGGGCCAGCTCCGCCGCCAGGATCCTGGAGGCTGCCTCCACACCCGCGTTCGAGGAGCCGAGTACGACCAGCCCGGCCGCGCTGAGCTGCGAGCTCACCGCTCCGACCAGGGTCACCGATCCGTCCCCGCGCAGCGTTCCCAGTGCGGCCTTCACCGTCAGCAACTGCGGGATGAGCTTGCCCTCGCTGTGCCGGCGCAGGTCTGCGCCGGTCAGGTCGAGCAGCGAGGTGACCCCGCCCCTGGCCGTGAGGGTGACGACGAGGTGGTCGAACGGGCCCACCTCGGCGAAGAACGCAGCCAACTGCCCCTCGTCGGAGCCGTCCAGGATCCGCCCCTCGACCTCCTCGCCGAGCACCTTCAGCGCCGCCTCCAGACGCTCGGCGTTCCGTCCGGCGACGACGACCCGGTAACCCCGGTCCCGCAGCAGCTCGGCCGCGGCCAGGCCGATCCCGGAGGTCCCGCCGACGATCACAACACGTTCAGACATGGCGTCCGCTTCCTCTTGATTCCCTCCCGGTGACCCACTTTCGAGTCACTGTGCCTCGATTATGTATCGAGGCACAGTGACTTGTAAAGTCGGGCCATGAACCAGACCACCCCCGCACCCCAGGGGCGCCCCCGCAGCGAGAGCGCCCGCCGGGCGATCCTCGACGCGGCCCTGGCGCTCGCGGCTCGCGACGGCTACACCGCGGTCACCATCAAGGGCATCGCCGAAGCCGCCGGCGTGGGTCGGCAGACCGTCTACCGCTGGTGGCCGACCCGGGGGGCGGTTCTGATCGAGGCGCTGGCCGAGATCGGCGCGGCCCACGTCCTGCCCGAACCCTCCGGCGACCCGCGCGCGGACCTGCGGCTCTTCCTGGACCAGACCTTCGCGTTGGCCGTCGAGGTGCCCGTCGCCAATGTCCTGCTCGGCATCACCGCCGATGCCGTGAGCGATCCCGCGCTGGCCGCCGTCCGGCGCGGCTACATCTCCGGCCGTCGCGATCTGCTGCGCGAGGCCCTGGAACGCTGCGACCGCGCCTGGGCGGTGCCGGTGGACACCCTGGTCGACCTGGCCTTCGGCGCCATGTGGTATCGGCTGATGAACGAACACGCCCCGGTAGGGCCACAGTTGACGGAGGAACTGATGGTGGTGGTGGACGCGCTGGCCCGGTAGCCGTAGGGGGTGGTCCGCGAGTCCTTTCGGGGGTATGTTGTTCTCAGTAGGAGAAGAACTCAGAATGAGAACAACCCGAGCGGAGCGCCCGATGTCCCCGCAGGACCAGCCGCCGCAGGCCGACCGGTCCGAGCAGGACTGGCTCGCGGCCTACGACCCCCGGGCCTTCGCCCCGGTCGCGGTCACCGTGGACGTGGTCGTTCTGACGCTGCGCCAGGGCCGGTTGCATGTGCTGCTGGTCCGGCGCGCAGGCCCGCCGTACAAGGGCTGCTGGGCACTGCCCGGCGGTTTCGTCCGAGCCGGAAAGGAGGACCTCGACCAGGCCGCGGCCCGCGAGCTCGCCGAGGAGACCGGAGT
Organism: Streptomyces sp. 846.5; assembly: GCF_004365705.1. Lineage (NCBI taxonomy): Bacteria > Bacillati > Actinomycetota > Actinomycetes > Kitasatosporales > Streptomycetaceae > Streptomyces > Streptomyces sp. 846.5. Next base: position 978,572 of record NZ_SOBN01000003.1, read on the forward strand.
CGACACCGCCGCCCTGCGGCGGGTCCACCTGGAACAGCTCGGCTCCTACGGCGCTCCCGCCCGCGATCCGCGGATGCACGTCGTCTCCGTGGCCTACCTCGCCTTCGCCCCCGACCTGCCCGACCCGCAGGCGGGCACCGACGCGGCAGCGGCCGCCTGGGTACCGCTCGGCGGGACCGATCCGACTGCCGGACCCCACAGGGGAGGGCCCAGCAGCCGGACCGATCCCGCCGGGCACCCGCTGGCCTTCGACCACGCGGTGATCCTCGCCGAGGCCCTGGAGCGGGCCCGGTCCAAACTCGAGTACACCCCGCTGGCCACGGCCTTCCTCGGTCCCGAGTTCACCATCTCCGAACTGCGCTCGGTCTACGAGGAGATCTGGGGGGAGAAGCTCCACGCGGGCAACTTCCACCGCAAGGTCCTCTCCGTCCCCGGCTTCGTCGAGAGCACCGGCGGGACCGCGACCCGGGCAGGCAGCAAGGGCGGCCCCCGGGCCCGCCTCTACCGCACCGGCGACGCCCGACTGCTCCACCCCGCACTGCTCCGACCCGACCGCGAGGAGGCGGACCGCTGACCCCGACATCCTGATGCTCTTGGCCTGACCCCCCTCCCCATGGCAGATTCGGTCCCGGCAACGAGGCCGACCGCCGGAGGCATTTGCATGACCAGCGCAGAGCAGCAGCCCACCCCGCTCTGGACACCCGACCCCAAGCGCGCCGCCGCCTCCAACCTCGCCCGCTTCCAGCGTTGGGCCACTGAGCACCACGGCGCGCCCACCGGCGACTACGCCGCGCTGCACCGCTGGTCCACCGAGGACCTCGACCGCTTCTGGACCGCCGTCGCCGAGTGGTTCGACGTCCGCTTCTCCACCCCCGCGAGCTGCGCCCTCGCCGACGCCGCCATGCCCGGCGCGGTGTGGTTCCCCGGCGCCCGCCTCAACTACGCCGAACACGCCCTGCGCTTTGGCGAGGACCCCGCCAACGCCGACCGTCCTGCTGTCCTGCACTTGGACGAGACCGGCGCCGAGCCGACCACGCTGACCTGGGCCGAGCTCCGCCGCCAGGTGGGCACCCTCGCCGCCCGGCTGCGCGACCTCGGCGTCCGCCCCGGCGACCGGGTCAGCGCCTACGTCCCCAACGTCCCGCAGGCCGCCGTGGCGCTGCTGGCCACCGCGGCCGTCGGCGCGGTCTGGACCTCCTGCGCCCCGGACTTCGGCGCCCGCAGCGTCCTGGACCGCTTCAGCCAGCTCGAACCGGTCCTGCTCTTCGCCGTCGACGGCTACCGCTACGGCGGGAAGGACCACGACCGCACCGAGATCGTCGCCGAGCTGCGCCGTGAACTCCCCTCGCTGCGCCATGTGGTGCACATCCCGCTGCTGGGCACACCCGCTCCCGAGACGGCCCTGCTCTGGGACGACATGGTCGGCGGTGCGGACGAACCGGTCTTCGAGCAGGTCCCGTTCGACCACCCGCTCTGGGTGCTCTACTCGTCCGGCACCACCGGCCTGCCCAAGGCGATCGTCCAGGGCCACGGGGGCATCGTCGTCGAGCACCTGAAGCAGGCCGGGCTGCACCAGGACCTCGGTGCGGGGGACCGGTTCTTCTGGTACACCTCCACCGGCTGGATGATGTGGAACTTCCTGCTGGCCGGCCTGCTCGTGGGCGCGAGCATCGTCACTTACGACGGCAGCCCCGGCTTCCCGTCCGTCGACGCCCAGTGGCGGGTCGCCGAACGGTCCGGAGCCACCGTCTTCGGGACCTCCGCCGCCTACATCACCGCCTGCGCCAAGGGCGGCGTCCACCCGGGACACGACCTGGATCTCTCCCGGCTCCGCGCCATCGGCACCACCGGATCCCCGCTGCCGCCCGACGGCTTCCGCTGGATCTACGACGAGATCAGCCCCGACATCTGGCTGGCCAGCGTCAGCGGCGGCACCGACCTCTGCAGCTGCTTCGTCGGGGGCGTCCCCACCCTGCCGGTGTACCTCGGCGAGATCCAGGCCCCCAGCCTCGGCGCCGCGGTCGAGTCCTGGGACGTCCACGGCAAGCCGCTGCGCGGCGAGGTCGGCGAGCTCGTCTGCACCAAGCCGATCCCCTCGATGCCGCTGTACTTCTGGAACGACCCGGACGGGACCCGGTTCCACGACAGCTACTTCGACGTCTACCCGGGCGTCTGGCGGCACGGCGACTGGATCACGGTCACCGAGCGCGGCACCGTCGTCATCCATGGCCGCTCCGACTCCACGCTCAACCGACAGGGCGTCAGAATGGGCTCCGCCGACATCTACGAGGTGGTCGAGCGGCTGCCGCAGATCCGCGAGTCCCTGGTCATCGGTCTCGAACAGCCCGACGGGGGCTACTGGATGCCGCTGTTCGTGGTCCTCGCGGAGGGAGCCGCCCTGGACGACGACCTCCGTGCAGCGGTCCGCACCTCGCTGCGGGAGCAGCTCTCGCCCCGCCACGTCCCCGACGAGATCATCGCGGTCCCCGCCCTGCCGCACACCCTCACCGGCAAGCGGCTCGAAGTCCCGGTCAAGCGCATCCTCTCCGGCACCCCGCTCGCCCAGGCCGTCAACCCCGGCTCGCTCGACAACCCGGATGCACTCGCCCCGTTCCTGGAACTCGCCAAGGCCGAAGGAGCCGGCCACCGGGGTAAGTAGGGGTAAGTAGGGGCGTCAGCGTCGGCTCCTACTCGCCGGACAGCACCTGGTTCGCGGCCGCCCGCGCCTCGTCCGCCGTGTCGGTGGCGCGCGCGGCGGCAGCGGCCCGGCGGCACTGCGCCAGCGTGTACTTGGCCAGAGTGGCCCGCACATAGGGGATCGACGCTGCGCCCATCGACAGGCTGGTCACCCCCAGCCCGGTGAGCACGCAGGCCAGCACCGGATCGGCGGCGGCCTCCCCGCAGACACCGCAGCTCTTACCGGCCGCCGTGGCCGCCTCCGCGGACAGTGCGATCAGGTCGAGCAGTGCCGGTTGCCACGGATCCTGCAGCCGGGCCACCGCGCCGACCTGGCGGTCGGCAGCGAAGGCGTACTGGGCCAGGTCGTTGGTGCCCAGCGAGAGGAACTCGACCTCCTTCAGGATCGACCGCGCCCGCAGCGCTGCCGACGGGATCTCCACCATCGCCCCGAACTTGGCCGACAGCCCCGCCTCCCGGCAGGCGTCCGCGAAGGCCCTGGCGTCGATGCGGTCGGCCACCATCGGCGCCATGACCTCCAGGTACACCGGTAGTCCCGCGGCGGCCCTGGCGAGCGCCCGCAACTGGGACTGCAGCACCTCCGGGTGCTCCAGCAGGCTGCGCAGGCCACGGACGCCCAGGGCGGGGTTCGGCTCGTCCGCCGGCGTCAGGAAGTCCAGCGGCTTGTCCGCGCCGGCGTCCAGCGCACGAACCACGACGCGCCCCTCGGGGAACGCCTGCAGCACCGTGCGATAGGCCTCGACCTGCGCGTCCTCGGTCGGAGCCTTCGTTGAGTCGTCCAAGAAGAGAAACTCGGTGCGGAACAGCCCGATGCCCTCCGCCCCCACCTCGACGGCCGCCGGGACGTCGGCCGGGCCGCCGATGTTGGCGAGCAGCGGCACCCTGTGCCCGTCCGAGGTCTGCCCGGGACCGGTCGACGCGGACAGCGCCGCCTTTCGCTCGGCCGCGATCCGCCGCAGCTCCGCCTGCTGCTCCGCCGTCGGTTCGACCAGCACCTCCCCGGTGCTTCCGTCCACGGCGACCACGACGCCCTCGGCCATGTCGGTGGCACCGGGCATGGCGACCACGGCGGGGACGCCCAGCGCCCGGGCGAGGATGGCACTGTGGCTGGTCGGACCGCCCTCCTCGGTGACGAAGCCGAGCACCAGGGTCGGGTCCAGCAGCGCCGTGTCGGCCGGCGCCAGGTCCCGCGCGAAGAGGACGTACGGCTCGTCGCTGTCCGGCACCCCCGG
>NZ_SOBN01000003.1:987500-988729 GCF_004365705.1 Streptomyces sp. 846.5
CCGGGCGGTGGTTGTCCCGGGGTAAGGGTGTAGGACGTGTGGTAGGCAAATCCGCCGCACATATAGTCTGAGACCTGATGCCGAGCCGATTGTGGTGAAGTGGATGATCCTATGCTGTCGAGAAAAGCCTCTAGCGAGTTTCATGGCGGCCCCGTACCCCAAACCGACTCAGGTGGTCAGGTAGAGAATACCGAGGCGTTCGGGTGAACTATGGTTAAGGAACTCGGCAAAATGCCCCCGTAACTTCGGGAGAAGGGGGGGCCGGTACTGGTGACGGGACTTTGCTCCTTGAGCTGGGGCCGGCCGCAGAGACCAGCGAGAAAGCGACTGTTTACTAAAAACACAGGTCCGTGCGAAGCCGTAAGGCGATGTATACGGACTGACGCCTGCCCCGGTGCTGGAACGTTAAGGGGACCGGTTAGCTCTGTTTCGACGGGGCGAGGCTTGAGAACTTAAGCGCCAGTAAACGGCGGTGGTAACTATAACCATCCTAAGGTAGCGAAATTCCTTGTCGGGTAAGTTCGACCTGCACGAATGGCGTAACGACTTCTCGACTGTCTCAACCATAGGCCCGGTGAAATTGCATTACGAGTAAAGATGCTCGTTTCGCGCAGCAGGACGGAAAGACCCCGGGACCTTTACTATAGCTTGATATTGGTGTTCGGTTCGGCTTGTGTAGGATAGGTGGGAGACTGTGAACGGCCACGCCAGTGGTTGTGGAGTCGTTCGTTGAAATACCCACTCTGGTCGTGCTGGATGTCTAACCTGGGTCCGTGATCCGGATCAGGGACAGTGTCTGGTGGGTAGTTTAACTGGGGCGGTTGCCTCCTAAAATGTAACGGAGGCGCCCCAAAGGTTCCCTCAGCCTGGTTGGCAATCAGGTGTTGAGTGTAAGTGCACAAGGGAGCTTGACTGTGAGACCGACGGGTCGAGGCAGGTGCGAAAGCAGGGACTAGTGATCCGGCGGTGGCTTGTGGAAGCGCCGTCGCTCAACGGATAAAAGGTACCCCGGGGATAACAGGTGATCTTCCCCAAGAGTCCATATCGACGGATGGTTTGGCACCTCGATGTCGGCTCGTCGCATCCTGGGGCTGGAGTAGGTCCCAAGGGTTGGGCTGTTCGCCCATTAAAGCGGTACGCGAGCTGGTTTAGAACGTCGTGAGACAGTTCGGTCCTATCCGCTGCGCGCGCAGGAGTCTTGAAAGGGCTGTCCCTAGTACGAGAGGACC
>NZ_SOBN01000004.1 GCF_004365705.1 Streptomyces sp. 846.5
GCTGGAGTCGCGTAGCTCGCCAGGCGACTGGCCCTCGACCTGGGAGCCGCCTCCGCGGGCGGCGCCTACGACATGCCGCCGGAGCCGCTGGCCGCGGCAATCCTTTTCCCGGTAGGCGACGCTTGGCGCGCCCGGGCAGCAGAGGGTGTGCGCTGCCAGTTGGGGCAGCGCCACGGGGAGGGGCGGGGGACTTTCACGGGCCGCTCCTCCCGACATTCCAAGTGGAGCTCGTAGGGCAGGGCCAGGGCGCGCGGGGTCAGCTGGACGAAGAGCGGGGCCAGCGGCCAGTACGGGTCCCTCGGATCCTCGCAACGGGGGCTGACTGCTCGTGGAATGCGACCAGGCCCAGCCGTGCGATGGCGAGGCGCACGGGCGCGGACCGGGGCATCGGTGCGAAGGTCCCGAGCGGGGGAGTTGGTGCCGGGTGGGCCGCGGTGCTCTGCGGAGCGGGAGTTGACGGCTTCGTGGGGGCGTACGGGCGGTCGGTGCCGCAGGCGCTCATGCCCAGGCTCAGCAAGGCGGCCGCGATCCAAGCTGCGGTGGTGGCCGCCGTGAGGTGGCCACCACCAAGGATGCACTTGTCAGACACCGATGTGCCGGGTGAGGTCGGCTACCGCGGCAGCCATGCCGCCACCGCCCGCATCCACGCCGTGGCTATGACACCACCGGTGGTCCCGATCCCGGTCACGGTCCCGATCCCGGTCACGGTCCCGATCCCGGTCACGGTCGCGGTCGCACCAGCCGTGGTGGCGGTGACCGTCGTCCGTGCGGACCACGGCAATGGTGCCCGGGGCGGCCGCCTGGGCGGTGGCCGGGGCGACGACGCCGGCCAGGGCCGTGGCGGCCAGAGCCGCAAGCAGAGCCTTGCGCATCAACTTCATGTTTCCTCCATCGTTTACGGGGCGGCGGAAGCACGGACCCCGGTGAGCTTCCGTCAGTTGTTCCCGCCCCGATACCGAGACGACGCGTGCCGGTCCCGGTTCACACCATCGGACGACCGTGCTGTGGGCCAGCTGCTGTCGCCGCCACAGACTGCGGGGGACCGACCTGTGGGGAGGCTCTGCGAACCTCCCCAGGGACGCACTTCCCCTCGGGCACTTGACTGTTGAACGGTGCGGCGAATCTCGGGGATCGACGAGCGTGCTCGCTTTGATCGCAGTCCCCACAGGCCATAGGTAGCGCTGGCTGATGATCAATTCCGTTCCTGTTGGGACCTCGGGCAGCTTGCTGCGGTCGCCAACATCACCGAAGCCAGCGGCGATGTCGTGCACCACCGCTGGTTCAACCCAGTCGGCCCGAGGGAGCGCGCTCCGAGTACCACCTTGGACTCGGCGATGGCGCCCCGGCCAAAACCGTTCCGCAGCTGGTGGCCACCGCCCGGTGCCAGGTGTTGGGCTGGGACATTAGTAAGCTCAAGGGCCCTCTACAGAAACCTCGATGGGGCTTCGTCAGTCCATGCTCTGACGAAGCCCCATCGACCGGTTGTCTCGCCGAACCGGCTGCGGTTGACTACCCCGACAGCCGGGACCCGGAGGTCAGCTAGGGCCGTGCTGCCCAGAGTCGGCGCTGCTGTGCAGCGCCGAGGCAGTCACACCCTCTCCGGGTCCAGATGACGGCGATCCCCGGACCACCAGCGTCCGCCCCTGTCCCCTTGGTGGACGTCACGGATCCGCGGTGGGGGGCATAGGGAAGGAGTGCGCGTGAGAGTGCCGATCTTGCCGAACGGAATCCGAAGGGGCCGGTCACTGCAGCCCGCGAGAAGTGTTCTCGTCTCCGGCCCTTGCCGCGGCCGGGAGTTGGCATGCATGCGTGGCGCTCGGATACTTGTCGGCTCAGGCAGCCTCCAGCACCTCACCCTGGTAGGTCTGACGCAGTACAGACGTGCGGCGATGCAGATGCAGAGGGTCTGCTGTGCCGTGCTCATCGCACGGGGGCCGCACTTCGCGTCGTTGGTGTAGAACCCCCGGAGTCGATCCGACCGACACGGCACCGGGGGTCCGAGAGAAACGAACTTGCCTCCCTGGAGGCCTAGTCGTCCTCCTCCTCGACGTGCAGCGTGGTGTTCTTCGCGAAGAACAGGACCTCGGACTGGTTGAAGTGGATGTTGAGCTCGTCCGGGAAGTGAACCTTCGCGCCGACGTGGGGGGTCACCATGTTCGCCTTGAGGGCCGTGGCCTTGGCGCCGACGGCCGGCGCCTTGGCGCTGATCGCCGTGTGGGGCGCGATCACAACACACGGCGCCGCCATGGCCTGCCCTCCCGCCACCACGATCATGCCCGACGCCAGAACCGACGTGCCCACCGCGGTGAGCACACGACTACGCGCTGAACCAAGCATCAAACTGCTCCTTACGCTTTTGCCAGACAGGTGCGGTTTTCCGAACCAGCCACCAACATCTCTACGGTGATATAAGCGAACTGACACGCTGGCCCCGGCAAATACCGCTGAACAGGGCATCAGGTTCCCCCGGGCGGCGGATCTCTCAGCTTGCTGGCTGAACTTAGGGAGCTTGAATCCGTGCCCGCGCACCACACCGCTCCATCGCGAGGCAGCGGCGGACCTAGGATCGACCCGACCCCGTGATCTCGGCGACGAGCTGCTCGCCGGTCAGGGCCCGGCCGCCGATGCCCCAGCCCCCGTCCGGGGCGTTGAGGATGTTGACCCAGGTGTTCTCGCGCAGATGGTCAGGGCCGGTCAGTTCGTCGACAACCTCCGTCGCAGCGTGCACGAAGGCAGCGCGGGCCTCGACGCTGGGCAGGCCGATGTTCGGCAGCTTCAGCTCCACCATGACGACCGGACGGTTCTCGCCGCCGGCGTAGACGTCCTCGGTGGGCAGTACGTGCACGGTGCCGCCGATGAAGGCCAGGAACGCCTTGCTGTCGGCAAGCCCGCTCGCCTCGGCGAGTGCGGTGGTCAGTCGGGGCAGGAGCTCGCGCTCGCCGGCCGGAGTGAGCACTCCGCGAGGGGCGGTGACGGTGATGGGCATGGAACTCCCTTTCCTGAAACCTAGCTAGTACGTACGTCCTAGCTCCGTCAGCATGGGCTAGGATGCTCGTACTAGTCAAGGCTCTGCTTGGAGGATCCATGGCCGGAGACACCCGGGACCGGATGATCGAAGCCACCGTCGACGCCCTCCAACGGCACGGCGTCTCCGGCATGTCCTTCACCGAGGTCCTGCGCGGCAGCGGCGCCGCCCGAGGCGCGATCTACCACCACTTCCCGGGCGGCAAAGGTCAGTTGGCCGCCGAGGCGGCCGCCAGGAACGGCCGCGACGTCCACGCCCTCCTGGCCGCGCTGCCTGCGGACGCCCCGATGACCGTCGTCGAGTCCTTCCTCGCCCTGACCCGCCCGGTCGTCGCCGCCTCCGCCGAAGGCGGCGGCTGCGCGGTCGCGGCGGTCACCGTTGCCCCCGGCGCGTCCACGGAGAACGCGCCCCTGCGCGCGGTCGCGGCCACGGCCTTCGCCTCCTGGACCGACGCCCTCGCCGGCCGGCTCACCGCCTCCGGCCTGACGGCGGACGCCGCCGACGACCTGGCCACCACGCTGATCGCCCTCCTGGAGGGCGCCCACGTCCTGTGCCGCGCGGCGGCCTCCATCGCCCCGTTCGACCAAGCCGCCCGCACAGCCACGGAACTGACCCGGAGCCGGTTCGGCAACGGGGCCGCGGCAACCGCAGCGGCTACGCCGTAGCCCGTGCGGACCAGCCGTTGCACGGACCAGGCTCAATGCGCGCTCTAGTGGCGACGGCGGGTGCGGTGCTGGTGGCCGACCAGGGCGAGCAGGCCGAGGACGGTCAAGCCCAGCGATGCTGGGAGCAGCGTGGTGATGGGAGTGCCGCTCTTGGCCAGGGCTGATGCCGGGAGGTGGGAGGTGGGAGGCTGGTGCGCATCGTCCCCGTCCCCGTCTCCTTGCTCGGTTGAGGTGCTGGGCGGCGGGGTTGAGGGGCTGGGGGTGACGGCGGGGTAGTGGAGGCAGAGGGTTTGGTGGTCCACGGTGGCGCAGATGCTCTGGGGGCGGGGCTGGCCGGCGGGCCACAGAGTGTGGGCGTGCAGGAGCGCGTCGGTGGTGGCCTGATGGGGCGTCACCGTGCCGGGGTCGGCGGTGAAGGTGGTGAGGACCGGGTGGAAGAACGGACCGGTGGGTGTCCCGCCGTTGGAGTCGCCCTGCAGGTCGGCCGTGATCCGGGCGCCGGCGCCGGCGGGGATGTCTGCGGGTGCGGAGTGCAGGGACAGGATCAGCCAGGGGTGGAAGGACAGGAAGCCGGTGGCGGCGCGTAGCTGTCCGGTGGGGGCCTCGATGGGGTGGTCGCAGCCGGTACCGCTGGGCAGGCTGTTGCAGCCCCACCAGTTCCAGCGGGCGTCGATGTCTGCGTCGGCTGCGTGGTTGACCAGGCCGTGGTCGGCACCGCTGTCGACGATGCGGTTGAATCGCACGGTCATCGGCCCGGTGTAGGTGTCGGCGGCGACGGTGATGGCTGAGCCGCCGGATTCGCGGATGGTGTTCTCGGTGAGGCTGGCGTCGGTGCTGGCCACGTTCTGGTTGCGGGCGGTGAAGCCGATGGCGTCGTGTCCCGAGTGGAGGATGAGGTTGTCGCGGATGGTGACGCTGCTGCTGCGGGAGACCTCCACGGCGTAGCGTCCGGGGATCGTGCCGGTGCGCTCGATGGTGTTGTGGTCGATCGTGATGGCGGTGTTGGTTACGGCGGCGAAGCCGGTGAAGAGCAGGATGCCGCCGCGAGTCTTGTCCTTGATGGTGTTGTCGGTGATGTGGACGTCGTGGCAGGCGCCGGAGACCTGGACGCCGCTCCAGCCGCCGATCATGCTGTTCCGGGAGACGACGATGCGGGAGACGGCAACGAGAGTGACGGGGAACTCGCCGTCCATGTCGTTGCCGGCGATGGTGAGGTCGTGCGAGCCGCCGAACACCTCGCCGCCCGCGATATTGACGGACGCGTTGTGGTTGCCCAGGAACTTGTTGTCCGCGAACCGTGCGTTGGCCAGCGGCCGGTAGGTGAAGACCCCGTTGCCCTGATGGCCCGGGGACAGGGCGACGTTGTTGTTGTCGACGAAGAGGTTGCGTGTGAAGACCGACGGGCTTGCGCCGTTCGAAGAGGGGGCGAATCCCTTCAGGTTGTTGCTGAAGATGGTGTTCTCGACCCGGTAGCCGCTGAACTGTTCGCTGGTGGACACACCTGCACCGGCGGCGTTGCCCTCGAAGGTGAAGCCGTCGATGGTCACCCCGTTGGCCTGCGCCACCCACAGATCGCGGGCAGTGGGACCGTTGACGGTAGTGGTGACCACCGTCTCGCCGGATCCGCCCGGAGTGCGCCCGCGGGCGTCCACGCCCGTCTTTGCCCCGACGAAGTGCAGGTTGGGCTTGGCGATGACCAGCGGAGTGTTCGCGTCGTAGGTCCCGGCGGCGATCCGGATGGTGTCGCCCGCAGCGGCGCGGGCATAGCCGGCGGTCACGGTCTTGCAGGGTGTCGCGGCGCTGCCGCATCCTGCGGTGTCCGACCCGCTGGGTGCGACATTGATGACGCTCGCGGCCGCAGCCGGGGTCACCGCCCCGAAGACGGGGGTCATCGCGGCAAGGGCTCCTGTGAGGAGGCAGGCCAACCATCTCGGGTTCATTCCGACTCCGCACTAAAAGCGTCAATATGATGACATGCAGTGATGAATCGGAGGCTAGCTTCACCCCGGGAAGGTTGACGATTGACGACACGCCACGTCCTACGCCTGGCGGGAATGTCATCCAAGCGGGTCAATCCGTGTCACTGCTGCTCGCCACTCCTCGCAGCAGCAGCGCGCGTTCACCCCGCTGTTCAGCCGGCGGACAGCCGGGGTCTCAAGGCTGAGCTCACTCCGAGCAGGCCGCTTCCGGCTGAGAGGGCACCACTGCTTCGCCGCGTGGTCCTGGCAGCGCTACTGGAGGGGCGCAACCCTCCGCCGGGGCCGGGGTCACCCGACGACGTCGCCCCGTGGTCTGAGGCCAGGGCGAGGTTCCTGCCAAAGCATCCCACTCCTGGTCGTCCTGGCCCGGCACGGTCCGTCCTGCGTCGGACCACCGCCGAACGAGCTCATTGAAGATCGGCTCCTCGGGCAGCAGCAGAATCGTTTCGCTGCTTGCGGCCTTGGGACGCCACAACACTGTCATCGCCGTCACGGTCCTTCAACGCCCACCACGGCCGCCAGGTCACCGAGTGCCGGCGGCGGTCGCCCGAACGAGGACCTTGGTCTGGTCCCGATGTGCCAGTCGTCGGTCCTGCTCAGATTGAACCCGCAGCGTCGCCTTGGGTGGTGACGGTTCATGATCCTCGCGCTATGGCTGGATCATGAGGTATGCGGCAGCGGGCGGGTACACGCCCGAGGAGCAGGCCCGTCGGGAACGGTTGCGGCTGGAGGTCGCCGAGCGGTTCGTGGTGGGCGAGTCGAGTGCGCAGATCGCGCGGGATCTGCGGGTCACGCGGCGCTCGGTGGAGCGTTGGCGGGCGGCGTGGAAGCAGGGCGGGGCGCAGGCGCTGTGCTCGGCGGGGCCCGTGGCGCGGGAGCGGCTGAGCGGGCGGCAGTGGGAGAAGGTGGCTGCGCTGCTGGACGCCGGGCCCGGGGTGTGCGGTTTCGAGGACGATCAGCGCTGGACGCTGGCGCGGGTCGCTGACCTGATCGGCCGGACCTGCCATGTCAGCTACACCCTGACCGGGGTGGGCAAGCTGCTTGACCGGCACGGTTACTCCTGGCAGGTCCCGGTGCGCCGCTCGGCGGCACGAGACGAGGAGGAGATCGCACGCTGGCGGGAGGAGACCTGGCCGGCCGTGGAAAGTCTGCCGGCGAGCTCGGCGCCTACATCTGCTTCGCCGACGAGTCGGGGCAGGGGCTGAGCCCGCCGCGAGGCCGGACCTGGGCACGGCGCGGGGCCCGCCCGCAGGTCAGAGTGCATGTACGCAAGCGTGGGCGGGTCAACGCGCTCGGTGCGGCCTGCTATCGGCCCGGTGACAACCGGCCGCGCTTCGCCTACCGGCTGCACACCTGGCACGGCCGCAGGAAGGAGACCAAGAGCTTCACGCTGGATGAGTACCGTGCCTTCCTGACCGCGCTGCATCATCAGCTGCGCGCTCCGGTCGTGCTGGTGTGGGACAACGTCTCCACCCACAAGACGCCGGAGTTCACCGCCTGGGCCGCGCGGCGGAAGTGGCTGAAGGTGTTCTACCTGCCCAGGTATGCACCCGAGTTGAATGCCGTCGAGTGGGTCTGGTCCTGGCTCAAGCGGAGCATCGTCAACTTTCTGCTCGCCGGCATCGACGACCTCGAAGCGCTCGTCCGCTCCCGACTCAAGCGGATCCAGTACCGGCCTGACGCGATCACTGGTTGCCTTGCCGACACCGGCCTGATCCTGCACCTGCCATGATCCTCGATCACGACGCTACGGATTCAACCTGAGTCATTCAGCGGCCCTTCGGGCCTCGCGGTGGGACGGGAAAATCGGGGGCGTCGTCGGCGTTTGTGCCCCTGCCACGCACGGGGAACGGCAGCATGGTTGTCGTCCGTTCCGGATGACTCCGGATCTACTCTGGTGCCTGTGAGCCCGCACCTGAGTCTGGTGGCGGAGGGCGGCCACGGGAACCGTGGATTGTTGCCACGAGCACGAGCGTCAGATTGCATGCTGACCCCAGCCCTCCCCGGAGCGGTGTCCGACCGACTGCCGAGGCAACCCCGGAGGGGTGGGAGATGGACGTCGTCCACGAGCGCGTCGCCGCGCTGGACGTCAGCAAGAAGGACGCCAAGGTGTGCGTCCGGGTCCCCGGCGCGCGCAAGGGGACCTTCGCCAGGGAGGTGACCACCTGGGGGTCGATGACCGGCCAGGTCCTCGAACTGCGTGAGTTCCTCCTGGACAAGAACGTGACGCTGGTCGTCATGGAGGCGACCGGCGACTACTGGAAGCAGTTCTACTACCTTCTGGAGGACGCACTGCCAGTGCAGTTGGTCAACGCGGCCCACGCGAAGAACCTGCCCGGCCGCAAGAGCGACGTGAACGACGCCCAGTGGCTGGCTCAACTCGCAGCCCACGGGCTGCTGCGCGGCTCACTGGTGCCGCCGCCACCCGTGCGTGAACTGCGCGACCTGACCCGCCTGCGCTCCAAGCTGACCAACGACCGCTCCAAGGAGCACCAGCGGCTGGAGAAGCTCCTGGAGGACGCGGGCGTCAAACTGTCCGTGGTGGCCACCGACATCCTCGGCGTCTCCGGTCGGCTCATGCTCGGGGCCCTGTGTGCGGGCACGGCCGGCCCCGAGGCGATGGCCGAGCTGGCCAAGGGCCGCATGCGCTCGAAGATCCCCGAGCTGCGCGAGGCCCTGACCGGCCGCTTCACCAGCCACCACGCCTTCCTGACCCGCCTGCACCTGCAAGTAATCGACGGCTTCGATGCGGCCATCGCCGAACTGGAGGCACGGATCGAGGTGGTGATGGAGCCCTTTCGCCCCCTGATCGACCTCCTGCTGACCATGCCCGGTATCGGCGAGAAGACCGCGCAGGTGATGGTCGCCGAGGCCGGTGCGGTCATCGACTGCTTCCCCAGCGCCGCATGCTTCGCGTCCTGGGCCGGACTCGCCCCCGGCTCCAACCAGTCAGGGCCGAAGACCAAACCCGCCAGGACCAGACATGGCAACACCTACCTCAAGGGCGCCCTCGGCATCGCAGCGCTGTCCGTCTCCCGCTCCCGCGGCACGTTCCTCAGCGCCCGCTATCACCGCATAGCCACCCGCCGAGGCCCGATGAGAGCCCTGGTCGCCACCGAGCACTCCATGGCCACGGCGATGTGGCACATGCTCACCCAGGGCGTGCCCTACCTCGAACTCGGCGGCGACTACTACACCCGCCGCGACCCCGAACGCGCCAAGGCCCGCATCACCGCCCAGGCAGAGGCCCTCGGGCTCGCCGTCACCTTCAGCCCCATCGAGCCCGACACCGCCGCCTGACAACGCCCACAGTGCACCATTTGCGCAGGCCGGCCGCCACCGGTTCCCGAAGCATGTCAACAAGGCACCGCCGCACCTTCCGTCTGCCGGGCTGACCGTGATTTTCGCGTCAGTGGGACCGTGGGGCTGGGGCGAGTTGAGCCGATCTCCACCTGAATTGAAGTCAGCGATGTTTGTACGTCTTTCCGATGGAGATTCGCGCGAGCGTCGCGGGATGGAGGGCTCCGTGGTCGTGACCCCCGCCACAGGTGGGGAATTTCGTGAGCGCCGACAGACGGGTGAATCCATTGCGCGCGTCGCCTGACGAGGTGTGAGCGTGGCCTGTTATCTTCGTGGCGGAAACCGCGTGACACCAGAATAGAATCAAGAATGGCCACTCGGGTAGCCGCCAAGAAGCGGTTAGAAGTCGCCTTTCTTGTATGGCTCAATAGTCAATAGATCCTTGTGTCACTTGACTGAATACGAATGAGGAGCGTGGTGGGGGCATGAAGGTAATCGCCGTGGCGAACCAGAAGGGAGGTGTCGGTAAGACCACGACGACCGTGAACCTGGCGGCTTCGCTGGCTCTGATGGGTGCCCGGGTACTGGTGGTCGATCTGGAGCCGCAGGCGCAGGCAGGGACTGCGATGGGCATCAACATTCCGCGCGGGGAGAACTCACGTTCCCTGGGGTGGGCGTTGCAGGCGTACGTGCAGGGGATCGAGACGGATCTGTCGGGCATCATCTACGACCGGTCCCCGCTGTTGGAGGGTTGGGAGGATCCGGGCGTCCTGCATTTGTTGGCCTCGGAGGAGTCGACGATGAGCCGGGCGCAGGACCTGTTGGTGGGTGCGGGGTTCGCGGCGACGCCCATGCTGAGGCGGATGCTGCTCAGCCTGGAGGACTGCTACGACTACGTGGTGATCGACACTCCTCCGGCGATCTCGTCGCTGGCCGCGGTGGGCTGGGCTGCGGGGGACTGGGTCCTGACGGTGTGCTATCCGGAGTACGCCACCGTGCGCGGCGCGGTCACCTTGGCCGGCTCCGTCAACTACGTCGCGAAGAACACCGACAACGAGTGCAATCCGCAGTACCTGGGGGCGGTGCTGAACAAGTCGAACCCGCCCTCGGGCTGGAAGCAGCAGGAGGTCGACGTCCGTGCGGGCATGGTCACCTCGGGGCTGCTGCCGTTCGTGCGCGATATCCGCCAGGACAACCGCATCTCACGGTCATTCGGCGGTGGTGTGCCGGCGGTGCTGGCGTTTGCGAACATGCCTCCGGGCAAGCACTATGCGGCGTTGATGCACGAGGTGCTCAGTCGGATGAGTCTGCCGCGTGAGGGGTGGGAGATCGCTCCTCCTCTGATCGAGGAGGAGATCGTTGTCTGACGCCGCGGGCTCGGGGAACCGGACACCCAAGAAGAGGAGCGCGAGCGCTCTGAGGCGACCTGCCTCCGGCGTCTTCAACGCCGTCATCGCCGGCGCAGACGAGGTGGTAGCCAACTCGTTCATCGCCCAAGGCGTTTTCAATTCCTCAGCGCCCGGGCCGGAGCCCGGCACACCGCCCCCCGCTACTCCCCCCCATCTGATCGCACTGGGCCCACAGCGGGTCCCCAATTCTGGTTTCTCATCGCCCGCCGCTATGAGTGCCGTGCTCGATCCTCGACGATCACCGGTGGACACCCAGGTGTTGAGTGGTTCGTTCCCGGTGCCGACGGTGGCTGTGACGGACAATGCGGGCGAGCCTCCCGCACCGACGTGCGACGACGGCGCGAAACGGCGAGCAGCCGGCCGACGTTCCGGGACACCGTGGGCCCGGCAGGCTGTGACCGTGAGCTTCGTGGACGCTGTGGTCTCCTCCAACACCTGGACCACCCACGGTTTTCGGATCGTGCCCGACGTACTGACCGCACTCAAAGTCCGCCTCGCCATGGACCGTAGAACCTGCGCCAACCCCAAACTCGCCGTCGGCCACTACCTCGACGCAGCTCTGCGCCACGCTCCCACTGACGTCGCTGAACAAGTCGCCTCTGCCCAAGCCTTCCTGTCCCGACGCATGGGTATCGTCGACTCCGGCCGGCAATCCACCTACCGCGTCGGCCCCCAAGCACGAGCCCTGGCCACCAGTCTCAATGCGGCACTCCAAGAAGCCGACCACGGCCGAAAAGGCATCTTCGTCGTCTCCGCCTCTCTCCAAACCCTCCTCCAGGCCCTGGACGCCGAGGGCCCACTCCAACGTCCCCCGAATCGCGATCACACCCACCTGATGTGACGTCCACTCCCCGATGACACGCCACCAATACGCCCATAACGGACAAATTAGGACGTGATTGGTAGCCTCGCCGAATGCGCTTCAAGCAAGGCCCTCAGTGGCCAAAGGGTGCGATGCCCGCTCATCCAGGCGGCATCGATTGGTGCGGCGGTGGGATCCGATCGTGGCCCCGACTGTTGAGGGCCATCGTCGGGCTGCCGGTCCTGCAGACGCGGACAGTACCCGGTCGGCCACGCCCGGCGCGCTCGAGGCAGATGTCAGCCGCACGGGCTCGGCCCAGGATGAATGCCGAACAGATGATGCAGCGTCACGCCATTCCGACGCCGCGGAAAGCCGCCTCGATCCAAGCCTTGGAGCGTGGCCCGGGCTGGAGGGCCGGACGGATGGGCGTGCCGCAACAGGCAACCCGAAAGCGTCTACGTAGTGTGTTGGTAGGTTCCCTGAGAGAAGTCCCCAGCGGACGGCAGCCGACCCCAGTACCTACATGCGGTCACTGCTTCACGCGGGGCACATCGATCACCGCGCGCTGGCTCTACTTCCTCTTCACATGGTCGATGAGATACCACGGTGATCCGGGCCGGCGCCCTGAACCGCGGCGGATGGAAAAACACGAGAATTCGCGGAGCAGCCGCCCGAGAACGTTCTCCGCTGTCCGGTGAATCCGTCGTCCTCTGCGATCGGGATACTGCCGCAGCCTCTACCCATGCCGTCTCCCCAGGGGGAGTAGAGCCACAGATATCCGGCTCCTTCGCCACAACAAATATGCGATGACGCAATAGGAGCTTCTATGTCGGCATCCAGGCGAGTGATTGCGACAATTCTCGCTGCATTGTTCATCCTGGCCTCCTCTGAACAAGCCTTCGGCGCCGTGACCCTGAAACAGGACTTGCTGGGGCCGGTCACGTCAACGCCGGATTCCCCGTTCGCGGCCACCATGAGGGTGCATTCATCGGCGTGTACTCATGTGCAGGCGCTCGGCGTGGCCGTGCGTGATGCCCAGGGGAACAATCTCGACTTTCCGGGATCAACAGGTCCCGTCGTGATCTGCCCAGCCGGGTTCAAGCTCACCACGGCGGCGCGCTCCTTCCACGCCGGCACCTACACCATGTTCGGCTTCTACCGCGACGCCGCCGGCTACCACAACTTCCCCTCGAAGAAGCTGACCGTGGGCCAGGCACCCGGAACCACCCCGGGAACAGGGAAAACCCCCTACTGGAGCGAAGAGTTCAACCACCCCCTCGCCTGGGGCTGCCGCTGGACGGCAAGCACCACAAGCGCATACCAGTACGGCAACCACAACCCAGCGGACGACAAACTCGACTGGCTGAACCCCTCCAGCGTGAAGGTGGCCAACGGCGTTGCCACCTTCACCGCACGGCCGAGCTCGCACATCCTGGAGAACGGGCGTCAGGCGTGGGACACCGGTCTGCTGACCACCGAAGGATCTGCCGAGGGCTTCCAGATCAGGACGGGCGACTACGTCGAGACCCGAGTCCAGCTCCCCACCAGTATCGGAGCCTGGCCTGCGCTGTGGACATGGAAAGACGGCAACAACGAGATCGACACCTTCGAGTACCACGTCGACAACCCGAACCTGCTCGAACTGACTGATCACATCAACAACAACCAGCTGTACTGGACCAACACGCATGCGGTCCAGCCCGGAAAATGGATCACCGTCGGTGTCTACTACGGAGCCAGCAGCCACGACTGGTACGTGAACGGCACCAAGATCTTCGAAGACAGGAAGCCGGCCCCTCCGGGCTTCTCGGCCTATCTCATCCTGAACCTGTCCATCGTGGCCGGCACCTACCACCCCGCACCGACGAGTACCGACCCCATCACCTTCGCTGCCGACTACATCCGGGTCTACCGGTGACGGCAGGACCTACCCACGAAAACGGAAGAGGAGCCACAGAGCATGCCTGACCGCAGCCATCTGATTCGCCTGAGCCTGTGCACCGGGCTCGCCCTGTGCGCAACCCTCGCCACGCCCGCGATTGCCGTGCCCGCACTGTCGACTTCCAGCGCGCATCCCCAACACGCCGCGCGCCACGCTGACATGGCGGTCGAGCATGTGGAAGCCCTGCCCGCCAGCGCCGGTGGGAAGACCATGGTCAGGGCGCTGGTGTCCAACCGCGGAACCGTGCGTGCACCCGCCTTCACCCTGACGGTTACGCTCCCGAAGGGAGCAACCGTGGACGGTGCAACCTTCCCTGCGCGGTGCGCGGTCGACCCCACCCGGCGCAGAGTCGTCTGCCCCTTTCCCGCGGGACTGGGCGGAGGCGGGCGCACCGCTGTGGCGCTGGTGCCGGTCCGCATCGCCGCAGACATCCCGCGCACCACTCGCCTGAACGGTGGATTCGCAACTGTCAGCAGCAACCTCGGTGACGTCAGCAGGACAGACCACAGGATGGCCTTCACCCTCCTGATTTCCCCAGCCGGGGCGTCGCTCTAGTCCGCAAAAATATGGGATGACCTGCGGATATGTGCAATAGAACGCCGGACTGGCATGGGTGTCCAGGCGAGGGGTTCGCGCTGGCCAGACGGTTGTGCCGGGATCCCGCGGAGGACCGCGGCCGCCAGCAGTCATGCGTTGACCTGCATGATTCGCGAGGGTCTCTACGCCCGAATGACAGTCAGTCACCACGTCTCAGGCCGCTGTGGGACACCCAGACTTGACCTGCTGGCAGCACCTACCGCCCGACGACTGTCCTCGAAGCCCGCAGGACAGCCAGTCCGTCACAAGCCACTGTGCCCTGCCCGAATCCGAAGGCGGATAGGGGCGGTGGCTCGCCCACGTTGAAGGTGTGGAGCGCGTGCGCTTCGCCGAGCGGGGTGAGACTGACGGCCACTCCGTGATCCGTTAACAGGCCGTGCGGTCAGGGCAGTTGGGGACATTTTCCGGTTCGGTTCCTCCCCCGATCAGCCGCATCAGTCAGGCCGAGGAGGATGTCAGGAATGGCCGAGAGACCGGTAGGTCCAGCCCGCCTCTCGCCAGTGGACGGGGTCAAGGGTTCCGCGCCCGTCGATGACCTGGGGGGAGGCGACATGATCGCTCAGCTGGTGAGGATCAAGTTGCGAGAATTCCGGCCACTCGGTGAGGTGCAGTAGGAGCGCGGCCCCATCCACAGCAGCGGTGGCATCGTTGGCGTAGTCGAGCTGGGGGTACAGCTTGCGAGCGTTGTCCAGGGCCATGGGGTCGTAGACGGTGACGTTGGCGCCCATCTGATGGAGCGTCTGGGCTACGGCCAAGGCGGGGGAGTCGCGGACGTCGTCGGTGTTCGGCTTGAAGGCAGCGCCCCACACGGCGATGCGCTTGCCCTTGAGACTTCCACCGCACTGCTCGCGGGCCAGGTCGACCATGCGGGACCGCCTGCGGGTATTGATCGCGTCGACCTCGCGCAGGAAGGCCAGTGCCTGGCCGGCTCCGAGTTCGCCGGCGCGCACCATGAACCCGCGGAGGTCTTTGGGCAGGCAGCCGCCGCCGAACCCGAGGCCGGGCTGCATGCCTGCCGGCCCGATCCGCACGTCGTGGGAGAGCGCGAAAGCGAGTTGATGGACATTGGCCCCGGCGGCTTCGCAGACCTCGGCCATGGCGTTGATGAACGAGATCTTCGTGGCGAGGAAGGCGTTCGCTGCGGTCTTCACCAGCTCCGAGGTGACCAGGTCAGTGACGATGAAGGGAGTCCCACGCTCGAGGAGCGCTGCGTAGATGGTGCGCAGCAGTGTCTCGTCGGCGCCGCCGTTCGGGTGGAGGCCCACAACGATGCGGTCAGGGGTCAGCGTGTCCCTGATGGCGAAGGACTCGCGCAGGAACTCGGGATTCCAGGCGACACGGACCGCCTGGCCTGCGGGGGCGGTCGTATGGAGGAGATCGGTGATGCGGGCGGCGGTCCCGACCGGAACGGTGGACTTTCCGACGATCAGGGCGGGCCGGTTCAAGAAGGGCGCCAACTGGTTGACGGCGTTGAACAGGTGTGAGAGGTCGTAGGCCTGCTCGCCGTGCAGCTGGGGTGTTCCCACAGCGAGAAAGTGGGTGTCGCCGAAGTCCGCCGCTTCGGCGTAGGAGGCCGTGAAGCGGAGTCGGCCGGTTGCGGTGTGCTTGGCCAGCAGGTCGTCCAGACCCTGTTCGAAGAACGGGGCCCTCGCGGAGTTCAGGGCATGGACCTTGTCGACGTCGCTGTCCATGCCCAGCACTTGGTGGCCGAGTTCGGCCATGCTCGCAGCGTGGGTTGCACCGAGGTACCCGCAACCAATGACGGTGAGTTTCACTAGCTTTGTCCTTCCGCAGGGCAGTGGAGCCGGTTCCCGTGGGTGGGTCGGGCCGGAGGAGCCGGGAGAGTCGGAGTCGGCTGCGCGCGATCGGTGACCGGGGGAGCGCTGGCGCTCAGATCCGCACGGTGCCGGCTGCGAGGTGCTCCAGGTACCAGGCGTAGGTCTGGGAGATTCCCTCCTTGAGCTTGATCTGTGGGGCCCAACCCAGAGCCTGGATCCGTGAGGTGTCCAGGAGCTTGCGCGGGGTGCCGTCGAGCTCGTTCGCATCCCATGTCACGGCCCCCGCGTAGTCGACGACCTCGGCGACCAGGGCGGCGGTCTCCTGGATGGTCAGGTCGGTTCCGGTGCCCACGTTGACGGGTACGTCGCCGTCGTGGCGTTCGAGCAGGAGCAGGCATGCTCGCGCCAGGTCGTCGACGTGGAGGAACTCGCGTCGCGGTGTCCCGGTGCCCCAGTTGCGCACGAGTGTCGCGCCTGCCTCTCTGGCCTGGTGGAAGCGCCGGATCAGGGAGGGCAGGACGTGGGAGTTCTCGGGGTGAAAGTTGTCACCGGGCCCGTAGAGGTTGGTCGGCATGGCGCTGATCCAGGGCAGGGCGTCCTGTCGGCGGACCGCCTGCACCTGCAGGATTCCGGCGATTTTGGCGATGGCGTAGGCATCGTTGGTCGGTTCCAGCGGGCCGGTCAGCAAGGCGTCCTCGCGGATGGGCTGGGTCGCGTGCTTGGGGTAGATGCAGCTGGAGCCCAGGAAGAGCAGTCGGGTGATCCCCTGCTGGCGGGCCGCGTCAAGCACGTTGACCTGGATACGCAGGTTGTCGGACAGGAACTCGGCAGGACGGGAGGCGTTCGCCTTGATGCCGCCCACGCGTGCCGCACTCAGGATCACCACCTGAGGTCTTGTCGCCTCGAACCAGTCGAACACGGCGCCCCGATCGCGCAGATCGAGTGCCGCGGAGCTGGGACCGATGAGGTCGGTGAAGCCCTCCTGCACCAGATGACGCCAGATTGCAGAACCGACCATGCCGTGTGCCCCGGCCACGTACACGCGTGCTGAGCGGTCCAAGGGGCGGTGATCAGTCTGCGGTTCGCCTGCGGTGGTACTCAACGGGTCGAACTCCGTTCGGCCGCGGCCGGATGCGGCTGCCTGTCGAGGGAGGGGGCGATGATGGTCGCCTCGTCGGCGGCCGCGTGGCGTGGAGGGGGGCCGGTGGGGGCCGTCGCGAGGGGCCCGTTGGGCCGGACGCGGCTGCCGCGTCCTCGGCCCAACAGCCTGGAGATGGGTGTCGCCGCGGTGTACTCGGGCTGGTATTCGTACGCGTAGCCGTAGGTGCCCCCTTCCCCCTTGAGCGGCGCCCTGTTGAGAACGACGCCCAGGAGGGGCGTGCCGACGCGCTCGAGGGAGCGAATCGCGTCGGTGACCTGGCCGCGGGTGGTCCGCTGAGCGCGCACCACCAGCAGGTATCCGTCGACCGCGGGAGCGATGACCGAAGCGTCCGCGACCGGGAGCACGGGGCCCGTGTCGACGACGACGTGGTCGAATTCCTCGGCCAGGGCTCGCAGGGTGGCGCGCAGTTGTTCTGTGCTGAGCAGCTCGGTGGGATTCGGCGGTACCGCGCCGCTGGTCAGTACCGCGAAGGACGGGGTGCCTTGCAGGACTTCGTGGATCTTGGCGATGCCGATCAGGACGGTGGTCAAGCCCGCGTCGCGGACCAGGCCCAGGGTGCGGGCGATGGAAGGGCGCCGCAGGTCTGCGTCGACCAGGCACACCGAGGCGCCGGATTCCGCCAGCGCGGCGGCGAGGTTGACGGCGACGCTCGTCTTCCCCTCGTCGGGCAGCGCGCTGGTCACTG
The DNA here is from genome assembly GCF_004365705.1 of Streptomyces sp. 846.5. Taxonomy (NCBI): domain Bacteria; kingdom Bacillati; phylum Actinomycetota; class Actinomycetes; order Kitasatosporales; family Streptomycetaceae; genus Streptomyces; species Streptomyces sp. 846.5. Next base: position 17,345 of record NZ_SOBN01000004.1, read on the forward strand.
CGATGACCTTCGTCTGCCGGTCGACATTGGCGAAGTGCAGGTTGGTGCGCAGTCGGCGGAAGCCTTCGGCCCGGCGACCGTGCAAGTCCTCGCGTGTCGCCAGAGGATTGCGCGGGGCCTGCGGGTCGTAGGCGATGCTGCAGAGCACCGCTGGTCCAGCGATCCCGGCCAGGAACTCGGACAGGGCCTGAGAGTTGCGCACCGAGGTGTCGAGCGATTCCAGGAGTACGGAGAGGCCGATGCCCAGGGTCAATCCGGCCAGGAGCCCGAGCGCCAGGTTGAGGGTGGTGTGGGGTGAGAAGGGGGCATCCGGGGGAGTGGCCGGCGCGGTGAGGCTCAACCGCACGGGGGACTGGCGGGCCGTGGAGGGGCGCTCCAGATCGGAGATCACCTCGGCGAAGCGGGCCGCCACGGCGTTGGCGATCCGAGCGGCTCGCCTTGGCTGGGTGTCAGTGACGGTGACGTGCAGGAGCACTGTGTCGAGGGGCACGTCGGCGGTGATCCTGCCGCTCAGCTGCGCCGGTGTCATGTCGAGCCCGAGGGACTTCACGACTGGGCCGGTGACCTGGGGGCTTGCCGCAACCGCCGCGTAGGAGCGCACCCGTGCCTGAGCGAAGCTGTTTCCCTGGTTCATCGCCACGGTGTCGGCCCCGGCCTGCAGGGACACGAAGAGTGTGGCAGTGGCCTGGTACTCCGCGGTGGCGGTGTAGGTGGCGCAGGTGCCGAGGAGGGTCCCCAGCAGGGCCAGCGCGGTGATGGCACGCCAGCGGCGAGCAAGGACCCGTAGGTAGTCGCGCAGATCCAAGGTGTCCGTCCCTTTCCGACCACGAACGATGGAAGCCTCAACATATGCCCTAACGGGACAAAGACCTCGTGTCGCCACGAAATGCAACAACATCTCGCGAACGTTCCGTAGGCTGACGGTGTGGCGGGAGTCAGGCGCCTGCCTGTCCGCCGCTCCCGCCACCGAGTGCTCAGATACGAACAGGAATGCGTGTGACGAACAGAACGGCGCTGATTACGGGCATCACCGGTCAGGACGGCTCCTATCTCGCGGAGTTGCTGCTGGAGAAGGGGTACCACGTACACGGAATCGTGCGTCGCGCCTCCACCTTCAACACGCACCGCATCGACCACCTCTACCAGGACCCGCACGATCCGCAGGCGCGCCTCTTCCTGCACCACGGGGACCTGACGGACGGAACCCGGATGGCGAACCTGCTGGAGCAGGTGCGCCCGGACGAGGTGTACCACCTGGCCGCGCAGTCGCATGTGCGGGTGTCCTTCGACGAGCCCGAGTTCACCGGGAACACCACCGGACTCGGCACGACCCGGCTCCTGGAGGTGATCCGGGTCATGGGCCTTCCCTGCCGTTTCTACCAGGCATCCAGTTCGGAGATGTTCGGCGCGACTCCACCGCCGCAGCATGAGGCCACGCCGTTCCACCCCCGCTCGCCCTACGGCGTGGCCAAGGTGTACGCCTACTGGGCGACGCGCAACTATCGGGAGGCGTACGGCCTGTACGCCGTCAACGGCATCCTGTTCAACCATGAGTCCCCGCGTCGCGGCCTCACCTTTGTCACCCGAAAGGCGGCCGTTGCCGCTGCCCGGATCAAGGCCGGTCTGCAGGACGTGGTGTACCTCGGCAACCTCGAGGCGCGCAGGGACTGGGGCTACGCGGCCGAGTACGTGGAAGCCATGTGGCGGATGCTGCAGCAGGATTCCCCGGACGACTACGTCGTGGCAACCGGCTCCAGCTACAGCGTCCAGGACTTCGTCGAACAGTGCTTCGCGCATGTCGGACTGGACTGGCGGGACCACGTACGGTTCGACGCGCGATACCTGCGGCCCTCCGAGGTCGACAACCTCGTCGGCGACGGGTCCAAGGCCGAGCGCCTTCTGGGATGGCGGCCCCGGGTACTGGCACCGCAGTTGGCACGTCTGATGGTCGATGCCGAGGTCGCCGCGCTCCTGCCGCATGCCGCCGCGGAGCCGGCGTCGGTCATGCGCCCGCTGCTGCCGGCATCAGGGCTGACCGTTGCCCGCTAGCCGGTCCATCGGGCATCGGAGAACTCAACTCTGTTCCGAAGGTGGCGCGTTGGCGCGTCCGCCCGTGGTCCCCCCGGCAGGCGGCCGGTGGCGGCGGTCAGGTCTTGCGCGCCCGCACGTGCAGGCCGTGGGCGAGCAATTCGTGCGAGCCGGTGTCCGCCGCGGACAAGGCCCGAAGGCGGCGGAGCAGTGCCAGGGTCACCCAGTCGTCCAGCCGGCTGCTGGTGCGCCGCGGTGTGTAGCGCCGCGCGACCTCGTCGGCGCGGACGACCTCCTGAGCCACGAACTGGAAGTAGTCCCCGTTCGCGCTGATCTCGATGACCTCGAGACCCAGCGCGGGCAGGTGGGTTCGGTAGAAGTACCGGCTGTAGCCGTTGTAGAAGTAGTACGGCGCGAAATGCGTCAGCGAGGAGACCGGTGTGCTCACGATGAGCTCTCCGCCCGGCCGCAGGAGTCGTGCGAACTCCTGGAGCGCATCGATAGGCCTGGGCACGTGCTCCAGCACCTCGGCGCACAGCACCGCGTCGAAGGACGCGTCCGGCTCGGGGATGGCGGTGATGTCGCAGATGATGTCCAGCCGTGAGCTGTCCCATGTCTCGGTCTGGAGCCCCGTCGCGTCACCGCTTCCGTCGTACTGCGCGAAGTCCTGGCTGACGTAGTCCAGATGCCGGCACAGCGGCTCGTACTGCAGTTCGCCGGCGCCGGCGTCCAGGATGCGGCTGCCCGTGCGGACATCGGCAAGAGCCTTGGCCAGCCACTGGTCGCGGTTGTTCTTGTTGCGCGTACCCGTGCCGAGTTGAGCGACGGACTGTTCGAAGAGACTGCGCCGCCGTGATTCCTGGGCGATGAAGACCGAACGCAGGGTATTGGGGCCGCCCTCGACGGCTCCGCGAAGCTTCGTCTTGATCCCTTTCATGAGGCCACGGTAGGTGATCGCACGGTGGCTCTGCGGTGTGTCGGTGTGCCCGCGTGTCGTCACCGCGGATGGCCGATATGCACGGATTAGACGGATACATGATGGATAGTCAGTTATGATCTGAAATCGCACATCCCGGGTGCAGCGACAGCGGTCCCTACCGCCTCCGCCGCCCGACGGAAGGAGCCATACCGATGTCGCCTTCGACTGCTCGAACCTGTGTCGGCAGTCCCGGCCTGCGGGTGCCGTCGTGACGGTGGCCGAACAGGCAGGCAGTACCGTTCTGGGCGCGCTCGGCAAGAGCGGCGGGCACCGCGCAGTCCAGACCTACCGTCAGGTCCTGGCGGGACACCGGGGCGCCGCATACACGGCGGTGTCCGTATCGGTCGCCGCCGGCGCCGCGGAAGCACTGGGCCTGGCCTCCCTGGTCCCCCTCCTGCAGCGCGGTGTGGCCCATGCCAGCTCCGGCGGCGCCGGCGGCGCTGTCTACGTCCCGCTGTTCTTCCTCTGCACCGTCTTCGCCGTGGTCCTGCGCGTCGGCGCCGAGATCCTCATCGCACGCCTCAGCGGCCGCCTGGAGCGGAAGCTGCGCATCGAGCTCCTGGACGGACTTCTCCGGATCGACTGGCGCCAGTTCGCGTCGCTGCGCTCCGGAGACCTCGTCTCCGCCCTGATGTCCGAGGCGACCCAGGTGGCCAATGGCGCCTCCGCCCTCCTCACCGGAGTATCAGCCCTCACCGTGGCACTGGTCTTCGCCGTCACGGCAGGCGTGCTCGGCGGCACCCTCACCGCCGGCGCGGTGATCGTGGTAGCCGCGTCGGTATGGATCTACCGCCGGGCCACCCGTATCGCCACCCGCTGCCAGAAGCGCTTCGGGCACGAGAACGCGGACCTCAACGAGGAAGTGACCACACTCCTCCACGGGCTGAAGTACTTCCGCTCCAGCGGGACGACGCACCGCTGGCAGAAGCAGCTCTCCCAAGGGACCGAACGAGTCCGCCGACTCCAACTGCGCAACATCTCGACCCCGCTCGTCACCCGGGGCGCCGTCGAGACCATCGGAGCCCTCTTCCTCGCAGGCGTGCTGCTCGCCGCGATCCTCCGCGGCCGCGACTTCGCGACCGCGCTGCTGTTCGTCGCGGTCTTCTACCGGACCATGCCCAAGATCCAGGCGGCCCAGGGCCAGCTCCTCACCGCCAGAGCCCAGACCATCTGGTGGGACAGATGGTCCAGCCGCCGCGACTGGATCGCCGAGACATCCGACCGGCGCAACGGGCGACGGGCAGTCCCCGAGGCGATCCGCTCCATCGAACTGCGGGACGTCACCGTCCAGGTCCCCGGCCGAGCCGAGAGTGCTCTGCACAACGCGTCGCTGCACTTGCGCTGCGGCCGGACCTACGCCGTCATCGGCGAGACCGGCAGCGGCAAGTCGACCCTCCTCGACGTGGTGACCGGCCTCATCCGCCCCGACCAGGGCACCGTCCTGGTCGACGGTGTCCCCCTCGACGAGTACAGCGTCCATCAATGGCAGAACCGGATCGCCTTCGTCCCGCAGGAACCAGTGGTCTTCCACAACACCATCAGTCACAACATCGTGTGGCCGGAGACAGGCGGCGACCAGGAATCAGTACGCGCGGCACTGGACGCCGCGCAGCTCTCGGCCTTCGTCGCCACCCTCCGCCACGGCCTCGAAACCTCGGTGGGCCAGCACGGCGGAGCGCTCTCGGGCGGGCAGCGCCAACGGCTCGGCGTGGCGCGGGCCCTGTTCGCCAACCGTCCCGTACTCATCCTCGACGAAGCCACCGGCGCGCTCGACCCCGACACCGAAGCCCGCCTCCTCGACGAGGTGATCCTCGCATCGGCGGACCGCATCACGCTGTTCGTCACCCACCGCCATGAAGCCGCGCGCCGCGCCGACGAGGTCATCGTGGTCCACGAGGGCCGGATCACGACGACCGGCAGTCCCGAAGAGATCCTGGGAGACACCCGTGCCACCGTATGACGCAAGCACAGACCGCGCCCCCCGACGCGAGTCGCGCCACGCGGTCCTGCTGGCCCTCGCCGACGACTACGGGGACGCCACCGCCGGACCGAGCTTCGAGTACGAGACATTCCTGCCGGTGCTCCGCCGATTCTTCGACAGGGTCACCCTCTGGCCGATCGACCGGCTGCTGCGCGCCAACGGCTACTTCCAGATGAACTCGGACCTCGTGTCCTGGGTGCGCAGCGAAGAACCCGAATTCCTCTTCTGCGTACCCTTCGAGAACCAGATCGACTGGCGCCTGCTGGGAGAACTGCGTGGCTCCAGCACCACCACCGTGGCGTGGATGTGCGACGACCACTGGCGGTTCGAGCCCTTCTCGCGTCACATCGCCCCGCACTTCGACTTCGTCGCCACCACCGACCGCACCGCCTACGTCCGCTACCTCGGGCTCCCCGGCGTACGTCCGATCCTCACCCAGTGGGGCTACGACCCGGACAGATTCCGACCCACCGACGAGGCACGCATCCACGCCGTGAGCTTCGTGGGCGCTCGCCGCCCGCACCGCGAGCGCCACATCGCCGCGCTGCGTCAGGCCGGAGTCAGCGTGCACGTGCGCGGGCGCGGCTGGCCCGAAGGCCGCGCCAGCACCCGCGAACTGAGCACCGTGCCCGCACGGTCGCTGATCAGCTTGAACTTCGCCGACTCAACCGTGCGGCACCGCGCAGGCCGCACCCAGCTGAAGGCCCGCCCCTTCGAACTGGCCGGGACCGGCACCTGCGTGGTCACCGAGTTCGACCCGCAGCTGCCCTCCTACTTCGACGTGGGCGAGCAGATGGCCGTCTTCCAGACGCCCGCCGAGTGCGTCCGCGTCGTGAGAGCACTCCTGGACGACCCCGAGCAAGCCCGCCGGATCGGCCGGTCCGGGCGACAGCGGGCCGAACAGGAACACACCTATGAGAGCCGGATGAGCCGCCTGCTCGCAGCCGCCAACATCCGTGGAATGCAAAGGAGTTCGGATGGTGCGGCATGCGTCATGAACTAGTCGTCTGCACCAGGAACAGGCCCGACGACACCCTCCGCTGCCTGGAATCCGTCGCCGCCCAGACCCGCGGCCCCGATCGCGTCATCGTCGTGGACAGCAGCGACACCGACGCCACCAAGCACGTCACCGAAACCTTCGCTCGCACCAGCGGCCTGGCCGTCGACTTCTTCCACTCCGCCCCAGGGCTGACCCTCCAGCGCAACACAGCCCTCGACCACCTCGACGAGTCGACCGACGTCGTCCACTTCGTCGACGACGACGCCATCCTCGATCCGGCCTACCTGCACTGGATCCTCGCCGCCTTCGAGGACCACCCGCGAGCCGGCGGCGCGGGCGGGCGCATCTGCAACCTCCCCGAGCACCTGCCGAACCGGCTTCGCCGCATCTTCCTGCTCAACAGCCGCAACCAGGGCGTCCTCCTGCGCTCCGGCGTCAACGTACTGAGCTTCACCGGAGACCGGCCGCGGCGGGTGGGCTGGCTCTCCGGGTGCTCCATGTCGTACCGCTGCCGCTCGATCACCGGCCTGCGCTTCGACGAGAGCCGCTCCGGCAACGGCGTAGGAGAAGACGTGGACTTCTCCGCCCGAGTGGCCGCACGGGCCGAGCTCGTATGGACACCCCTTGCCGTCCTGGAACACCGACAGTCACCGATCAACCGCGAGGATCAGGCGACGGTCATGCGCCGCGTCATCCGCAGCCGCTGGCGGCTCGCCGCCGACCGCGTCGGCCAGGTCTCGCGCACCGCCGTGCTCTACGCGATCGCAGGCGAGGTACTCATCTCGCTCACCAAAGCCGGGCGCCACCGCTCCCGCGGACTCGCCCGCCACGCCTTCGCCCACCTCGCCGCAGTGGGCGACATCATCAAGGGGACGCCCGTATGAGTGGTTCCGTCGCCGTCGTGGTGCCCACCCGCAACCGCGCCTCCTACCTGCCCGGCCTCTTCGCATCACTGGAGAAGCAGTACTTCCGGCCCGCCCGGATCACCGTGGTCGACTCAAGCGACGACCAGACCGCCTCCGCGACACGGGAGGCCATCGCGCAGACAACCATCCCAACGGAGTACGTCCATACCCGGATCGCCTCCGCCCCCGCGCAGCGCAATCTCGGTGTGGACGCCGTCCGGCGCGTCGCCGATCCGCCGTACGTCCTGTTCCTCGACGACGACGTGCGCCCGGCCCCCGACTACCTGCGACGCCTGGTCGCGCTCCTGGAAGGGGACACCGTGGGAGCCATCGCGGGCGCATCCGGAGTGTCGGGCTGGCTGCACCCGCAACTGAGCACCCGACGACGCATGTTCCTGCGCCTGTTCGCCCTCGACGGCGACACAGCCGGGCGACTGCTGCGCTCGGGGGTGAACCTGCCCGTACCCAGCGACGCACAGGACCCCGTACTCGTCGACTGGCTGTTCGGATGCTCACTGTGGCGCACCTCCGTCTTCGACCGCCACCGCTTCCGGGACGACATGCCAGGCGGAGCCCTCTACGACGACGTCGAATTCTCCGCCAGGATCGGGCGCTCCCACGCCCTGGTCGTCGATCCGCAGGCCCGTCTCGAACACCTCCTCGCCCAGGAGGGCCGCGCCGACATGCGCCTGCACTACCACCGGTGGATGCGCAACCGGCACGCCGTCGTGAAGGCCGTGTTCGGGACCCGCAGCGCCACCGCGGCCTACTGGTGGAGCTCCATGGGCACTGCCCTGTCCGTGGGCCGACACGCCCTCACCGACTCCGGCGACTACCGCGAGCGCCTCACCGGCCTGACCACCGGAGCCATCGCCGTGCTGCGGCAGGAGCCATTGCGATGACCATCACCGTCCTCGTCCCCAGCCACCAGCGGCCCCAGGACCTCCGCCGCTGCCTGGCCGCCGTCGGACCGCAGCTCGCCGACGGGGACGAACTCCTGGTCGTCTACCGCCTCGGCGACTACGAAACCCAGGTGGCGGCTCAGAAGGCCTGGCACGACACACACCTGGTGCCCGTCGCCGACCCGGGGGTATGGCCGGCCTACGCCTCCGGGATCGCGGCCGCACGGAGCGAGGCGGTCGCATTCCTCGACGACGACGCGATTCCGATGGACGGCTGGCTCGACGCCCTGCGCCGGCGACTGACGCAGGACCCGTCGATCGGGGCGATCGGCGGCCCGATCCTCAACTTCCGGGACACCCGGACCAGCAACGGATTCTTCGAGGGGAGCTCCATCACACAGGTCACCGGCCGCACCAAGCTGCAGACCCGACTGCATGAGATCCCTGCGCGACGCCGGGTCGAGGACGTCGACTTCCTGCCCGGCAGCAACATGGCGGTGCGCCGCGCGCTCATCGACCTCGACCGCTATCCCATGATCGGGATGGCGCCGGCCATCGAATGGCGGATGGCACTGGCAGTACGACGCCAGGGCCACCGCGTCGTCTACGACTCCGACATCAGGGTGGAACACCACCCCGCACCTCGCGAACTGACTCGCTCCGACCGCGAGCGGGTCGCACGCGACCTGGGCTACTCCATGACCGCGATCGTCGCAGCGGAGTACCCCGCAGGCCGACGGTTGCGTCCGCTCACCTGGTGGGTGCTCGCAGGCAGCCGGCAATCACCCGGACTGCTGCTCGGAGCCGCCGCCGCCCTGCGAGGCCGCGGTTCCTTCAGGAAGTGGCGCGCCGCGATGCACGGCCGGATCCTCGGAGCCGCCTGCGCCCGCCGCGCCAGGGCCGGGGCATAGCGGCCATGCCCACGAGTCTTCCCGCCGCCGTTCAACTGGCCTGGGGCTGGTTTCCAGCGCTGGCCTTCCTCACCGGCACCGCAGCCGTCGTCGCGGTCGCACTCTCACGTCGCCGGTCGTTCACCAGGGGTGCGCGACCGTTGTCGTCGTGGTTCGGAGGTGTCCTGCTCACGTCCGCCGCTCTCGCGGCCGTGATCACTGAGACCCAGAGCGCACGAAACGGTGTCCCCGGGCCGTTGAGCAGCCTCCCCCACGCCCATCTCCTGGTCCAGGCGTCGCGGGTCCTGGTCATGGGCATCCCGCTGGTCGCAGTGGCCTGCGGTATCGCGTGTGCGGGCGAGCGACTCGCACAGGGCGGTATCCGCATCACGCGATCGGCCGCGGCGACGGCGCTTCCCTTCGCCTGCGCCTGGGCCGTGTCGGCCGGCTTCGGCGCGTGGAGCGGCGCCAACGCACAAGCGTGGGCCGCATGGGCTACGTTCACTGCGCTGGCGTGCCTGCCCGTCGCCGGAACAGGTCCAGCGCAGCAGGCGCGCGTCCTGCTGCGCGTACTGATCTGGGGTTCCCTCATCCTCGCTGTACTGAGCCCGTCGTGGGCCTTCGCTCCCTACCAGCTCTGGCCCGGCGGCTGGCGGGTCGGGGCTCCACGGCTCCAGGGCCTGATGCCGCAGCCGAACCCGCTCGGATGGCTGGCCGCCTTCGCCGTTCTCCTCGAGTGGAGCCACGTCCGTAGGCTGAGCCTCCGGCTGGCGTGGACTGCTCCCGCGCTGGCCTGTCTGCTTCTCAGCGCATCGCGGACGGCGTTGTTCGCACTCGTGGTCGGCGCCCTGTTCTACGAGTCGGCGCCGGGCATGGGCGCTGAACAGCAGAGAGCGAACGGCCGATGGACGCGACGGGCGGCCTTTGCGGTAGCCGCCGTCGGACTGGCGATGCTCTTCCTCGGAAGCGGCGCGCCCGCAGAAGGAACCTTGAACGGGCGCACCGGGTACTGGCTCCGGGCGGTCGCGCTGTGGCGCAGGTACCCTCTCCTCGGCACCGGGCCCGGTGCCTTCTACGAGTCCCATGACCCCGCCCAGGCGGTCGGCTACGCGCACAACCAGCTCCTGCACACCGCCGCCGAACTCGGCACACTCGGGCTGCTGGCGCTTGTGTGGTTCACGACGCGGGCGCTGTCGAACACCCGCCGTTCGGTCGCCGGCAGGCGAGTGGCCCTGCCCGTGCTGGTCACTCTGACCGCGCTCTATGTCACGGAGAACCCGCTGCGCTTCACGAACCTCACGTTCGTTCTGCCGATTCTTCCACCGCTCCTGATGCTCCTGGCGGCACAGGGTGCCGAACCCGCAGTCGTACGTGCGGACGACAGCGGCCCGCGTCAGCCGGTCTCGGATCGGAGCGGCACATGCGGAGAGGAGACAGGAAGCCTGACCAGCTTGTCCTCGTTGAACAACGGATCGGCTTCGCCTCCCTGCAGGCAGATGGGCCCGAACTCCGTATCGAGAGTGATCCACACCCCCGGCCACACAGGATGACGATTCGTCAGGTAGATCCCGCACAACTGGCATCGAACAACAGCGAACCCGCTCGCTCGAAACAGCTCGTCAGCCTCGGTGCCGGCAAATGAAGACCCCTCGATCGCTTCGAGCAAGGGCCCGGAGAGGTCTTCCAGTCGTTCCCTCAAGTCACCCCATTCCTCCAGGCCTGCGGCGGGAACGGTGATCCGGTACCCGAACCGCGGCAGTGTGCCCTTCGACGGCTCCTGGATCGCCTCGATGTGCTCACCTCTCGCCGCCACGGGCAGGAGTTCCCACAGCAGATCTCGTAGTACATCGGCCATCCCCGGCGCCTCGGGGTTGTTCAGCAGCACGGTCACCAAGAGTTGTTGCACATGGAGCGGGACGTAGTAAGTGTCCTGGACGAAGGATCCCGTGGCGTCGACGCGCACTGCTCGATGATGGGCGTGACTGCCGTTGTCGCTCTGGACCTCGACCTGACGCCCGGCCGTCGCGGCCTCCACCGCCGCCGCCGGAGTGGGGTACACGCGGAGGAATTCGTCCCAGACGTCGTCCTCCTGGTGTTCGCCACCGAACTCATCAAGACCCAGGGCTGCTGGTATCGCGACGGCCCGCACACGGCCGTTCTGTGCGTTCCTCTGGTGGACCACACTTTTGACGTTCCGGCTCGAACTCTTCTTCCGCTTCCTCACGGGTTCGCCTTCCTGTCATATGCCTTGACGCTTCATCAGGCCCTCGAACGTATCCATCCAACCCGACGCTGCGCGCCAGCGACAAAGAGAGGCCCCTCTATCGGGAACCGCGCCCAGCGGACCAAACAAAGAGTGTAGTATGCAATACTCCGTGTCCGATCAGCCCCTGTGTGGGCCCACGACTGCCTGCCTCGGGATGCCGATCTGCCCCGTGGCCGGGACGCTGAAGCCATGAGCGAGACCACCGATCAGCACAGCCACCACCATCACGCGCACGTCGTGGTGCACCCCGTCGAGGACGCCGCCCCGCCGTACCGCCGCGTCCACGTCCTGGGCACCCAGGTCGGCCAGGCGTACTCACTGAGGGATGTCGTCGAGTTCTGCCGCCGTGTCGGCCTGGAGGACCTCGACCCCGAGGCACCCGGCAGCGTGCAGTGGATCGGAGGCGGCGCCCGCACCTGGGACGTGCGGCCGGACTGAGGACCACAGGGCCGCTGCCGTGACGGCAGCGTGCCCAGCACCCGCTGTCAGGAGTTCCGGACCGCCTCCAGAAGCACGATGCCGGTATCACCGTAGTCGGGCAGGGTCGGGTCGGAATCGAGGCGGCTGACGTCGAGGTAGGCGCTGTACGGCTGGAACACGCTGCGGACCGCGTCTCCGTCGACGGGGCAGCCAGGCCAAAACGGTCCGTCGCCCAGTTGGTAGCGCGGCATGTTTTCCATGAACGCTGCGACGAGCAGTCCACCGGGCCGTACGGAGTGGATGAAGGTGCGGCAGATCGACGCGAACTCCTCGAAATCCTCGGTGATGCTTTCGGCCACGAAATGCATCGATGCGAGGTCGTACGTCCCTTCGGGCAGGTCCCGTACGTCCGCGTGCTCGATCCGGACCCGGGACAGTGCCTCGGTCAGGGTCGGCGGCAGTGCTGGGTCCAGGTCACGGCACAGGGTGTAGAACGCCTGCCAGCTCTCGTCGGGGCCGTCGGTCAGCTGGCCTGTCAGGTAGGCGATGTTGGCGGCACTCGACTCGACGGCGTGGACGCTGCGACTGGCAGCGGCAGGGAGCATGAGGGGGTAGAGATTCGGGCCGGCTCCGAATTCCAGCGACCGGTTGATACTCCCGGGAGTCAACCTCCGGTAGAACGCCGAATGGTGCCGAATGACGTCGGCATCGCAGGGGTGGAGCTCGCGGTAGTTCTCGGCGAGGTAGTCCTGCACCGGCCAGCGGTCCCAGTCCGCGTCGTCATTGCGCCTCGGGACGGCTGGATCTTTCGGGGAACGGGTCATGCGGTGCCTCCTTGCCTCGGGTTCGGCCGGGCAGTCGACGGTGTCGTCCGTACGACGGGGACTGTGGTCGCGCTCCACTGCGCGCATGCCCGGCAGGAAGAGAAAGGGCAGGGTGGCCAGGGCTCCGAGAACGCCGGCACCGATGAGCGTCCGGCGGGCGCCGACGGCCTGGGCGACCGGCGCGGTGAGGGCGTAGGACAGGGGTACGAGCGAGATCGAGACGAACCAGTCGACGCTGGAGACGCGGCCGAGCACCTGGTTCGGCACCAGCCGCTGCTTGGCACTGGCCCAGGCGATGATACCGGCGGTCTCGAAGCCGTTGACGACCGAACAGGCGAGGGCCAACTGCCAGGCACGGGTGGCGAGGCCATAGCCGGCGACGGCGAGGGTGGCGAGCGTCCACGTGCCGTACATGAACGTGATGAAGCGGCGCGGCAGACCGGTCTGCCCGACGACCAGGGCGGCCACGACGGCGCTCGCACCTCCGCTGGCCAGCACGAGGCCGAGCTCCGTCGCCGAGCCGTGCAAGAGGTTCTTGACCACATAGGGGAGGAGGACCTCGGTCGGGCCCAGGAAGAGCAGATAGGCGAAGGTGGCCGACACGAAGGTGCCCCAGAGCCAGGTGTTGGCGCGCACGAATCCGACTCCCGCGCGCAGGTCCGCCCACAGCGATGGTCTGTGGTCGGCCGAAGGGGGCGGCATCGGCCGGATGCACAGCACGCAGCTGACGGACACCACGAAGGTCAGCGCGTCGAAGGCGAACGCCCACCCCGGACCGGCCACCGCGACGAGCAGCCCGCCGAGGGCGGTTCCGCCGATCTGCAGGGCAGCGGGGCGGACGAATTGATCGAGGGCGTTGGCCGCGACAAGCTGGTCCGCGGGAACCAGGCCCGGCACGATCGCGTCGAAAGCTGGGGGGAAGAATCCGGACGCGGCCCCGTACAACGCGGCCACCGCGACCAGGTGCCACAGCCGTACGGTGCCGCTGAGAGCGAGCACCGCCAGGGCGGCCAGGCACGACCCGCGCACCAGGTCGCTGCCGACCATGACCCGCCGCCGGTCGAACCGGTCACTGGCGACACCGCCCAGCAGCACCAGCGCAAGCTGCGGGGCCGCCAGGGCCACGCCGACCACGGACATCCCGCTCGGCGAGCCGGTCAGCGTGTACACCTGCCAGGCCAGCGCGACGAGAAGCACACCGTCACCGAGCAGCGATGTACTCATGCCCAGCCACAGGATCCTGAAGTCGCGAAGCGCGAGGGGCGCGAGGAGGTGAACCCGCCGGCCGCGGCCCGAAGCGTCGATGACGGACATTCAGACCTGCGGCTGGAGGTCGAACCGCTCGGCCAGTGCCGAGAGCGTCTCGTTGAGCCGGTCGATCTCCTCGTCGGTGTTGGCGGCCGTGACCTGGATCCGGAACCCGACCCGGCTACGTGGAACCAGAGGATAGGCCGCCAGGGTGACGTAGACGCCGTGGTCCCACAGGAACGAGCCCACCGATTCGAGGTCGGAGCTCGAAGCCAGGGGAATCTCGATGATGGGCAGCCCGCTGGTGTTCGGGGTGTGGATGCCGAGCGCCGCCAGATGCCCCAGGACGCGCGCCGACCTGCGCCAGAGGTCGGCCCTGATCGCGTCACCGCGACTGGCGTTCACGTCGAAGCCGGCGAGTGCCGTGGCGAGCGACGCCGTCGGCGACGGCCCGGAGTACAGATAGGGGGCCGCGGCGACTTTGAGATGCTCCTTCAACCAGGTGGGGAGAGCGATGAAGGCCAGGAGCGAGGAGTAGGCCTTGGAGAACCCGCCTACCAGGACGATGCCGTCGTACGTCTCGCTGAAGTGCCGGACGATGCTGTTGCCCCGGGATCCGTACGGGCAGAGCTCGGCCGGGCTCCGTTCGCCGACGATCCCGAAGCCGTGCGCGTCGTCGATGTAGAGCAGGGCGTCGTGACTGCGGCACAGACGCGCCAGCGCCGGCAGATCGGCGAGGTTCCCGGACATGCTGTTGACCCCGTCCACGCACACCAGGCGGGACGCGTCGGCCGGTGCGGCCCGCAGCAGCTGCTCGAGTTCGGCCAGGTCGCCGACGTGGCACCGCTTCACCGTCGCGCCCAGTCCACGGGCCATCAAGCACCCGTCGTAGACCGTCCGATGAGCCTCCGCATCGACGAAGACGGTGCCTGTGCCGACGATCACCGGGATCACCGAGGAATGGATCAGGGTGATGGTCGGGAGTACCAGCGTGTCCGGCGCGCCGAGCAGTTCGGTCAGCCGTTCCTCGATCTGTGGGTAGAGCCGGGGGCTGCCCAGCAGCCGGGACCAGCTCGGATGAGTACCCCAGCGGCGGACCTGCGGAGCGATCGCGTCCATGATCTCCGGGTCCAGGTCGAAGCCGAGGTAGTTGCACGAGGCGAAGTCGGTGAGCCAGTGGTCGCCGCAGCGGATCTGACGGCCGCGCACATCATCGATCACCGCGTCGCACATGGGACTGGACCGCCGAAGCCGTTCCAGGTCGCCCCAGCGCGAATCGCGACGCGTGCCGTCCGCCGCTTTGGAGGTGTCGGTCATGGGGTCCTCGTTCCTATCGTCCTCCTCTGGCCGCCCGTCGGAGGCTGGTGGCCAGGGGCTGAGGGCGGGGACTGCCCTGCTCGCGCAGGAGGTGCTCGCTCGCTTCCGCCGTCACGGGGGGTGAGAACAGGAATCCCTGCCCGAATTCGCAGCCCATGGCCGCGAGTAGAGCCTGCTGCTGGGCGTCCTCGATGCCTTCGGCGATCACCTTCATGCCGAGCGTGCCTGCGATGCGGACGATGCCCTCGACCAGCGCGACCTGCTGTCCGTCGATCAGGATTCCGTCGACGAAGGACTTGTCGATTTTCAGGAGGTCGATCGGGAAGTCCCGGAGGTAGCCGAGCGAGGAGAAGCCAGTACCGAAATCGTCGATGGCGATCCTCACCCCCAGGTCCTTCAGCGTCCTCATGTCTGCGCGGACCTGGTCGTTCTGACGCATGAGGACGGTCTCCGTGAGCTCCAGCACGAGCGACCCCGGTGCCAGACCGGACTCCTGGAGTACCCGGCTCACCTCGCCCACGAAGCCGGAGTCCCGGAACTGGCGGGCGGAGACGTTCACGTTGATGTCCAGCGGGTTCGGCTGCGGAACCGCCTGCTGCAAGGCAGCGGTGCAGGCGGCGGCGCGCTCCAGGATCCATGCGCCGAGCGGCATGATGTGACCGGTCTCCTCGGCGAGGCTGATGAAGTGTTCCGGCAGTACCAGGCCCAGGCGTGCGTGCGGCCACCTGGCCAGCGCCTCGAAGCCCACGATTGTCCCGCCCGACAGATCGACGATGGGCTGGTAGAGCAGCGTGAACTCCTCCTCCGCGATGGCGTTCTCGAGACTGGTCCGCAGCTCTTGGCGCTCCATCATGCCTTTGTGCAGGACCGGCTGGAAACGTCGCCACTGGCGCTTGCCGGCTGCCTTGGCCGCGTACAGGGCCAGGTCGGCGTGGCTCAGGAGCTCCTCACCGTCCGAGCTGTCCAGTGCGGTGGCGATCCCCACGCTGGCCGACACGCTGATGGATTCGCCGTTGAGGTAGAAGGGCCGGGCGAGGGCATCCACGACATGGCCGGCGATGGCCTCCGCCTCCGACGGTTCATGGATTCCCTTGATGAGTACCGCGAACTCGTCGCCACCCAGCCGGGCCGCTGTGTCGCCGGCCCGCAGCGTCGCCGCGAGTCGCTGCGCCGCAGCGACGAGGAGCTCGTCCCCGACGGTGTGCCCCCGCGTGTCGTTGACGACCTTGAAGTCGTCCAGGTCCACGAACAGGAGGCTGACCAGCGTGGAGTCGCGCCGCTCGGAAACGAGTGCGTGCTCGACCCGGTTCATCAGCAGGACCCGGTTCGGCAGGCTGGTCAGTGCGTCGTGGAGGGCCCGGTGCGTGAGCTCGCGCTCCAGTTTGCGCTGCTCGGTCACGTCACGCAGGGTGATCACGAGCCCGTGCACGCTCTGATCCTGTCGTAGATTGCTGCACCTGACCTCGACCTCGATGGGCCTGCCGTCCTGGCGAATCACCCGCCAGTCGTCGCACAGGTCCTGTTCGCGGTCGCCGTTGCGCATCTCGCCCAGGGCGAGGACGGCACGACGCATGTCGTCGGGGTGGATGAGCTCGGTGAATCTCTTGGCCCCCGCCCCGACCTCGGGGCCGAACATGGAGTCGGCCGAGGGGCTTGCGTACCTGGCGGTGTCGTCGTCGTCGAGGATGAGGATCACGTCGGACGCGTTGTGAATGAGCGTCCGGAAATACGCCTCACTGTTTCGGCGGGTGATCTCCTTGACGAGCCTGACCCGTTCCAGCGCCAGCGCGACCTGGGACGCCAGTGTTTCGAGCACGCTGCGCAGCTCATTGAGGTCGGCCTCGGGGCCCGCGACGGCCAGGGCACCGAAGAGTGACTCACCGGCCGGCCGGTCCTTGAGGATCAGCGGGAACAGCAGAGCCTTCGGCGGGTCGTTGCGATCTCCAGGAGGCATATCCCCGAGCCTGTCGACGCTGATGACCTGAGATTTCCCGGACTGCAGCGCGCCCAACCACGTGCCGCCCAATTCGTCCATCCGGGTCAACCGCCACTCCGGCGGCAGGGGTTGGGCGGAGCGCACGGTGTACAGGGTCTCGGCATCACCCAGCGCAAGCACGGCCTCGTGTCTCACCTCCGGTCCGAACAGCGTTGCCGCAGCGGTGCGCACCAGGCTCGCGATCTCCTCCACGCTCACTGCCGACACCAGTGAGGCGGCTGAGGCGCCCAGGGTGCGCTCGCGGATCATGGCCCGCTGGTGGGAGGACACCAGGCCCGAAAGGCGGGAGAGCACGAGCAGGAACATGACGCCGGAGAACACTGCGATAACGCCCGCGTCGCGGACCCGTCCCTGTACGGCCTCGTAGAGCAGCATGCCAGGAGCGATGAGCGAGGCCAGGGCGAGCGCGCCGAGCCGTCGGCTCGGAAGCCCGGCCGGCCGGCGTGGCACCGGCTGTGTCAGCCCCACCATGGACGGATGAAGCGCGGAGAGTCCCCACGCGGTGTAGAACACCACCCAGCCCAGATCCATCGGTGTGCCGACCTGCCAGGTGCCGTTGACCTGGTAGAGCCCGTACAGGACGTCGGAGACGAGGATCCCGAGTGTGCCGACGGTGAGCAGTTGGATCGAACGGGTTCGTACGCTGCCGCCGGTGAGCAGTCGGGCGAGCATCGCCAGCATCAGCACGTCACCGAGCGGATAGGCGATCGAGATCGCCTTCTCCAGCCATGTCGTGCCGACGGTGCGGGTGTTCGGTTCGATCAGGTAGATCCACGACAGCAGTGCCAGACCCGAGGTCAGGGTGAGAGCGTCCAGCAGACTTCCCCAGTCGCGCTCGACCGAGCGGCAGCGGATGAAGATGAACAGCCCTGCTGCGAAGAGCGGATAGGTGGCCAGGTAGAACGCATCTGCGACCGAGGGGAATGGGTTCGTTTCGCCGACCACATTCTGAAGGACGTTGTAGCTCGTGTCGCCCGCGGCGAAAGCGAAGTTCGCGGCAGCAAGCAGTAGCCACGGCAGTCGGCGGGACGGCCGGTGAATGCGAATTCCCGCGATGATGGCGCCCACGCTGCCGAACCCGATTCCGGCCCAGGTCGCGATGTGCCAGCCGGATCGCAGCAGGTAGCAGACCGTCAACACGGCGACGCAGCACAGATAGCCGCCCGCCAGGAGTCGCAATCGTGTCAAGGGGACCGTCCTTCATGGCGCCGCGCCGGGGCGCCCTGCGGCCTCTTCAGGAATGAGGCGCCCCCGATCCAGTAAAGAGCACTCGTGCCGTCCTGGCACGTCAGGCTCGCGTGGCGTGACCCGGCATAGGCCGCTGCCCGAGCGGACCTGCCGTCCTCATGTATTCAGGGCAGGAAATCCGGACGAATGGTGGGGAAATTCAGGGATCACGACCAGGGCCGTTTTGCCGCCGCGCAGGTGGGCGGCGAGAGGGGGATTCGCCAGTCGCGCCACCCCTTCCTGCCGATCGCGGAATCTCTAGCATTGACCACGCTTTGGGGGCATGGCCAGGGTCCACCAACGAACAGCATTATCCGCGCTTGGCGTCTGGAGGAGTCTCGTGAATCAGTGTTGCCGGAGAACTGCGAATTGGCTGTCGGCGGCAGCCTCCGATTCAACCGTGCTCGCGTGGCGCTGGAATCAGCACGAACTGGGGACCGAACTGCTGCCTGCCGGACGCCAGTGGGACGTGCTCATTCTCCCGCTCCAGCAGGGCTTGCTGGTGTTCGGCGCCCTGCTGCGCAACCCCGGCATCCCTGGGCCGGTGCTTGCCGATTTTGACCGCGGGCAGGTGGGGTTCTTCGTTCCCCCGGATGCGGTGGAGGCCTGCGTGAGTACCGACAGTCGGCTCGCCGGCCGGGATACATGGATAGTCGTCCCGCGGCCCGGGCACGCGTGTTCGCGAGTCCAGTGGCTGTTCCCTCCCGACGGCGAGGGAACCCTCAACGAACCTGGAGCGCTGGAGGCAGCCCTCCAGATCACGGCAGGGCTCACGGACCACACCGTGGCCAAGGACCACCGAGCAAAGGAGTCTCTGATGAATTACGACGGTACGGCCATGAGCACGGACCGCTCGGCAACCGGGCCGACCTCGACGGACCAGTCATGTCCCCCGCTTCCGAACGAGTCGATTCGCGAGCACCTGCTGGCGTTGAACCGCATGTTCTGTGACCGGCGACTCACTCTCCAGCAGTTCGCCGAGGCCGGGGGGCGTGTCCTCGACGGTCAGCCCGTACAGGTCGGCGCGTTCGCGGACAGTTGAGTCGATCGGATCTCCCGGTTGGTGCGCGCAACGTCGTCGCGCACCAACCGGGCGTCGACGGGCTTCACCGGACTCCGGCTGTGATGAAGTGGGTCGCGTCGTACGATCCCCAGCCGGTGACGAAGTCCCACCCATGGGTGGCTGTATAGGCGCCGTTGCCACCGCGGGTGATGTCATGGAAGTCGGTTGTGTCACCGCTGGCCCGGCCCAGGCTGTAGATCAGCGGATTGGCGAAGCCCAGGAGTGCCTTGCCTCGCGCTCGTGCTCTCTGGTTGTAGAGGGCTGCGAGGGCAGCCCAATCGGGGGTGGCAGCGCTGGTGCCGCCGATCGATGTCCAGGCTCCCGCCGTATAGACAGAGACACCGGGGTTGGGGTCAGCCTCCGCGGCCACGTCGGGTACCTGCCGTCGTCCTCCTCCGGCGGCTTTGCGTACCGGGACCTGCCAGGTGGGGATGGCGAAGACCGATGAGGCTCCACCGCCGCCCAGCGGCCAGGCGACTTCGTTGCTCCACGCGTTGTTCACTGTGAGGCCGAGCCGAGTGCCGCCCACACCGGTGACGTAGGGATCGCTGGCGGGGTAGTCAACGGATCGGCCACCGTCGCCGGCGTCATCGGAACCACCGTCGCCTGCTGCGGCGAAGAAGCTGAGGCCCTCGGCAGCGCCTTGCTTGAAGACCAGGTCGAGGGCGGACATGTTCCCGGCCGTGCGTTGTGTCTCGGCAGCGCCCCAGCAACTCGAAGTGATACGAGTGCCGCTGTCCACGATCGCTTGGTAGACGTCGACCTCACCGGCATCCGTGTTGGGTGTCTCGAAGACAGCGACGTGTGCCTTT
Organism: Streptomyces sp. 846.5; assembly: GCF_004365705.1. NCBI lineage: Bacteria > Bacillati > Actinomycetota > Actinomycetes > Kitasatosporales > Streptomycetaceae > Streptomyces > Streptomyces sp. 846.5. Next base: position 37,203 of record NZ_SOBN01000004.1, read on the forward strand.
GGCGCGATCGCCTGCAACGCTTCGATGTCGAGTTCGACTTCGACCTGGCCACTGCCAAGAGCGCCGGAGCCGCCATCCACCTCGTACACGGTCGGCGCGGGTGGGCGAAGGCCGTAGTGGTTGTCGTACGTGGTGATGTTGGACTGCTCGAAGGCGTCGAACTCCACCACGGCGACCGTCTGGCCGCTTCCGTTCAAGCCGGTGGACGCCAGCGGAGCCACACCGTAACCCCCTTTGAGCTGGGCCGGGGTGAGCCCGCCTTTCGGCCCCAGGCGTGGGGAGACCCCTCGCACCAGGCGGTCGTTCAGACCGGAGACATCGAGAACCAGGGCGCCCAGGCTCGCGGGGAGGCTCGGAGCCGTCTCGTTGGCATAGAAGGCCCGGCCCGTTCGGGAGTCCCGCCACGTGTTCAGGTGAGTACCGAATGCCATCTCCATGTCGGCGGCAGTCCCGGAGGCGTCGATGAGCAGGTTGCCGTCGTGCACCTTGTCCACCTTCAGGCCCTGGGCGTCCAGGTAGTGCGTTATCCGCCCGACCTCCAGGGCGGTCCGGCCGAACCGCGCAGCGAATTGGTCCTTGGTGAGGTACTGGCCGTGCAGTCTCGAATGGGGGTCGCTGACCTGGGCAATGAACGCGTTCAGGCCTGCGTCGTCGCGGGGTCTGAGGGTGATGGCGACCCTCAGGCGAGTGGCGGAGGCCAGGCGGCCGGTGACCCGCGTGGTCTCGCGGAGACCTGGCACGGCGTCACCGGCCAGCCCGAAACGGGCTTCGGGCGGCGGCCGTGTTGCGGTGTGTGCGATTGGCATGCCGGCGATGAGCAACGGCAACGGAGCCACGAACAGGCTGAACACTCTGCGATGGTCCTTCAAGGTTCCTCCTCCGGTGGCCGGGTGAACGGCCATCCTGCGCTTGGTCTGGCCCGCGGTGCGATTCATCTCGCAGTGTTCATTAATGTCTCGGAGGTCAACTCGTCGCTATTCGAGGTGCTGCCACTCGGCTTAGCCAGGGTGATGAAGATCGGCGATTCTCCTCACATGGAACGTCAACTGGTGAAAGCAGCAGGAGAACTGTGTATCCTCTGAGTTCGAGTACGGATGGGAGCCGGCGGACCGATGACCTACGGTGAACCGGCAGGGCTGCCGAACGTGAGAGCTCTCTACCGCGTACTCGTGGTGTGCACAGGCAATGTGCACCGTTCTCCGCTGGCGGAGCGTCTGCTCACCCAGCGGCTCGGCTCAGCCGGCCAGTTGATCCAGGTCAGCAGCGCCGGTACCGCTGCCCGGCAGGGGACTCCCATGGCCCCGCAGTCGGCCGCCCTGCTTGCAGAAATGGGCGGCGATCCAACCGGCGCGGTCGCGCATCGACTGACCGCCGACCTCGTTCGGGGCTCCGACCTCGTACTTGGCGCCGCTGCTGAGCACCGTGAGGCCGCTGTGCGCCTGTCCCCGCAGTGGGCGCTGCGCCGGGCCTTCACCCTGCGGGAACTGGCGCGCTTGCTGCGACTCGAGGACACCACGGGCGTGTTCGGCCCGCCTGCTCGTGCCGCTGCCCTGGTAGAGGGCGCCGCACGCAGGCGCGGTTCGGGCGGCGGAACAGCCGACGACGACGTGGCAGACCCGCAGGGCGCGCCGCTGGAGGTGGCGCGCGCGTGCGGGTTGCGCGTCGAGGAGGCTGTGGAACGTATCGTCAGGGCCATCCTGGGTTGACGCCCTGCGGCCCCGCTGCCCTGCCGCTGACGGTCTCCGCCCGGGCGAGGGTCCTGACAGTGGCCCGCAGAGGTCCTGCGAGGGGCTGGCGAAGCAGCGTGGGGGACTGGTCGGCAGGCGGCTCAAGGAGGCGCAGCACCAGCGTGCGTGTGGCCCGGGCCGGGAGTTCCAGGTCGAGCGTGTACGTCGGGTGGCCACGCTCGAGGCCGGGCTGCAACAGGACGGCGCGGCCGTCCAGGGTGGCGCCGAGGAGGCTCGCCCCGGAGGTCGCGAAGTACGACACCAGCAGGCGGTTGTCGCCCGGGCGGGTCGGGTAGCCCGGGGCGTCCACCCGCTGGGTGACATAGGTCGGCAGCGCCGCCGTGGGAGCTCGGTTGGTGAGGGCCGCCGTCACGGTGACTTCACGTCCTGCCGGCGTGGACGGTGCCGCCGTCCAGTCCAGGTCGCGCTCGAGATAGTAGTCGAGCTTGGTGCCGGCCGCGTTGTTGACCACCAGGCCGGCGAAGGGGGCCGCGCCCTCGGGGACTACGCCGCTGACGGCGCGCGATTCAAGTTCTCGTTGCTCGGAGGGGTGCGCGCTCCAAACCAGTACATGACCGCCGGACATGGCTGTGTGCAGTGCGGGCAGGAGCGCGGACAGTTGTGGGGAACCGTGCCCTGCGCCGAGAACCTGCGCGGCGGCCGCGCGGGCAACCGTGAGAAAGAACGCCTTGCGCTGGGACGTGTCCTGGTAGGTCGCGTAGCTGGTTCTTTCGGTGAGGTCCACAACATTGGCGCCGGTGAGCACTGTGCCGTCCGGGAGACGGGTGGGTCCGGTGGCCGTGAGGAGGGGTGCCAGTGCGCTGGGGTCGATCGCAATCACGCCGTCGACGTTCTGGCCGCTGTGCTGATGCCATGCGGCGGCCCAGATGCGGGCTGCGTTGGGGAAGTGGGGGCTGAGGTTGGAGTTGACCCAGGTGCGCGTCGGCCCGTTGTGGCCGTACATGGCGGCGTAGTCGGCTCCGAGGTCCACAGCCGCTTGGGTGTGGGCCATTGCGGTGTCGTTGCCGAAATCCTCGAACCCGACTTGCCCGTGGTTGGCGGTGAGTACCGCGAAGGCTCCGGGGAGCCCTCCGGTACCGCGTGATTCCGCGGTGTTCTGGAAGACCATGAAGTAGCGCCGCTGGCCGTCGGCCCCCAGCGCGGGCGGCAGCAGGCGGGCGGCCGTCGCCGCTTCGGCCGTTGCCGAGGCGATCTGGTCGAGGCGGTCGGCCAGTTGGGCCCTGGCGCGGTCGGCTGCTGGTAGCCAGGTGCTTCGGGGGAGTGCGTCGGTCTCGGCGCGTACGTGGGCAGCGGTGCGCGCCGCCCGGTCCAGAGCAGGGGCGCTGTCACGCAGGGCGGTGAGGTTGAGGTGCCCGTTGCCCTGGTGTGATCCTGCGGTGAGTTGGGTCGCCGCGTGCAGGAGCGGGGGGAGCACGTCGTGCGCCAGCCGGTTGGCGGTATCCGCGGTGCCCCGCACGGTGCGCAGGGGGGCGCCCACGATCGGGAGACGCGAAGCGGCGTACCACAGCGGGCCGGTGGTGAGCCGGTGGGCTCGATCCGTGCGCATGGCAGCGGTTCTCAGTTCCACCGCCGGGTCCGGGCGAGGAGGAGCGCCGCCCCGGGATGCGTGCTCGGGGGAAGCCAGGTCGGAGGACGCGCGCAACCGCTCCAGGTCGTGCTGGGCGCCGAGCAGCTCCGAGCGGGCCAGCAGGCCGGTTGTGAAGAGCCAGGCGGCGGCTGCCAGGAGCAGGCCCGTGCCGGCCAGCAGCACCTGGAAGGCGCGGCGCATGCGCCGCTGCCCAGCCCTGCGCGTGCCGGCCGGCTCGGTGTCGTGCTGGAGGGACGCATCCATGTGCTGCGGCCGGGGTCAGTCCTGGTCGCTGCGGGAGCGGCGTCGGCGTACCGCCACAACCGCTGCGCCGGCGCCGACAGCCAGCCCGGCGGCAGCGGCGACCTGCCGGGAGGGGGCACCTGCCCCAGAGGTGGCGAGCGGCTTCTTGTACGCGCTGTTGAGGGCGTTGAGCTGCACGTTCGCGGATGCGTCGCTTTGCGGCAGGCTTACCCGGATCGGCGTCGACAGCACGTGCTTGGAGCCCGGCGCGGTGACGGTGAGCTGATAGTCGCCGGGTGCGGTGTCGGCGGGGATGGTGACCTGACCGGAGACGTGGCCCTGGGGATCGGCGGTGAAGGTGGCCAGCCGCTGGGTCAGCGGGGCCCGCCGGGCCACCCCGCGGCTCGCCGCACCGGGCAGCACGGTCGGCAGCGAGGGAAGGGTGACCTGCACCAGGATCGGCGGTCCCGAGGGAAGCGTCGCGGTGAAGGTGAGGTGGCCGCCGACGATGACGAGACTGGTGCTGACGCTGATGTCACCGAGCCCGGGCGGGTAGTCCGCGGCATGGGCTGCCTGGGCGCAGGCCACGGGGGCTGCGGCGATGAGGCCGGTGGCCGCGACCGCGAGGGCGGCGCGCTTGGAAGGTGTGGGCATCTCTCGGGGACTCCTTGCATCGACCCGGGGGCTGGCCCCGGGAGGTTTCAGTGGAACTCGAAATAGCAGGGTGCGACATCTGAGATGAATACGGACAAGCGGCCGTGCTGTAACACGGTGGGCGGATAAATCCGTCGGATGGCGCAGCACGGACTCTGACCGGGCCTCGCCGGCCGGGAGATGGTCCGGGATCAGTAAGCACCCTCTCCGCGAAGGACCGCGGGGAGGGTGCGGACGATGATCGCGAAATCCAGGCGGAGCGACCAGGCGTCGACGTAGTGCAGATCGAGACGAAGGGCTTCCTCCCAGGGAAGCTCTGACCGACCGCTGATCTGCCACAGACCGGTGATCCCGGGACGGACCAGGAGCCGGCGCCGGGCGTCCCCGGTGAAAGCGGAGTCGGCGACCGGAAGAGGCCGTGGCCCGACCAGCGACATATGGCCGGCCATGACGTTCAGCAACTGCGGCAGCTCGTCCAGGGAGTAGCGGCGCAGCCAGCGTCCGACCGGGGTGACGCGGGGGTCGTCCCGGATCTTGAACAGGTGGCCGTCGGCTTCGTTCCGGGCTGCGAGATCGCCCCTTCGGCCCTCCGAACCGACGTGCATGGTGCGCAGCTTGAGTACGTGGAAGTCCTGGCCGTACCAGCCGGAACGGAGTTGCCGGAAGAGGACGGGACCGGCGCTGTCCGCCTTCACCGCGAGGGCCGCCGCGAGCAGGAGCGGTGCCAGCAGCAGTAGCAGAAGGCCCGCTCCCACCAGGTCGACGGCCCGTTTGACCGCTCGGGGGCCGAGGCGCTGCGCCTGGGACGGACGACCGACGCGGCATCCTGCTGGAGATCCGGGCACTCCGCTTCCTTTCTGCTACCGAACAGGCGATGTGACGCCCTGTTTGGAGCAATGTGCGCCTGCTTCGCGCTTCAATTCGGGCAATACGGAATAAATGGAGGTAAGCATGACATCGCCTAGGAATTCGCGACCGACACTTCCGGCGGTCTGGGCACGCCTCCGGATCGGCGGTCCGAGAGGATCTTTATGCGCGCGGTAGTGACCGGCGGAGCCGGTTTCATCGGCTCCCACCTGTGTGAGCGCCTCCTCGCTGATGGATGCGATGTGGTGTGCGTGGACAACTTCCTCACATCCACTCCGCGCAACATCGAGCATCTCCTGAAGCATCCGGGCTTCCGCCTGCACCGACGGGATGTGACGCATGGTCTGCAGCTGCGCGGCTCGGTGGATGCCGTGTTCCACCTGGCGTCCCCAGCCTCACCGGCGGACTATCTCAGGATGCCGCTGGAGACCATGCGGGTGGGCTCCGCCGGCACCTGGCACGCACTGGACCTCGCGGCCGCCACGGGTGCCCGCTTCCTGCTCGCCTCCACCTCGGAGTCCTACGGCGACCCACAGGTCCACCCCCAGCCCGAGGACTATTGGGGTCACGTCAATCCCGTCGGACCACGCTCGGTGTACGACGAAGCGAAGCGCTTCGGGGAGGCACTGACCATGGCATATCGCCGAACCTGCGGTGTCGACGCCAAGATCGTGCGCATCTTCAACACCTTCGGCCCGCGGATGCGGCACGACGACGGTCGAGCCATCCCGACCTTCGTTCGCCAGGCAGTGCAGGGCGCTCCCATCACCGTGACCGGCTCAGGCACTCAGACCCGATCCCTGTGCTACGTCGCGGACGTGGTCGACGGCCTGATCCGCATGCTCAACAGCAGTCATGCCGGTCCGGTGAACTTGGGAAATCCCCACGAGCTGTCGATGCTTCAGCTCGCCCAGTGGATTGCCGAACTCGCCGGTTCCACCTCCGGGATCACCCTGATCCCCCGCCCGGAGGACGACCCGGAGAAGCGGCGGCCCGAGATCACGGCCGCTCGTGAGCTCCTGAACTGGGCACCGAGCACACCGGTCGAACAAGGGATGCGCGAGACCATCTCCTGGTTCCGCCGCAGCCTCGGCAGTTCCGAGCTCGAACAGAACGCCGTTGCCTCGAGTGTCATCGGACCGCAGTCCCGACACGGCCTTCCGGAGCCGGAGGCGTCGCCGGCTGCCCCACAGCCAGGACCGCACGCCCACTGACCCGGCACCCGATCGATCCGGAAAACATCCGCGTAGCCCGATATACAGAGGACCGACAGTGGACGCACCCAGCACACCCGGGCACGGCGGGTCGACAGGGTATCCGGTCTCCCAACACCTCCCGACGCCGGCCCTCGGCTCAGTGCCGCCCGCGCCTCGGCCAGGACCGCCACCGCGCGTCCTTCGCTGCGCGAACGTGCCCATCCTCACGTGCCCACCTGTCGAGGCGGCGCGCCAGGTCCTCTCGCTCGCCACCTCTCCCCTGAACCGCGGGGCGGACATTCATCTGTGCAACGCCTACACCGTCGCACTCGCCGATCGCGACCCCGGCCTTGCGACCCTGCTGAGGGAGGCGACAGCCAACTTCCCTGACGGCAAGTCAGTCGTCTGGGCCAACAGGTGGCTGCATCGCCGGCAGTCCCCACCCAAAACCGATCGCGTGTACGGGCCTGACCTCTTCCTCGACGTGTTCGCGCTTGGCGAGCCGATCGAGCTGCGGCACTACCTCGTCGGCGGCGCCCCGCAGGTCCTGGTCGACCTTCAGGACCGACTGAGGGAACGCTTCCCAACCGCCTCGATCGTGGGCGCCGAGTCACCACCGTTTCGCGCGCCGACCGACAACGAGCGCCGCGCGCAGGTGGCACGGATCCGCAACGCAGACGCCCAGATCGTCTGGCTCGGCCTCGGGACTCCCAAACAGGACCGTGAAGCGGCCTGGCTCGCATCGCAGTTGCCGGTTGCCGTCGTCGCGGTCGGTGCCGCATTCGACTTCGTCTCCGGGCACAAGCCGCAGGCATCACCGTGGATTCAGGACAGCGGCCTCGAATGGCTGTTCCGACTGTGCAGCGAACCCCGCCGACTGTGGCGGCGCTACCTGTTCGGGAACGCCAGATTCCTGCGATGCGTGGTCGCCCAGGCGGTCCGCTGACCGTGAAACCGTGCCGAGTGGGCTGCGGGTCTCCGCTGCCGAACCCGTCCCCGGATGAACATGCACCCTCGCCGGCGCTGCCAGATCGGGCTGGGCCCCGGGGGGCGACGCGAAAGTACAACCGAGCAGGCTGACGTCGGTGCTGCCGTCGATGACATTGCGTGCCACGTCGGCGAGCGACTGCCGATGGGCTTGGGCGTGGTCGCGCAGCAACGCGAATGCCTCGTCGATCCCGATACTGCGGCCGGCTGCTACCACGCCCTTCGCTTCGGCGATGACGATCCGGGACCGCACGCCCGGGCGAAACTGCCCCTGCGCCGACTCGCGCAGGGCATCGGCTTCGGCCTTGGCCGCAGCCCCGGGGGGATGGCTGACACTGCCTGGGCAGAACGTCGATTTTGCGCGGACCGGGCGCGGAGAGCGATCCAGCACGACGGTGTGGCTGCGGCCGGTCACCGTCTCTCCGGCCCCTTGCGGGGCAACCTTGTGGCGGGCGATGACCGCTCCGCCGGCTGTGGCAATCGACAGGCACGGCTCGTCCAGGCTCCACCGCACTTCAACAACAGCGTCGGACAGATCTGGCTGGACGGCGTAGAAGTTCCCCCGGAACGGCACCATGCCGTCGGAGGTAACCGTGCGCATGACACAGATCTGGGCCGGGAAGGGCGCGTCCGGCAACTCCTGCAATCTCTGCGCACCGGCGTGCACACCGCCGGCCGCACGCGCGACGCGGGTGAACTGACGGCGCCGGTCCATCCATGCTGCGAGCTGGTCGAGACTGTCCTGTGCGACCTGGATACGCGTGCTGTCGCCCACTGTGCTCCACCAGTTCTGGGAGACCGATCGCAGATCCTCCTCCGACAACACGTGCCGGCTGCCCTGCCAGGGCGGGAACCCGATTCCGACCCCGTAGAACTCAGCCACCTGGGCAAAGGCCCGCTTGACCTTGCCGGTCGACTGGGAGAACACGGCAAGTGGCTGATCGAACCGCCAGACTCGGGCTGTGCCTCCCAGGCGTCTCAGTACCTGGTCGATGGCTTCCACGAGCTGCGGGAAATCCTCGCTGTCGTCCGTGAGTACGGCGCGCCAGCGGCCCGTGCTGGCGAGCGCGCCCACCAGCAGGCGGGCGCAGCTCCCGTAGCCCCACCGCGCGGGCGGGTCGGGAAGCTTGAGCCAGGCGAACCGCACCTCCTCGCGTGCCGGGTGGGGTGCGGGCGCTCCGTCCTTGCTGAGGTTTCGGCAGCACAGTGCGCAGAGCGGCCGTACTTGGTGCTTGCGCAGCGCACGCGTGAACGTCGAGTAGCCTCCCAGATAGCCCAGGGCGACGACTTCGTCGAACAGCTCGGTAGCCTGCATGTGCGCGGCCTCAGCCAGGCGTTGGCGGCAGTACGGCAAGAACCTCTGAAACTCATCCGCCACGGGCCTTCGGACGCCGGCGACGCGTTCCCCTCCGAGGTAGTCCCTTACGGTCTTGCGATCACGGGCCAGGTGCCGGGAGATCGCCGAGATAGACCATCCCTGGCCGCGCAGCGCACGCGCCTCCGCGTATTCCTCCTTTGTTAGCATCCAAACCTCCTTGCAAGGCTCTCCTGACGTCGCGCACTCCGAGTTCTTGAAGCCCGCTCTAATCCGGCCGGAAACATAACACAAAGGTTACCCAAGTCACACCGAAAAAAGGTTTCTCCTGTGCTCATGAAACCCTGGGCAATTTCACTGAGCGCCATCGGATGCATCGATGCCCCGTTTGCGCCACCCCCGATGTCGGTGCGTGATCAATTCACGGGAAAGGGGGGTGGTGCATGCGCCACCCCCCTTCTTGGGAGGGGAGTTCCGCTGAGCGCCACTGTGGCCGAATGTGCCTCATGCGGACGAAAGGCGAGGTGGCGGGGGCGGCGTCGGTGAATTTCACCGAGCGCCACCGGAACGCCGGGGTGGCGCGCCGCGCCACCCCTGTGAGGCCCTCGGATGGTCAATCCATGGCGAGGGCGCGCCAGTTTGCGCCACCCCCCTGGGCGGGGATTTTCACCGAGTATCAGCAGCTGTCACAGGAGTAGCATGGCGTTACTTTGTGCACTTGGGCATCTGCTGTCCCCATGGACAACCCCTGTGGATCCGCACGGTGCCTGGCTTGCCGTGCCCCCTCGACCAGCACTTCCGGGTCGGCGCTGCCGCTCGGATCATCAATTCGAGGGAAGGTGAGCGTGGTGCGCGACGGCGGGCGGGTAATTTCACGGAGCGCTCCGGGAACTGAATATAGAAAGACGCCCGTATGCCGTACATCGCTACCGGTGGGGTCCTCGTTTATAGAGCATGATTTCAATGCAACAGCCGAGGATTCTGCTGCCACAGGAGCAGGAGCCGATCTGCAGCCTCGGAAAGTGGCTCTTCGTCCCTGACCGAAGGAACCCCGCGGGCGACGTCCGGACCGGACATCTTTCCTGCAACGGCGAGCGAGTCACCTTGCAATACTGTTCCGGCGTCCTTGCCGACTTTGTGCGGACGATCCGCCAGATCGAGCATGCCTTCCTCGCACGATGCGGAACTGATCCGGCATCGGCCGGGGGGTGAATCCCGGCGCAAATCGAAGCAGGGACACCGCGGCCGGAGCCGCAAGCCGACGAGCGTACGGAGCGGTCCGTGTATGACCCTATGGGCGAGTTCTTCCCCCTCTACGGGGCCGGCGCCTATGCCCCCCCGCAGGATCGTGCGCGGGCTGCACCGTACGAGCCGAGCGGTCGGTGCGACGAGCGTGTCGTGGGTGCTGCTTCGCGGCTTGCGTACCCGACGGTCGAGGCGTGGGGCGCATTGGGCGGTTGGGGGACCGGGGGAGACTTCGTGCCGCGTCCCGGTGATCCTGTCAAGGATTCAGCGGCGCGCGCGGGTACCGCCGTTCCGGCGCCTCGCAGGAGTCGTCGTCGCGCGGGACCACCGGCGGCGTCCCCGGTACTCCGCTGCCTTTTCGAGGTGCTGACCGCCGCGACCGTCATCGTCGTGTGCCTGCTGGGATACATGCTCTCCTACGGCCCGCTGCAGCAGCTGGCGTCTCCGAGGGTTCCGACCGGACTCTCGCAGCCATGGCCGGTCATCGTCTACGGGCCATGGCTGGCCGGCGGGCTGTCGGTCCTGCGGGCTGCCCTGGAAGGGCGCCAGGCGATGCATTCCTGGGTCGTGGTCGTTCTGTTCTCCACTGTCGCGACCGGGTTGTGTGTCGCTGACGTGCCAAGGACCCTGCCTGACATGGTCGTTGCCGGCCTGCCTCCGATCACCGCGGTGGTCTCCTTGCATCAGCTCGTGCGCCAGATCAGCTGCAGTCGTCGGAGTACACGGCGCAGACATACGTCCCGACGCGCTTCGCACAGGGCGTCCCACTAGACCGCGTCCGCTCCGCCCGCGCCCCGTTGGAGGTTGGATTCAGTTGCGGCAGGGTGACCCAGGCATGCAGAGAACCTGCCCAGTCACGCACGACGGCCCGTGTGGCGATGACTGCGGGTCCGGCGCGGCGGCGCGAGCCGGCGGCGGAGCGCGGGTTCCCCGCGGGCCGGTTGCGGCTGGAGACGGGTTCGCAGTGCGGACGTGTATGCAGGACGTCGGCCGGGTCCCGGAGCATCAGCACCATGACTTCGTGCCCGCCGAGCCGATGGGATCTGCGGGAGGAGAGCACGGCTGGCCGGCGCCGGGGACGAACGCTCAAGGACGTCCTGGCGGCGAATCCGTCCAAGGGGCGCCCGCCACGCCCCTCTTTGACGCACTCGCCGCACAGTGGCACAAATCCGGTCGGACGGTTCCCGGGGTCCCCGATCCGGAATGGCTGTGGCTTGCGGACGTCGGGTCGGGCCGCCGGCGACGTGTACCCCCACCTCGTTGGGTGCCCCAACAGCAGAGCCGGTCGTTCGAGATGTGAGTGCAGGGCCGCCCCGCGTGTACTTCACGCCTTCCGGCACGGAAAGCGAAAATCAAGTACAGCCGACTTCTCTCAATATTATAAAAATCGGATCAGGTAACTACATCGCATGCAGTGGACTGCCTCATCGGCCTCAGTGAAGATGCTTGCCCGGGACGCTTGAAGATTAGCCTCCCCGCTGTGTGCGGACATTCATTCGAGCGAGGGGATGTGAGATATCTGTCCCTTTTCGGCGAGCCAAGTCGTCCGGGGAGGTAATTCGTTCATCGGTGCAGTGGATGCGCTATTGTCGCGTGCCATGCAGTTGAATGCCGCGACCGATCCATGGATCATGGTCTCCGATGCGAGTGGCCAGACCAGCGAGGCCTCGATGGCCGCTGTGTTGGCCGACGCCGGTCAGTGGTCCGGCCTGGCGGGTGAACCACCAGTGGCCGCCGCGGTGTTGCGGCTCCTGGTCGCCGTCGTTCTGGATGCGACGGGCGGCCCGCGGGATGACGCGGAATGGGAGCGCTGGTGGAACGAAGGCCTTCCCGTGCACAGGATCAGCGCCTACCTGGACCAGCACAGGGCGCGCATGTACCTGCACTCGACGAGCGCGCCGTTCCTGCAGGACGCAGGAACGCCCGAGCGAGTCGGGGTGAAGTCCGTGGCCGAGCTCGCACCGCATCTGCCCACCGGGCAGAACCCGGTGATCTACAGCGACAGCACAGACCTGAACGGACCCAATCCTGCGCGGTTCACCCAGGCTGAGGCGCTGCGGTGGCTCGTGGCGTTCCATCAGTTCACCCGGACGGGGATGTGGGCGAACGCAGCCGGGAGCGGCCCGGCGTCCGGCCGTGCCGGGATTCTCCTGGACCGTCTGCTGGCGATCCCCGCCGGCCCGACCCTGGCCCACACCCTCATCCTCAACCTCCCGACCGGAACGGCCGTCGGTCGCCCGCCGTGGCGAGCGGATGCACCTGTGCACGGACGTCCCCCCCGGGACGTCATCGAATTGCTGACCTGGCAGACCCGGCACGTGAAGCTACTGCCCGATGCCGACGGGACGGTGACCAGACTGCTCGTCGCCGTCGACCCCGGGATCGATCCGGCTGTGCCCAGGGACGTGATCGCCTCTCTCGACCTGCACATCACGGCAGTCGAAGCTCCGAAAGCCGCCGAGGGGTGGGCGTTGCTGGGCTACGAGCCGAACGTGGCAACCTGGCGCGCCGCCACGGCACTGGGAGCAGGAGCCAGCGGTGCACGGATGGTCCATGCCCTTGCCCAGCGCGCGGAGGTGATCGGCAAGACCCCGGTGTGCATCGAGACGGTGGGTCTGGCCGTGGAGGCGAAGTCGAAGTACGTGTCGTGGATGAGGGAGACCCTGCCGCTCGCCATGCACACCACGACGCACATGCGCAGTGCCGTACTGATCGCGGAGACCGTCGCCGACGCTTGCGGGAGCGCGCTGCTGACCGCGCAACAGGACGCAGGCCTGGTGGCCGCCAACCCCCCTCGCGAGCAGCGCGCCCGGGTGACCCAGGCCGCGCAGCGGGCGTTCTGGCCCAAACTGGACCGGCACGGCGTCGACCTGTCCGAAGAGTTGGAACGCGCTGCCGATGAGGGTGCCCGCGCTCACCTCTTGGACGCATGGCTCCGCCAGGTCGCGTCCGCCGCACATGCCGCACTGGATTCCTGCACCACCTCGCTGCCCCCCGCTCCCCGGTACGCGGCGGCTCGCGCGCGGGGCCACCGCATCATCCGCGGCACCGTTCGTGATCTGGCCCAGGAGTGCGCATGAACGCTCCGGCGCCCGACTGGGCGCGTCCCCTGCCCGACGCACTGGCCCGGATGAAGACCAGGGGGAACCCGGGCGTACTGGCCACACTGCGCCGCGCCCTGCGCTACCTCCCCGACCGTCCCGACCCATCCGCGCTGCCCTACGTCATCCCCCACGTCCGGCCCTGGCGCGCCGCGCAGGACGCCGGCCTGCTGACCGCAGGCCTGTGGGCGCGCTGGCACACGGCCTATCACCAGCCCGTCAGCGGCACCCTGGACCTGGGCGCCGCCCTGGCGCGGATCCGGGACGAGAGTGTCCGGGAGCGCCACATCACTGCACTGGTCAACGCGGCCCCTGCCACTCTTCCGCGTCGCCTGTCCGCCGCAGTCGACGTCCTGGCCACGGAGCAGGTCGCGCTGGACTGGCCCACATTGCACGCAGACGTCTCCCGCCTGCTGGACAACCGTGGCGATCGGGTGCACCGCCGCTGGCTCACCAGCCTCTACCACCCCGTGATCGCCACCGAACCGGAGTAGCGCCGTGCCCACCCTCGAGATCCACATGCTCCACCAGCTCCCCCCATCGCTGATCAACCGGGACGAGGACGGCCAGCCCAAGACGGCGCACTTCGGCGGAGCCAAACGGGTCCGCTGGTCGTCCCAGTCCGCCAAGCGAGCCATGCGCATCCACTTCGGCGACGCCGGACTGATCCCGGCGCAGAACCTCTCCTCGCGCACCCGGAAGATCCCCACCCTGCTGACCGCCGCCCTCGCTGATCTGGGCCACAGCGCAGCGGACGCGCACGCGTTGGCCGTCAACACCGTCTGGGGCGCAGGGCTCCTGGACACCGACCCCGCCAAGGCGGCACTGAAGCAGTCGAACGTGCTGCTGCTGATCTCCGACCAGGAGATCCGGTCGATCGCCGAGCGCGTGCACGAGCGCGCCGACGAACTCCTCGCGGTCGCGGTGCCCGATCACACCATCTGGCCCTCAGGGGACGACGAGGAGTCCAAGGCGGCCGCGAGGAGGTCGAAGAAGGAACGCAAGGCGGACTGTCCTGCGGAGTTCCGCGAGTTGGGCAAGGACGCCCTACGCCGCCTGGACGCCACCAAGGCGGCCGACATCGCACTGTTCGGCCGCATGATGGCCCAGGCGCCGGAGGCAGGGGTGGACGGTGCACTCCACGTCGCCCATGCGATCGGCACCAACGCCATCATCGACGACCTCGACTACTTCACCGCCGTCGACGACCACGCCGCCCCGGGCGAGGCCGCGACCGGGTTCCTGGACACCGCGAGCCTGACCTCAGCGGTGTTCTACCGCTACCACAGCCTGCAGCTCGGGCAGCTCGGCAGGAACCTCGCCCACGACGACAAGATCATCGAAGCGACCGTCAACGCGGCCCTGACCGCTTCGGTCAGCGCCATGCCAACCGCCAAGCAGACCTCCACCGCTCCCTGGACCCGCCCATCCCTGGTTCTGACCGTACTGCGCGAGGACCAGCCGTTGTCCCTGGCCAACGGCTTCTCCCGACCGGTACGCGCCGACTACGGCAGCGACCTCATCACCGCCTCCGCCCGTGCACTGGCCCGGCACTGGGACACCCTGGGGCGCAGCTGGGGGCATCAGGGCGTCATCGCCGCCTGGCACACCTGGAGCGGGGAGCCCGACACGATCACCGAACCAGGTCTGCCCGGCCAGGCCCTGCCCATCCGCGACCACCTCACCACCGCCGCCGCCCGCGCCGTTCTGCACACGGGACCCTGATGCCAACCCTCCTCCTGCGCTTGGACGGACCCATGCAGGCGTGGGGCTCCTCCAGCATGTTCGAGCAGCGCGCCACAGACCTGCACCCCACCAAGTCCGGGATCATCGGCCTCCTGGCCGCCGCTCTCGGCCGTCCCCGCGAAGCGGACATCCTCGACCTGGCCGCACTGCGCTGCGCCGTGCGCGTGGACCAACCCGGGGAGATCCTCCACGACTTCCAGATCGTCGGCATCGACGGCTGGTACTCCGCCTCGGGAAAAGTGACCGTCGGTCAGCCCAAGCTCTCCCGCCGCCAGTACCTGGCGGACGCGGTGTTCACCGTCGCGGTGGGAGGGGAGAACACCGCCCTGATCGAGGACTGTGCCGCCGCGTTGACCCGCCCCGCCTACGGGCTGTTCCTCGGCCGGAAGTCCTGCCCACCCGCGGCACCGATCTACGTCACGACCACCGAACAGGATCCCGTCACGGCTCTGACGGGTTTCCCCTACCAGGGGCGCCTGCGCGCGCCCGCACGCTTGCGCATCATCGGCGAAGACCCGGCCGGCCCCTACCTGACCGCTGATCAACCCGTCAGTTTCGCCCCGGGCCGGCGCACCTACACGGGCCGGCGTACCAGGACGACCTCGATCCCGACGCCCCTGCACTCCCCCCAACCCGGCGCCGCACCGTTCTCCGGCGGTGACCCCTACGAACTCGGAAGCTGAAGCGATGTCGCTGTACCTCTCCCGGATCGTCCTCGATCCGCGCCGCCGCTGGACCGCCACCATCCTGCGGAACTCCCAGGCCGCACACGCATTCGCGCTGACTCCCTTTGCCGGAACCCGCGTGGAGAACCAGGTACTCCACCACCTCAACGCCCCAGCACACCAGGAACCTGTCCTGCTCATCCAGTCCGCCAGTCCCCCCGACTGGGGGCGTGCCAACCCCAATCTGGGCATCCGTCCCACAGTCAAGGACATCACCGCCTTCCACGCCGGGCTCCGGGCCGGCCACCAGTTGCGGTTCCGCCTCATCGCCGCACCCACACGGACCTCCCCGGGCGGCTTCCCAGGACGCGAACGAGGGACCAGGCTCCCGCTGCTGGACCCCGACGCACAGGCGGCGTGGTTCACCCGTCGTACCGAAGGTGCCTGCGCCATCGACACGCTCGTCGTACTACCGCACGGCAAGCGGTCCGGGTGGCAGAGCACCTCGCGCGACGACGTCTACGAGCTCGAGAACAGGCACGGCCCGCGAACGATCACCCACAACCAGGTCTGCTACAGCGGAGTCCTGACCATCCGTGACCCCGACGAACTCCGCACCCTGGCCGCCGTCGGGATCGGCCCGGGCAAGGCGTACGGCTGCGGACTCCTGGCCCTCGCGCACCTCACCCAGGCCGGCCCCGCAGACGGCCGTGCCGACCGACCAGTCTCCGCCCTGTACGCACGGGGATGAGTCCAGCAGCCATGCCGGCCCGGCAACCTTGGCAACTCCACCCTGTACGCACAGGGATGAGTCCTCGAACCAGCAGGTTCCGACAGCAGAGACGCACTCCACCCCGCGTTCGCGGGGATGAGCCTCCGAACGCGTCGCCGCACCGTGTCGGTAGCGTCTCCACCCCGCACACGTGGGGATGAGTCCGTTCGCGAGATCTTGTTGGACATCGTGCCGACCTCCACCCCGCATCCGCGGGGATGAGTCCTGCTCCTTACGGTCCTGCCAGCCCGGTCCAGAGTCCGCCCCGCATGCGTGGGGATGAGCCGCCGTCCATACCGCCGATCAACACGTCAAGATCATTCTTTCGGAGGCGACCGCCGCACCGGTGGCCTCGATCGCTGCGTGCTCCGGGGACGCGGCGCACACCAGGGGGTTGGTGTTGTTGAGGTGCGTGTACAGCACGCGCATCCCCCCGTGCTCACGTGCGTGTTCCAGGCTGCCGCCGGGTCCTGCGATGGGCATGTGTCCCATGCTGATGGCGCTCGCGCCGCGACCGGTGGCCCGCGTCATCTCGTCGTCGTGGTAGAAGGTGCCGTCGACGATCAGGTAGTCGGCGCCGACGCAGGCGTCGTCCAGGGTGGGGGTCCAGGCCGCCAGGCACGGGGCGTAGACCAGGGCGCCTCCGGTGCGCTGGTCCTCCACGCGGTAGCCGACCACCCAAGGCGCATCGTCGGGTGGAGCTGCCGCATAGCGGGGGCGCTTGGTGCCCAGGGCGATTGTGGTCACGGACAGGTGGCTACCGAGGCGCAGCGGCGTGCCGGGCGCCGTCGCAGTCCAGGTCCAGGCACCCTCATAGGGCTGGAGCAGTCTGCGCAGCGGGAATCCGGTGTCCAGGGCATCGAGCACCGGAGCGGTGGCGTACACGTCCAGCGCCGTGGCTTCGCGCAGGGCAACCAGGCCCATGGTGTGGTCGAGTTCAGCGTCGGTGAGCAGCGCCCCGCGGATCGGTG
The DNA here is from genome assembly GCF_004365705.1 of Streptomyces sp. 846.5. Lineage (NCBI taxonomy): Bacteria > Bacillati > Actinomycetota > Actinomycetes > Kitasatosporales > Streptomycetaceae > Streptomyces > Streptomyces sp. 846.5. Next base: position 54,280 of record NZ_SOBN01000004.1, read on the forward strand.
TCTGCCGGGGCGCGGGGCCGGGGGCGAGTTCGTCCGTGCGGAGGATCTGCGTTCGCAGGTCGGGCGAGGCATTGATGAGGTACCAGCCGCTGTGTCCGTCGGTGACGGCGATGGAATCCTGGGTTCGCCAGGCCGACGAGCCAAGGCCCCGCAGGCGCGCGCACGGGTTGCACGCACAGTTCCACTGGGGGGCGCCGCCGCCGGCGGCCGTCCCCAAGATGCGTACGCGCATGTCGGTCACCTGGTCTCTAGCGGGAGGGGCGGGCGATTCGGGGTCGTAGCGTCTGATCGCCCACCTGCGCGGCATCGGGGACCAGCAGGGCGGTGAGGGCGTCATGGTGCGGGGAGAGCCGGCACACCGGGTCGGTGGCTGCCGCGTCCCCGGTGAGCTGGAACGCCTGGCAGCGGCAGCCGCCGAAGTCGGTGTCCTTGCGCGGGCAGGCGGCGCAGGGCTGAGGCATCCAGTGCGTTCCGCGGAACCGGTTGAACGCCCCGGAGGAATACCAGATCGCCGCCAGTGAACGCTCGCGGACGTTCTCGATTCCCAGGCCCGGGATCTGCGCTGCCCCGGCGCACGGGAGGACGTCGCCGTTGGGTGCGACCGTGAGCTGTTGGCTGCCCCATCCCTGCATGCAGGGCTTGGGCGTCTCCTCGAAGTAGTCGGGAAGGACGTAGAGGATCTCAAGGCGTGGATGACGTCGCCGGGCCGCAGCCACCACGGGCTCGAGCCCGACGATCTGCTCGCGACTGGGAAGCAGCGCGGCCCGGTTGCGCAGCGCCCAGCCGTAGTACTGCGCGTTCGCCAGTTCCAGCCGGTCCGCTCCGAGCCGGACCGCCAGTTCCACGATCTCTGCGGCGTGTTCGATATTCGCCCGGTGCAGGACGACGTTGACCGTCAACGGCAGTCCCAGACGCCGCACCGCCTGGGCGGCGGCACGTTTGCGGTGGAACGACGTGGTCCCTGCGATGGCATCGGACCGTGCCGCGTCAGCGTCCTGGATACTGAGTTGGACGTGCTCCAGGCCGGCGGCGGCGAGGGCATCCATCGCGCCTGCCCCGTGCGGGACCCCGCTCGTGACGAGATTGGTGTACATGCCCAGTGCCGCGGCATGCCGTACCAGATCGGCCAGTCCGGGCCGGACCAGCGGTTCCCCTCCGGAGAAGTGCACCTGCAGCACGCCCAGTTCATGTGCCTGGTCCAGGACGCCTCGCCATTGGTCGTCGGTCAGCTCCGGTCGGTAGGCTGCGAATTCGACGGGATTCGAACAGTAGGGACAGCGCAGAGGGCACCTGTAGGTCAGTTCTGCGACCAGCCCCAGTGGCGGGCCGACCTCCTGCGCCGTGTCACTCACCCGGTCGCCCCGGCACAGTGCCTTCGTCGATGAGGTACCGGTTGACCAGCGACGTGAGCATGTCGCTCACCTCCTCGGCGCGGACCCCGCGGTATGCGGCGCCGAGATCGGCGACGATGGCCGCGACCGGAGTCGCGCCGTCGCAGCGAGCCACGATCGCTGCGGCAGTCTCGTTGAGTACCAACACGCTCTCCGGAGCCAACAGCACGTGTGCATCGCGAACCCCGTCGTAGGCGAGGCGGACCCCGCGGCACAATCGCGGTCCTACGACATCGATGTTCGCGACGGCCAGGTCCCTCATGCCATGCATCCCTCGGTGTACCGGGGCTCATGCGCCTGGCACGACGCCCCATGCTCGACTGAATCGAGGATGTGCCACAGGACATCGCATTTGAAGGCCAGGGCGGCCAGCGCAGCCTCCTGCCGTTCCCGTCCCACGCAGTGCGCGACCACCAGGTCCAGGGTGTAGGCGGAGTCGAGGGACACCTGCTCGATCCGGTTCTCGAAGTACGCGCTGCCCTCAGCGGCAATCCACGGGTAGTGCTCGCGGAAGACGGCCACCCGCTCGCGCATGAGGTCCGGAGAGAACAGCTCGGTCAGTGATGCCGCCACCGACTCGATCCACGGGCGCGTTCGCGCAAACGTCACGTAGGAGTCGACCGCGAACCGCACTCCGGGCAGAACGTGCCGCTCGTCGAGAACCTCCTCCCGGCTCAACCCGACCGCCTCTGCCAGGATCAGCCAGTCCGACAAGCCGCCCTCGGTTCCGGTGCCCCCGTCCTGGAAGGCGATGCGTGGCAGCCAGTGACGCCGTACTTCCGGGATCGGGCAATTCGAAACGATCGCAGCATTCTTGGCGGGGAGGCTCTTCTGGTAGTACCAGCGGTTTGCCACCCAAGCCTGCACCGCAGCCTTGTCCAGGGCTCCCTGATGCATCCGCACATGGAACGGGTGCGTGTCCCAATACCGCTGACGGCACGCCCGCAACCTGGCTGTGAACTCTACCGGATCCCACTCAGTGGCCGCAGTACGCATCAATCGCCCTTCTTCCCGAGGAATGGACCTATCGGCGAGCCGAATAGCTGGTGACCTCAGCAGCTGTGTGGAAGCCGTCGAGCGAGGGCGTGAACCACTCGCGCACGACCTGCGGATCGCGGTTGTCAGCGGGCGTTTCGTCGTCTTCAACGGGCGCGCCGACGGTCGTCACCATCAATGTTGATCCCATGGGCTCTTCCTTTGTCGATGGATTTCCTTGAGCCACCGTAAACGCGGGGGAATGCGTTCGCACGTGGGGTCGGCCCACGCGCGACGCTGAGTTCCCGACGTCAGTGCTGGGGCCCGTGGTGGTGGACCCTATGGGCTCCCCTGTGCGTGCGAGGGTGATGGCCGTTGGCCTCGATGCGGTTCTTCACCGTGGCAACCACGCTGCCGCTCAAGGCATTGGTGTTGCGGGAGTCGACGTAGACATTGACGATGATCGGACCGCCGGGGCGGCTCGCGGAGCTGATGCGGGTGTTGTCGTACGCGGAGGCGTTCGGAGCGCCTCCTCCGCTGATGGTGGCCGTGTTCGTGACCTCGTCCGGAGCGCTCGGCGCCACATCGACCGTCAGCGTGATGGGTGCGTAGCTCTGCCCGGGGTTGAGCACGTCGGTGCGGGTGCAGGACAGGGTCCCCAGGGAGCAGGTCCAACTGGGTCCCCCGTCAAGACCTGTGGCGGTGAGACCGGTGGGCAGCGTATCAGCGACCGTGACCGGAGTGGCATCGGTCGGGCTGGCTCCTGCGGCATTGGACACGGTGATGGTGTAGATCCCGGTGCGTCCTCGGGTGAAGTCCCCGTCGTGGGTCTTCATGACGCTCAGGACGGGACCCGTGGGGGCCGCGAAGGCGGGTGTCGCGATGGCAACGAGAGGTGCAGCGGAGCCGATGACGATCGTCGCCAACGCGGCCAGAGTGCGTCGGGTGCGACAGGATTCCTGCGTCATGAAGAGGTTGCTCCAATTCTCGGCATCGGGCGCGCAGCGCGTCCGATGTGTACAGGTGGCGGCACCGGGCTCCAAAGCCCTGACTCAGGTCATTCAGGTCGGCATGCAGAACCCGCCAGGAAATCGCCCCGTTGTGATGTCGGCAGGTTGGCGTCCGGCTTGCAGATGATTGTCTCAGGACTCTACGCCGGATAACCCCCCACTGGTGAGTCACACCCAAAATGGCTAAGCGTTTTCCATTCCTCCTCCATCATTTCTGGGCGACCGACTGGGGAAAATCTCTGATTTCGACCGGCCGCCACTCCGACAGTTGCGGTCCAATTGGGCGCAACTGTCCTCCTGGGCCATCCCTTTGGAGTGAGCGCCAGCGCGGTCGCACTCAATCGGCGTGTGTTTCCCGGCCCAGTTTGAACAATGGCGGTTCCAAGAGGAACTTCTGACCCTCACTCACCTGACTGGATGTGTGGATGCAGTCCTTTCGCATGCCTTCCTTCGAGGGTCGCCGCCGGCCGATCCCGCTGCGATTCCGCTCTACCGCCGCTCTGGCCGCGGCCTCGCTGGTGCTGGGAACCGCCGCTCTGGCCGCCCCCGTGCTCACCGCCGCACCAGCCCACGCCGACGAGTCGACGATCTCGGTCGATCCTCTGCGCACGGGTTGGGACCCCAATGAACCGGGGCTCACTCCGGCGCAGGTGTCCAGCGCGGACTTCCACCGACTGTTCTCGACGAAGGTCGACGGATCGGTGTACGCGCAACCGGTGATCGCAGGGTCGACGGTCGTCGTCGCCACCGAGAACAACAACGCACTAGGCATCAACGCCACCAGTGGAAAGGTCACCTGGTCCCGGTCGCTGGGCCGTCCCTGGCCCGCCTCCGTCAGCGGATGCGGCGACCTGGTACCCAACATCGGGGTGACCTCGACACCCGTCTACGATGCAGCCAGCGGCATCGTCTACCTCATCGCCAAGAAGAACGACGGCCCCAACGCGAACCACCCCCACTGGTACGTCCACGCGATCGACGCCGCCACCGGAGGTGAGCGCAGAGGCTGGCCGGTCCAGGTGCACGGAGCCCCCGTCAACGACCCCCAACACGCGTTCAATTCGCTCACTGCCATGCAGCGACCCGGACTGCTCCTGATGGGCGGCTCGATCTACGCCGGCTTCGCCTCCAACTGTGATCACGGTCCCTATGTGGGTTACGTGATGGGGATCAACACCTCGACCCGCGGGCTCACGCTGTGGTCCACGGAGAAGTCCTCCGGCAATGGCGAAGCCGGCGTCTGGATGAGCGGCGGGGGCCTGCTGTCCGACGGGCCCGGCAGGATCTTCCTGTCCACAGGCAACGGTGCCTCACCCTCGCCGGGCCCGGGCTCGCGCCCGCCGGGCGAACTCGCAGAATCGGTGGTCCGGTTGGAGGTGACCCGCAACGGCACCCTCGCCGCGCGGGACTTCTTCAGCCCCTCCAACGCGGAAGCCCTCGACAAGCGCGACACCGACCTCGGCTCCGGAGGCCCGGTGGGCCTGCCTTCCGCCGCCTTCGGCAACGCCGCTCACCCGCATCTGATGGTCGAAGTCGGGAAGGACGGCAGAGTCTTCCTCCTGGATCGGGACGATCTCGGCGGCCGCGGTCAGGGGCCCCACGGCTCGGACAAGGTGCTCGGCACGTTCGGCCCCTTCAGCGGCGTGTGGGGACACCCCGGTGTCTGGGGCGGAGACGGCGGCTACGTCTACATGGTGGGCAGTCGCGGCCCCCTGCGAGCGTTCAAGTACGGCACCACCGGCGACGGCCGGCCGACTCTCAGCAGTGCGGCGACCAGCAGGGAGTCGTTCGGCTACACCTCCGGTTCACCGGTGGTCACCTCAACGGGAACCACCTCGGGATCCGCCCTGGTGTGGTCGGAGTACGCCAGCGGGTCCAACGGAAGCGGGGCGCAACTGCGCGCCTACGACGCGGTGCCCGTCAACGGCACCATGCGGCTGCGCTTCTCGGCCCCGATCGGTACGGCCTCCAAGTTCGCGGTACCGGCCACCGACGGCGGCCGGGTCTACGTCGGAACCCGCGACGGCCACCTGCTCGCCTTCGGCCGACCTTCTCAACCCGCCTTGCTGAGCAACCCGGTCGGGTTCGGCGACGTGTCAGTCGGTGCCGTGAAGAACGCCACCGTGACCGTGACCGCGACCCGGCCGGTCACAATCACCTCGGCCGGCGTGCCGCAAGGCGCGCCGTTCGCTGCCACCCTGCCCGCCGGCAGCCTGCCCAGGACGCTGAGCACCGGTCAGAGGCTGTCGGTGCCGTTGTCATTCGCTCCGACGGCGCCGGGCAGGACCGCGGGGGCGGTGACCTTCCACACCAACCTCGGCCCCGTCGGCGTGGATCTCTCCGGCAACGGCACACGGCCAGGATTCTCCGCATCACCGCCGTCGCTCGCCTTCGGCACCCTGACGACGGGCGGCTCCCAGACCCTGGGAACCACCATCACCAACACCGGCACGACCCCTGAGACGGTCTCGGGAACAACTCTCCCGTGCCCGCCGTTCAGCGTGGCCGGCCTACCGGCCGTCGGCACCACCCTGGCTCCGGGCCACTCGTTCACCGTCCAGGTGACGTACGCGCCCACAAGCGCTGGGAACAACAGCTCCTCGCTGACCATCTCCGGAGCCGACGGCTCCGCGACGGTACCGCTGACCGGCAACGCTGTCTCCGGTCAAGGACGGTTGACGATCACTCCCACCCATACCGACTTCGGAAAGGTCCCGGTCGGAAAGTCCCTCACCAAGACCTTCGACATCGCCAACCAGGGCAACGTCCCGCTGACGATCAGCAAGGCCGCCCCGCCCGCCGGACCCTTCATCACCAGCAACCCCATCAGTGAAGGCCAGGTCCTGGCCCCCGGCGACGTCGTCCACCAGTCCGTCACCTTCCGGCCCGAGCGCGCCGGCACAGCCACCGGCACCTACCAGATCTCCTCGGACGACGGCCGAGGACCCCAGAACGAACTCCTCACCGGTACCGGGGTGCGGCCGCCGGCGTCCGCGCACGCCAAGCGATAGCGGACACCCGGCACGCACTCGACACCACCCGACCGGCTCCGCCGTCCCAGGCCGAGCCGGTCGGGTGGTGTCCCCGATCCCGGTGAGGGGCATCACGCACAGATCCGCAGGATCCCTTCAGCGAATTGGCCGCTCATGTGCTGAATCGTGTAGCGACCCGCGTCAGCCGCACAGCCCTGGCGCAGCCGCTCCAGCAGGTCCGGACTGGAGAGCGCAGCCACGACTCCTTCCGCGTACCTCTTCGCCCCGCCGTCGATGATCAGGGAGTTGTGCCCGTGCCGCAGGTACTCGAACTCGGGGCTGTGGAGGGGCCAGCGGGTGGTCACCAGCGGTGTGCGCAGCGCGAAGGAGTCGACAGCGCACAGACCGACAAGTCCGGGCATCAGCATCAGGCGCGACACGGAGCCCAGCAGCGCTCGCTGCTCTCCGAAGACCGGTCCGAGATAGACGATGTTCTTGTATCGCGCGGCCGCTGACTCGACCATGGGCCGGTGCGGACCGTCTCCTGCGACCAGCAGGGTGAAACCGGGAAGCAGCCGGGCCGCGTGCTGCACCGCCTGCATCAGGAAGGGGATCCTCTTCGGGGCGTCGAGCCTGCCCAGGTACAGCACGGTCCGCTCGGGGACCAGGCCGTGGTCTGCGGCGAACCTCTCCCTCTGTTCGGAGGTGACCCTTTCCCGGGCCGCCTGGAGAGAGCCGGTATCGGTGGCGTTGTTCACGACGGTGATACGGCTGGTTGGGAACCCATCGGCCGCCAGGTGGTCGGCACCGCCCTGGGTGTAGGCGAAGAACCAGTCGGCCCGGCGAGTCAGGCCGCGTTTGACTGCACGCGTCAGTGCCCCCGTGGTTCTGTCAAAGGTTCGGCCGTGTCCCCACAGCGCGACGGCGGGTGTGGACCGGGAGCTGAGGAGCAGCGGATAGGAGTCGAGGTTGTGCAGAGCCTGCTCCAGCACCACGACGTCGGCGCGGGACGCGAGCGCCCCCAGGTCACGCCAGACGACCGTACGGGAACCAAGACGGAACAGGCGCTGCCGTAGCTGTACAGCCCCGTCGAGTGCCGCGGCGTCGCCTCGTGGGGCCCATTCGCCGGTGGGGCCACCGTGCACCACAGTGGGCTCGACGTTGTGATCGGCCAAGGCGGCAGCAAGGCTCTGGAAGAAGGGCACCCGGTACTGCGGGACATACGGCTGGACGATGAGCACGCGGCGCAGTCGGGTCGAGCTCATGCGCCGGTCCCCGTGTGCCTCCGCCTGGCCCAGTGCTCGGCCGCGTCCTGATAGAGACGCAGCATGCGGTGAAGCCATCGCGGCTCGCTGTACTCGGCTTCATACACCTCACGGCAGCGCTGACGCAGCGTGGCCACGGCGAGTCGTGCCTCGGCGAGAGCGGACGCGAGCTGCGCGTCCGGCCGCATCACCAGGCCGGTTCCGTGCTCCCGGACGGCCTGGCTGACCGAGGAGCCGGGCCACGCGAGGACCGGAAGGCCGGCGGCGAGCGCCTCCGGGTAGACCAGCGGGGCTCCTTCGAAACAACGACTCGGAAAGACCAGGCCCGCCCAGGAGGGCAGTCTCCGGCGTACCTCGTGTCGTTCGAGTGCGCCCAGGAAGCGCACCGAGGACGGAGCGGCTTGCCGGCACGCCTGCAGGAGGTCGCCTTCGCCGACCACATCGAGCGGTTCGCTCCGTGGCCAGTTGCTCAGGAGTTCCAGGATGCCCTTCTCCGGACTGAGCCGCCCTACGTAGACCCATCTGGTGCGATCCTCCGCGGTGTGATCGCACGCGCCGGGGGAGGAGACGAAGTTGGGCACCAGTGCCAGCCGGTCAGCAGGCAGTCCCGCGCGGGCGTACAGCTCTCTGCTCTGGTGGGAGAGTACGACCACCCGGTCGGCGCGCCGCAGCAGCGGGTCCGCGGCCGCTCCTTGCCGGCCGGCCAGGGCGAGCGGCAGCGTGGCGAGACTCGAGCCCCGGTAGCAGCTGTGCCGCACTCCGGCCCAGCGATCGCCGTCCGGGCAACGGGTGCACACCGCGCCCTCGCGGTAGAGCGTGGCGGCGGCACACAGGGGTCGGTAGTTGTGCACTGTGGCCACGAGCGGGCCGTCCCACGAACTCGCCCAGGAACGGCCGAAGTTGGGGAAGAGGTTGTGGACATGGACGACGTCCGGACGAAGACGCCGCAGCACCGCGGCAGGGGAGCGCCCCCGGCCGGTGGCCACGCTGAGGCCGGTGCGCGCGGTATACAGGAGCCGGTCCTGCTGGCCGTCCGTGTGCGCCTCCACCATGGACACGATGTGTCCTGCCCGTCGCAGGGCACGCACACTGTCGAGGACTGCCTGGTTCTCCCCGCTGGGGCTGGCAGAGCCGTAGAAGCTGTGCACGAGTGCTACGCGCAGACGGCGGGATGGAGTCACAGCAAGGGCCATGTCTCCAGTGTGATGATTTTTCGGACATCCCGATGTCGCCCCGCCCGCGCGCATCGGCGATCGCGAAATTCCCCACCTGCGATTGGGCCCGCCATTGTTCCGCCCTCTCGGAATATGTGACAGGCGGGTGTCATTCTGTATTTCGACGTCCGGAGCGCTCGGTGAAATTCATCACCGCAGAGCACCGGAGAGTGGTTTTTGAGGAGCACAATCAGTGCCGGAGAGCATGCTAAGCTTCCGGTCGAATTGTGGCGCTCGGCCAAAATCCGGAGTCCAATGCAGAGAGAAAGCCCTAGCTGAAATGGCCGCTATTATGATTTTTCGACTACTGGGTCCAGGGATGGCATGTGGCGTCGGAGCACGGCCATGACGGTCTCCGACCTGCTGGCCGGGAGGACTTCACCGTACGGCACCTTGCTCGTCGCCGTTGGTGTGTCGGCCGCGATTGCAAGGCTGGCAAACCCGTGTATGCGGCCGCCCCGTAATCCAGCTGCCGGCAGGCCTGCATTGTCGCTGCGCGTCGCCCTGCAGAAGCTCCGCGTCTTGGGTCGTAGAAATTCGGGAAATTGAACTGACATGGAAACCTGTATCTCAGTCCACGAAGCGACGCGTCGCAAGGCGGTTGGAATGACGCGGGAGCAAGTTGCCAGGGCCGTCGAAGTGGCCCGGATTCACGAGCGCCTACGCTCCTGGTCCAGCGGCACCCCGCAGGATCAGGCCGTCATTCGCGGTCTCGAACAGGCCCACGAGGAATGGCTGCGCATCGCCTACGTGATGTGCGTGGAAAAGATGACCACCTATCAACTCGACCAGGACCCCGCCGTTCATTTCTGGTTCCGCGATGACGGCCCGGAAGGTTGTGGACCAGGCCTCAGTCCGGGATCGGGCAGCGGCCAAGAGTGCCTCTGCCTCGACTGTGCGCCGGTCCGGAGCGCCTGACGCAGCACTGGGGGATACCGGACAGGCTCGGAGGCGGACGTATGAACCGGGTCACTGGCGTCACCTCGCGCGGCAATGCCTATCCAGTATGGGCTATTTGATACGGTTCTGATTCATACTGCGGATGGTGGACGTGACCGCGAGGCTCGCCGTTGGAATCTCAGGCATCGCGCGGGCGGGCGGTGGCCGACGCAGTCGGGGGTCGACCGGGCGCCGACGGTGCCACCTGTCACGCGAGGTCTGTGCCGTGGTCCTTGCGCTGGTGTCCGTGCTGACCTGGGTCGTTGTCGGTCCGTCCGGCACCGCCCGGGCCGCGACCGCGTGTGCGGCGAGCCTGTGCGTCCTGGACCCGAGTGCCGCGGACGCTCTGTACGTCCACCCCGGCAGCCTTCAGGTCACCGGCAACATCCTGGTCAACTCGACGAACAGTCAGGCCGCACTCGTCAGCGGCACCACCACGGTCACCGCGACCGGGGGCACCATCGGCGGCCCGGCGGCGCCGGCCGGCTTCGCCACGTCGAGCGGCGGCGCCTACAGCCCGGCTCCGACCAGCCAGCCCGCCGGCACCGACCCGTATGCCGCCCTGGCCCAGTGCCCGGCCGCGTCGGCCTGTCCTACGACACCGAGCCCGCCGTTCCCCAGTATCAGCCATACCTCCGGGAGCCAGACGATCAATCCGGGGGTGTACACCAGCATTTCGTCCCTGTCCGGCACGCTCACGCTCAACCCCGGCACGTACGTCGTCACCACAGGCATGACGATCTCCGGTGGAAAGCTGGCCGGCTCCGGGGTGACGATCTATCTCGCCTGCCCGACCTACCCGACGGCCTGCGCGACATCCATCAGCGGCGCGTTCTTTCTCGACCAGAGCGGAGGTAAGTCCACCCTCAGCGCAGCGACCGCAGGGGCGTTCACCGGGCTGACGTTCATCGCCGACCGCAACAACACCGCGGCGGTCACGGTCTCGGGAAACGGCTCGTCGCTCACCGGCGGGGGCGCGGTCTACACCGCCTCGGGAAAGCTGGCGGCCGGGTCCGGAGGCAAGGCCAGCTTCACCCGAGCGGTCGTGGACACCGTCGAGACCAGCGGCGGCAACAGCTCCCAGCTCAGCGTCATTCCGACCACGGGCACGCTGTCGATCAGCCTGCCGGCAAGCGCGGTCCTGGGCAGCGCGGCACCCAAGGGCACCGTCAGCGCGGCCCTCGGCTCGGTGGTCGTCTCGGACCAGCGAGGGCTGACCACCAGCACGTGGACCGCGACGGCGACCGCCTCGAACTTCACCACCGGCGGCGGCACGGCCGCCGAGACGGTCACCACCGCGAACGTCTTCTACTGGTCCGGGCCTGTGACGAACACGAACGGGACCGTGACGGCGACGCCGGGCCAGAGCGACGCCTCGACCGAGCAGGCTCTCAGCAGTTCGAGAACCGCCGTCACCTCCACCGGCAACGGAAACAACTCCACCGGCTGGACTCCCACGGTAGTGATCACGATCCCCGCCTCCGCGGTGGTCGGGACCTACACGGGCACCATCACCCACTCCGTCGCCTGATCGCGTGATCCCCCCACCGGCGAAGCCTTTGCGGGCCCGAGTCGGGTTCAGCCGACCCGGCTGCGGCGAATCATCCCGTAGCCGCAGGCGGCCAGGAGGACGACCGCTGCCACGCCCGCGGTGAGGCCCGTCACCAGCGAAACGGAGTCCGGCGCATTCGGTGTGACCGGTGCGCCGATCCGCGAGCCGCTGGGGAAGGTGATGGTTGCCGTGACACTGTGGTGGATCAGACCGCTGGCCAGGGTGAGGCTGACCTTCCAGGGGCCGTTGGGAAGCCGCCGGTCCAGGGGAACGGTTACCGGCTCGGTGTCGCCGATGCCGAGTGTGGTGCCGAGGTCCGCCGTGAAGGGCCCGGCGCTGAGCGATCCCGGCCCGTCGGTCAGCGACATGGACCCGGTCAGGTCCAGGGCACGCCTGCCGGTGTTGTGGACCTTGGCCACCACATTCGGGGTGCCGTCGGGCGCGCGGGCAGGCGTCAACTCCTCGATCCGGAAGTCGGACGGCGGCTCGCCTCCAGGGCCGACATCGAGATAGATCCGCACTCCCACCCGGTTGACCAAGCGGACGTTCGCAGCCGGGCTGGTCGGGCCGGAGACCTGTGCCCACAGGACTGCGTACTGCTCGCCGGCGGACGCGTTCGGCGGCACCCGGACGGTGACCCGGACCACGGCCGTACCGTGCGCCGGGATGTCGCGCACGGTGTCGGCCGGCCCTGCGGACGGCGAGGTGGACGGCGAGGTGGACGGGCGGGTGGCCCCTTCCGACTGCTGCGTGCCGCAGTCCGTCGCCCTGCTGGACACATTCGCGTCCGAGACGCAGTCGTCCACCGAGACCCAGGCCGTGAGCTCGTTCGGGGTGCGGTCGGCATCGAAGGTGAACGTGCCGTCGTTGACCGCGGCGGATCCCGGGTACAGGTCGACGCGCTGGTCGACGTCGGAGGTATTCGTCACCTGCACCCGGCGGTGGATGACGCTGCCTGGCGCGAGGTGGTCCACGATGTACATGTGCGCGCGCGGGTCGGCTTCACGATCCAGCGGCGCGTCGAGCAGCTTGAGGCCGATGCGGCCCTCGCCGGCGGAGGGCGGCGTCTCGCCCTGTGCGCCGGCCGCAGGGGTGCTCGCGCCGAAGACCAGCGCGAGCACCCCTGCGGTCGTGCACAGCAGGCGGGTCGGGCTATGCGATCGAATGTGTCACCGTCCCGGTGTAGGCGCCGTTCACCGCGCCTGCGGGGATCGCGATGACGAGGGTGGGATTCCACGTTGCGGAGTTGTTGCCGGTACCTGCGGCGAGGCTGTATGCGGTGCGACTGCTGTCGACGCTCTGTGCCTGGCCTGCTGTGGCCTGGCCGGGCGTGAAGGTGCCCAGGCCGCTCGTGGCGGTCGCGGTTCCCGACCAGTAGGAGACCGCGCTGGCGGGGATCGTCTCCGCGGTCGTGCCGCTGCCGGTCTTGAAGCTGGTGGAGATTACCGACGCGGTCCAGGCCGCCGTGAGCAGGGCACGGGAGTCGGTGACCGTGACACCGCCCAGCTGTCCGCTGACGGTGTTTCCGGGCAGCCCGCTGCCCATGCCCGCCGAGCTCGGAACGGAGATCCCCAACGAGCCACCCGAGACGGAGAACGTGACAGTCGTGTCGCCGGGCGCGGCGCGGGCCACTCCGGCGACAGCGACAACCATCGCGGCTCCAACGGCCAGGGAATATCGGACACGCATGGGGCTCTCCTTGTCGTCCAGGTCTGGAACGGAAACGATCCAGACCTCAGTGGCGACCCACACGATTATCCGTGCACGCACAGAAAGTTTCCGGTCGTGTACTCCGCGGGTCAGGTGTTCTGGAACTCCTAGGCGAACTGTCACGCCCGGGGTCGGGCCGCCCTGTGCGGAGTTCGGTGCGCTGGACCAGACATCCAGGTGATCTCCGGTAGGACAGAAGCTCCGGCAGGTTCCGAGGGTTACCCCTTCGCCCAAGACCAGGGTTCTCCGCACGCACTCTCGGCAACACCGGGCATAGGCTGTTTGACGCACATATTCACTGGGCCGGGTATCGCCATGGAGAGGCTCATTGAAATTGCCCACCCCTTGCCCTGAGTTGAAGGAAATCCGCCTGGATCGCCGTCGTCACACGAGGTGAAGCCCGGTGCCACGACGGCGATTTCACGCGCCCGCGAGCGCAGGCTTCGAGGTGGGCCAACGAACACACTGGCCAGGGCAGCTGCGTCCCACAGCGAGCACTGCGGGCCCCGGCCATGAGCCGGCGGCCGGGGCTCGCAGTCGTCACAAGGACCACTCACACGTTCATCCCGCATCGCTGGCGGCTCTTGACGTCGAGAAGTCCAGCTGGGGCACGGCTAGGACGTCACCAACTTCGCGACCTGGTCCGTGGCGTACTCGGTGAGCCACAGGTTCCCGTCGGGGCCGACGGCGAACTCCGTCGGAGCGTTGTAGGTGTCCGGCAGGGAGGTCATGGTGACCGTGCCGTCGACGGTGACGTCGCCGACCGAGTTGCTGTTCAGTCCTGCGAACCACAGGTTGCCGTCCGGGCCCGTGGTGATGCCCCACAGCCCGGTCTCGTCGTCCCCGGCGGGGTACTGGCTGAACGTGTCCGCAAGGGGGGTCATCGAGTCGACCTGATCGGTGCCCTCGTCGGTGAACCACAGGTTGCCGTCAGGACCGGTGGTGATGCCGATCGGCACCGACAGTCCGCTGCTTCCGGTGGGAGCGGCGGTTTCGGTGATCGTGCCGTCGGTGTCGATCCGTCCGATGGCCCCGGCGAACGGCTCGGTGAACCACAGGGCACCGTCGGGGCCCGGGGCAATGGTCAAGGGGAAGGCGCCCGAGGTGGGCAGCGCGTACTCGGTGACCGTACCGGAGGTGGTGATCTTGCCGATCGCGTTGCCGTCGGTCTCGGTGAACCACAGGTTGCCGTCCGAGCCGGCCGCGATCCCCCAGGGGTGGGCGCCCGAGGTGGGCAGCGCGTACTCGGTGACCGACCCAGAGGTAGTGATCTTGGCGATCTTGTCGGTGCCGTGCTCGACGGCCCACAGGTTGCCGTCCGAGCCGACCGTGATGTCCGCTGGATTGGCACCGCTGGTGGGCAGCGCGTACTCGGTCATGGAGCCGTCCGTGGCCACCCTGCCGACCTGGTCGATGTTGTTCTCGGTGAACCACGTGGCGCCGTCCGGGCCGGCGGTGATGCCGGAGGGAGCAGACCCGCTGGTGGGCGTCGCGTACTCGGTGATCGACGAGTATTGGCGCTTCGACGGCTTGTGCCTCAGCGGCAGCGTCGCGACCTGGCCCGTCGGCTTCACCGGGCACATGCCTGGCGGCAGTGTGCGCTTGGGAGTCGGGCAGGAACAGGGGTGGCCGTGCTTGTGTACCTTGAGGAATTCGCAGATCGTCAGCGCCGGAAGAGGCAGCCTGCCATGGTGATGGCTCGGTGGTGCCGGCGATCCGGCCGCGCTGGTGGCGGCGGTGGCGCTGGCGGGCACGCCGAGCGTGGCGGACACCACGGTGACCACCAGCAGGCGGGTGAGACGGGACACAGGGTGACGCATGAAGATGCCTTCCGGGTTGGCAGGGAACGGGAGTCAGGTCAGCGGCAGATACCCTCGTGCCGCCGGCCCTCCTGCGCAGTGCTGGACTCGGCCTGCCGTCCTCGCGGCAGCCGTTGCATCGGCCACCGCCCCGACAGAGTTGCCTCGCCGAGCACCAGGATTCTCCCCGCACCCCGGTGTCGACGCCGCGCGTAGGCCATTTGGCGCGCAGGTTCACCGTGCCGGGCCCCCGAGGCTGTTCCGCTCGTTCAAATTCCCCATCTATCGGCCGGAGTTGAGGCCAACTTCATCGATCGCCTCGGTCCCCGCGCTCCGATTCGCTGCAGAACGCCGGAACTCCACGGCAAGAGGTCAGTGATTGACGGTCGGGTCATCATTCGCCCCAGTCCGTTTCCGCAGCTCCAGACTGTCATTCGGGCGAGCGCTGCCCACGGGCGCACGGCCCGACTTCTCGCTGGAGGAGGAAAAGGACGGTGCAAACCGCCGGAAACCATCGGACGCGGCATTAGATGATGCCGACGATCTCCACCGGGATCTCACCGATCGTCTTCTGCTCCATCGGGAGTGCGTCCAGCCACTCGGCAGGGTGGCTGTTCCCTGAGGAGAACTCGTCCGGCATCGTCTGGTCGGTCAACATGGCGTACAGCACCCGATGGTGGAACAGTGCGGCCCGCACGGACGGGTCCAGCTGGTGTTGGCGCTCCAGAAGTGGCATCCCGAGAACCCGCATCTCCTGGATACGCCCCTCGGGCGTGAGCCTCAGGTAGGAATGGGGCAGCAGACCGGGAAAACTGCTCTGCGCGGTCCGTAGCTCCTGGAACACCTCTACCTGTTCGACCAGCAGGACAGCGCGCACGTCGCCGTTCTCGAAGCCGATCGGATACAGGTGAGGGACGGAATGGCTCGTGGGGGTCATGTCCGAAACGATGACGCCCGGGATCCTCGACGTCTATCACCGACACCAGCCGGACGGGTACGGTGGCCCAACGCGACCCACACGATGCGCCGAACCCGGAGATCGGGGACGACTTCGCGGCGGGGCGCGCCCTGTTGGACCTGGGGCGCCAGCTCCTGCGGGCGGGAACAGTTGACTCCTCGGCTGCGGAGGAGCGCCCCAGAGGCTGGTGAATGAGCTGCCACCGCCGAGGTACGCCTCATGCCCTGCGGCTGTCCGTGTCGGGCACCTCCTGATCCGGGAAGGCTCCGACCACGCGGTTGGCCAGAGCCACGGCGGCCACCGACGAGTGCACATCGAGTTTGATCATCAAGTTCTGGACATGTGTACGCACCGTGTTGGTGGAGAGGAACAGGCGCCGTCCGATCTCAGGGCGGCTGAGCCCGGCGCAGAGCAGGCCCAGGACCTCGCGCTCGCGATCGGTCAGGGTCGCCAGCAGCTCTGCGCCCTGCTCCTGGTCCTCACGCAGGGTCATCAACTCGGCGAGCACCTGGGTGAGAAGAGGCGGCGGGATCCAGGTCTCGCCCCGCAGCACGCCTCCGATCACGGTGAGCAGGTGCTGGAGCGGGCTGTTCTTGGGCACCCATCCCCTGACGCCGGCCCGCACGGCGACGCAGGCCAGGTCGTCGCTCCGGCTGCCTTCGCTGAGCACGATGACGGGGACCCCGAGCTCCCGTACCCAGGGAAGGCCCACCGGGGGACGGCTTTCGGCGGTGAGCAGCCCGATGTCCGTGACGACCACGTGGCCCCGGCCGGCCGTGACGAGTCTGCGCGCCTCCGAGAGGCCGGTGACCGACTCGCTGGCCATCCCGCTCTGCTGCAGGCCCCTTGCGAGTACCTCGGCCACGGTGCGGCGCCGGTCGACCACCAGGATCTGGACTGTTCCCGACATGGTTCCGACACTGCCACGAGGCCCGTACGGCCGCCACTGGTCGCCGAGCGGGGACTGTTCTGCTTCGCTGGATGGACCGCAGTGACGCAGTGACCGGTGGGAGGTTCTGTCGTGAAAACTCGATCCGGTGCACCGGAGTTGATCGTCGCTGAGGCCAATCGTCTGTTCGTGGACGCGCTGGCGCTGGCCCTGGTCGACTGCGGTTACCGGGTCAGGGCCACCGCCACCACCCGCGCCGAGTTGCTCCGGGCGGTCCTCCACCACCGGCCGGACGTGTGCGTCCTCGACCTGTACCTGCTGGACGGGCGGGCCGTGGACGTCATCGCGCTGATGCACAGGTACGCGCCGGAGGTCGGAGTCCTCGCGCTGTCCCGCGATCCGGATCCCATGCTGGTGACTGCGGCCATGGAGGCCGGATCGGTCGGCTATCTGAGCAAGGACCAGGGGATCGACGAACTGGACAAGGCTCTCGGACGGGTACTGGCGGGGGAGTTGTTCATCGAGCCGGCGCTGGCCCTGGAGACCATTCGCCATGCGCGTAGTCGGCGCGACGGCCCGAGTGAGCCGTTCCGCTGGCTCACCCCCCGGGAGCTGGAGGTACTGCGGCGGCTCACCGAGGGCGACGGCACGGTCGAGATCGCCCACGCGCTGGGAATGACCACGAACACCGCGCGCACCCATGTGCAGAGCGTCCTGGACAAGCTCGGAGTCCACTCCCGGTTGGAGGCTGTCGCCCTGGCGAACCGCCTGCGCGTGGAGTTGCGGGCCGGTTAGCGGACCGACCCCGGTCCGGCGGACGGAGGTGTCAGCGGACGGTGGCCGGCAGCAGGGTGCCGGTTCCGTACCGCTTGGTCCAGGCCGGCAGCTGATCGGTGCTGACGGCCTTCCAGAGCGCGGGCGTGCTGTTCGGGTTCAGCGTCAGCGCGTCCTGTCCGTCGACGGTCACGAACCGCCCGAGCGGCGCGCTCAGGTAGGTCACGTTGCCGGAGCCCAGGTCGTTCAGGCCCAGGGCGAGATCACGCAGTGCGCTGTTGGACAGCTGGTCGTCGACACTGACCGCCTTGCTCACTGCGTCCAGTATCCTGCCGAGCCCGAGCGGATTGGTCAGGGAGATCCGGCCCGACGTTTTGGCCATGAGTGCCCGCAGGAAGTTCTGCTGCCGTGCGATCCGGTCCAGGTCGCCGTTGGGCAGGCCGTAGCGCTGCCGTACGTAGGCGAGAGCTGTGGCGCCGTTCATCGTGTAAGTGCCGGTCGTCCAGTGGTGGTTCAGCTCGGGGTCGTAGGAGTTGTTCGGGATGGTGATCGTGACCCCGCCGACGGCGTCGGTGAGCGACCGGAAGCCGCTCCAGTCGATTGCGCCGAAGTGGTCGATCCTGATGCCGGTGAACTTCTCCACGGTCTCGATGAGCAGCGGCGGGCCGCCCCAGGAGAATGCCGCGTTGATCTTCGCCGAGCCGTGGCCGGGGATCGCCACCCAGGTGTCGCGTGGTATCGAGACCACATAGGTGTTCTTCATGTCAGTGGTCAGGTGCAGCAGCATGATGGTGTCGGTGCGCTGCGCCCCGTACACCCAGAGCCGCGCCTTGGCCGCTTTGCCGGTGGTCGGCAGATCCGACCGTGAGTCCAGCCCGACCAGGAGGAAGGTCATGGACTTCGTCTCCCCGGGCGGCTTTGCCGGGCGCTGTGAGGCAGGGAGGGTCGGCAGGGCGCCCGCGATGCGCGGCACTTGGCCGGCGTAGTGGTTGGTGCCCCACCACAGGCCGCCCGCGCCCAGTACGAGCAGGCCGACCAGCGCGGCGAGCAGGGACAGGAAGATGCGTCGGCGGCGGTGCTGGGTGCGGTGGCGGAACATCAGAAGTCGTCCGGGTACGGGGCCGTCGGCACCAGGGGCGGGGCGGTGGTCGTGGATTTCGGGCTCAGGCCCGGGGCCTGGGCGGGGAAGCCCGGCAGCAGCCGGGCGAGCCTGCTGCGCACCTCGCGTGCGTCGTTGCGCTCTGCTGCGGCGTACAGGCCGGGGAGGCCGAGCGGCACATAGGACATGCTGTGCCGGTCGCCATGGGTGGCAGCGTGGATCCTGGAGTGCGGCGTGGGTCGGCGCTGCTCCCGCTCGGAGAAGAGCGACTCGTTCAGCTTCTCGCCCGGCCGAAGACCGGTGAACCGGATGGCCGGCTGCTCCACGTTCATCTGCTCGGCGAAGGCACGGACCAGATCCAGGATCCGCACCGGCTTGCCCATGTCCAGGACGAAGACCTCCCCGCCGGTGGCCATCCGGGAGGCCTCCAGCACCAGCCCGGCGGCCTCCTCGATGGTCATGAAGAACCGTGTCATGTCCGGGTGGGTGACGGTCACCGGCTCCCCGGACCTCAGCTGCTGCGCCAGCACGTCGAGCAGTGAGCCCCGGCTGCCCAGCACATTGCCGAAGCGGACGGCGGCGAAGACCGTCGGCGCCGAGTGCGGTGCCTGCACGATCACTTCGGCCAGCCGCTTGGTCGCCCCGAGGATCGAGATGGGGTCGGCTGCCTTGTCCGTGGAGATGAGGATGAACTTCTTGACGCCGGTCTTCATGGCGACTTGGGCCAGCTGGTCGGTACCGAGGACGTTGGACTTCACTCCCTCGCAGGGGTGGTGCTCCAGCATGGGGAGGTGTTTGTGGGCCGCCGCGTGGAAGACCACCTCGGGCCGCAGGTCCCGGAAAACCTGTTCGAGTCGGGCCCGGTCGCGGATGTCGGAGATCACGACGTCGTCGTCGTTCACGGCGGAGCCGTACAGCTCCAATTGCAGGCGGTGAAGGTTGGACTCGTCGTGGTCGAGCAGGAACAGTCGACTCGGACCGAAGCCGTAGACCTGACGGCACAGCTCGCTGCCGATCGACCCGCCGGCGCCGGTCACCAGGACCCGTCGTCCGGCGATGGTCCGCCGGGCCTCCGCGCTGACCACGTGCACCTCCTGGCGCCCGATCAGTCGGTTGACGTCCAGCGCGCGCAGGTCGCCGCCGACCACCTCACGGCGCAATGCCGCGATGAACGACGGCAGGTAGCGGACGCTGGCCCCCGCCGCCGCACCGGCGGCTGCGACCTGCCGGAAGCGTTCGGCGGACAGGTCGGGGATCGCCACGACCACCGCCTCGACCCCGCGGGCGGAGACCACCGATTCGGTCTGTGCCAGTTCGCCCAGCAGTGGCAGCATGCTGTTGCCGGACTTGGACGGGTCGTCGTCGAGGAAGCCGATCGGGGCCAGCCCGAATTCCGGCACGCGCAGCAGGTCGCGGGCGAGGGCCCAGCCGGCCTCGCCGGCTCCGACGATGAGCGTGCGCAGACCGACGCACGGCTGAGGCCGCGGCTTCGGCTTCGGCACGGGCCGTGCAGGCTGTGCAGGCTGTGCGGGCGTGGCCGGGTAGGTGGTCATGAGGAGTCCGCCTCCATTCGCGGTGCCGCTGCGGCACCGGCCTCCGCGCCTCGGGAGAGCCCCGCGAGCGCGTCGCAGACCCGGTCGACCTGGGCCTCGGTGAGCCCGGGGTGCAGCGGGAGCGAGAGCAGTTGTGGGAAGAGTTCGTCGGCTCCGGGCAGCCCGCTCGGCGGGCGCAGCGCGGTGCGCCGGAAATACCAGAGCTGGTGCAGCGGGATGAAGTGCACGGACGCGCCGATGCCCAGCTGGGACAGCCGTTCCAGCAGTTCGTCCCGGTGCAGCCCGTAGCCGTCCAGGACCCGGACCGCGTAGAGGTGCCAGGCGTGGCGGCCTTCGCCGTCGGCAGGAGTCGACGGCAGCACCAGACCCGGCACGGCCCGCAGCCGGGCCGTGTAGCGGGCGGCCAGAACCTCGCGCCGTTGCTGCCATTCGCTGAGGTGGCGCAGCTGTGCGCGCCCGATCGTCGCCTGAAGGTCGGTCATGTTGGCCTTGAGACCGGCGTCGTCGACCGTGTACTGCCAGCTGCCGCCGGGAAGGTGGCGTCGCCAGGCGTCCGCCGACATCCCGTGCAGTCTGGCCCGGCGGACCCAATCGGCGAGATCGTCGTCGTCGGTGGTCACCATGCCGCCTTCGCCGATCGGCAGGTTCTTGGTGGCGTAGAAGCTGAAGCAGGAGGCCCGTGAGAGCGCCCCCACCGGGCGGTTGCCCAGGTAGGTGCCGAGAGCATGGGCGGCGTCCTCGACGACGCGGGTCAGCGGCAGGCCTGCGGCCTCGGCCAGCTCGTCGAGCGGCGCGGGGGCCCCGCCGTAGTGCATCACCATCATCGCCCCCGGCGGCCCGCAGTCCTGGACCGCGCGACTGACCGTGGCCGCCGAGGGCATCCCCGTAGTCGGCTCGACATCGACCAGCAGCGGGCGCAGCCCCGCGTGCACCACTGCCTGGGCGGCGCCGCAGAACGTCAGCGTCGGGACCATGACGACGCTGCGCGGCGGCAGCCGCAGTGCCCGTAGCGCGAGTTCGATGGCGGCGGTGCAGGAACTCACCGCCACCGCGTGCCGGGCCTCGACCCGGTCGGCGAACTCGCGCTCGAACAGCCCGGTCTGCGGACCGGCACTGACCCAACCCGACTCCATCACCTGCAGCGCGGCCTCGCGGGCTTCCAGGCAGATCTCCGTGCGCGCGAACGGAACGGGGGCCTCGTCGGCCTCCGGTGACACCGGCTGGTGGAATGGCGTCCTGCGCATCGGAAACCTCCTCGTTCCTGGCGTGCTCCTGTATGCAACCTAGGCAAGCCCCGGGCCCGCGGGATCTGGTGGCAGGACGACTTCTGGTACGTCATCTGTTGATCACTGCGGACCGGTCGCGATGCCGCGGGGTACGTTTCCAACACAGGTTGGAGGATCGGCTTGCCCAGCCCCCTCCGACCTGGCGTCAAAGAGCCGAGCACACAGTTCAGGAGGTGGTTCCGGGTGCGAGCTCTCGTGACCGGTGCGTACCTCCGCAGGGTCGCCGTTCTGGCGGCGCTGGTGCTTCCCTTCGTCTCGGCCTGCGGCGATCCGCCCACGGCGGGCCTGCATCTGGCCGCCAACCAGAACTTCAGCCCCGGCGGCGACTTCCTGCCGGGCGAGCTGGGCTTCACCATGGCGGACGTGACCGGCCCGTCGGATCTCGTCCACCTGCCTGACGGGGTGCGGGCCCTGGTCTGGGTGGGCCGGTGCGACGGCGTCACACCCGGGTTCACCGACGCGGTCCAGCCGTACCTGGATTCGTCGAAGGTGTTCGGGTACTACCTGATCGACGAACCGGACCCGACAGGCCGGTGGAGGCCCCTCTGCTCTCCGGCGAAGCTCGCCGCCGAGAGCGACTACCTGCATCAGCATTCCGTCGGGCGGAAGACATTCATGATCATGATGAATCTGGGCAGCCCTACCAGCCCCACCTACACCGACCGCGGCGCAAGCTACACCCCGGCCAACACGCACGTCGACCTGGTGGGTCTGGATCCCTACCCGTGCCGCAGCGAGCTGAACGGCTGCGACTACGCCGGCATCGGCCGTTACCTGCGAGCAGCTGAGGCGGGTGGGTGGGGAGTGGCATCCATTGTTCCGGTCTTCCAGGCCTTCGGGGGCGGCAACTGGGTGGACGCGGGAGGCGGGCGCTGGCAGCTACCCACCGCGGGCCAGGCCGCCACGATCCTGTCCACCTGGAACCGGCTGGTACCGAATCCGGTGTTCGACTATGCGTACAGCTGGGGCAGCCAGATGAACGACACAGCCCTGTCCGCTGCCCCGGCGTCACTGCGGCAGGTGTTCGCCGAGCACAACCGTCAGCGCACCGGCCGGCAGACCGGCGCTGCCGCCTCGCCGAGCGCTCACTGATCTCCCGGACGGCCAGCGGGCCGGCCCAGGACGACGCCCGCGGCCCGGGCCAGCAGGCGCAGATCGGTGCCCAGCCTACGGTCCGCCAGATAGGCCCGATCCAGCGCCAACTTCGGGTGCAGCAGGCGCGCGGCGTAGTAGGCGTCCGGATCGGGCGCGCTGTCCAGTTCCGCGCTCTGCTCCGCGGCGAACAGCAGGGCGCCGGGCCCGAGAATGCCCGGGCGGACCCGGAGCATCTCCCGTTCCCGCGGCGTGTAGTACCGGAGGAAGCGTTCCACCTCGGGACGCGGTCCGATCAGCGTCATCTCGCCGCGGAGCAGGTTGACCAGCTGGGGCAGCTCGTCGAGCCGGGTCAGGCGCAGCAACCGACCCACGGTGGTGATCCGGGGATCGCCGGTTCCGCCCACGGCCGCGCCGATCCGGTCGGCGTCCACCACCATGGTGCGGAACTTCCAGATGGAGAACGGCTGTCCGTAGCGTCCGACGCGACGCTGCCGGTAGATCGCGGGACCACGGCAGGTGCACCGGACGGCCAGCGCCAGCAGGACCAGCAGCGGCAGCAGAGTCGGCAGCAGCAGCGCCGCGACGACGAGGTCCACGGCCCGCCGCAGCGTGGTGTCGGCACGCACCGTGTCCCCGGCCGGACTGTTCCGGGCCGGTTCGTGGACGATCGTCCAGGGGTCGGCCATCACCGCACCTCCCGTAGCAGTTGGAAGGGTTCCGCGGCGGCCCGGCCGATGCAGCTGCCCCAGTAGGCCGCGCGTTCGCGCAACGCGCGCAGCGACCGGGGGTGCGGGTACTCGCGCAGCTCGCTCTCGTAGCAGGCCATGGCCTCGATCTTGTCGTCCAGTGTGCCGGTGACGTCCACGAACTGCGTGGGCGTGAACGTGCCGCCGTTCAGCGGCCAGCCCCACTCGGTCGAGGAGGGCGTCTCGAAGACGGCGAAGCGGTGCAGGCCGGGCAGTGCGTAAGGTCGGCACGCCGTCCAGACCGCGCGCGCCGCCACCGCGTGGTCGGCGTTCGCGTCGCCCGGGAAGTGGGTGTAGACGATCTGCGGGCGCAGCATGTCCACCACCGCTTCCACCCGCGCCGTCACCTCGATCAGCGGCAGGGCGTCCAGCCGCTGATCCGGCAGTGAGAGCAGCTGGACCGAGGCCAGGCCGAGCACCTCGGCGGCCCGGTGCGCGCACTTGGCCAGCACCTCGGCCATGCCCTCCGCGTACCGGCTTGTCGCTCCGTCAGCCAGGATCACCGCGTGCACCTCGTCCCCGGAACGCGCGTGCCGGGCCAGCGTGGCGCCGGCGCCGAGCAGCTCGTCGTCCGGGTGCGCGGCTACCACCAGGACGGTGTTCATGCAGCCACCACCTCTGGCCTCGGTCCCTCGCCCCGCGCCCAGCGCGCGACCTCCGGGGGCACGGCGGCGAACCGGGCACCGGGTCCGATCCCGGCGCGGCGGGACCAGGGCGCCGCCGGCTGCGGCGCTTCGCCGGGTGCGGACATGCTGGTGACGACGACGCTGCCGGAGTTCGCGGCAACGCGGAGACCGGCCGGTTCGATCGCGAGCACCGAACCGGCGGGGCCGCAGGGCCCTGTGTCCGTCGGCACCAGAGTGTGCCAGATCATCAGCTGCCGGCCGTCGAGGTCGGTGAACGCGCCCGGGTAGGGCGTGGTGAGCGCGCGCACCCAGTCGTGCACCTGGCGGGCGGTCCGGGTCCAGTCCAAGACGCCCATCTCCGGGGTGCGACGCAGCAGCGAATCACCCTGGCCGGGATCCTGCCGTCGGCGCGGTGCGGTGCCGTCCAGCAGCGCCGGCAGGTGCTCGACGAGCATCTCCGCGCCTGTCTCGGCGATCCGTTCGTAAACTGTGCCGCAGGTGTCCTCGGGACCGATGACCACCGATCGCTGGTCGACGATGCTCCCTGTGTCCACGCCGGGATCGAGAAGCATCATGGTGTCGCCGGTGAGCGTCTCGCCGCGCAGAATGGCCCAGTTGACGGGGGCGCGACCGCGATGGCGCGGCAGCAGCGAGGCGTGGAAGCCGACGCAGCCGTGCCGGGGCACGGCCAGCAGCGCCTCGCCGATCAGCCGGGTCCAGCCGACCACGACGAGCAGGTCCGGTTCCAGCCCGCGGATCGTCGCCACCATGGCGGGGGCGTTGACATCGCCGGAGCGCAGCACCGGCACCCCGGCGGCATCGGCGAGCGACGCAAGATCGGTCAGTCCCGAGAGGCGCCCGGCCTGGTCTTCCGATGGCGTGACGACTGCGGCGACGGTCACCTGATCGCAGCTCAGCAGCGCGGCCAGTGCGGGACGCGCCTCATGGACGGCGCCGATGAAGACGACCCGGCCCACCGGAGCGGTGTGCAGTGCGGACATGGGTTACTCCTTAGCGTTCGGGCGTGCACGGGGCGGGGACCGCCGTCCCCGGAAGGACCGCCTGGCGGGCCAGGTTCCGGCTGATGGCGGTCAGCAGCCCGGTCGTGACCAGGTAGGCCGCGCTGGAGGCGACAGCCGCGCCGACCGCGCCGTGCCTGGGGATGAGCAGAATGTCCAGGACCACGGTGACGACCACTCCGGTGCCCATGCCCAAGGAGTTCGCGCCGGGTCGGCCGATCCCGCACAGATGCGCGGAGGAGACGGCGGCGGCGCCCTCCACCGCGAGGCCGACCAGCAGGATGCACGCGGGCAGCACCGCGGGTCGGAACGCGCTCCCGTACAGCACCGGCAGGCCGATCACCGAGGCGATGGCCACCAGCGGCGTCAGAGCGATGGTGCCGGCCAGGGCCCGGGGCCGCAGTCGGCGAGCGTCACGGCCGGCCTCGCCCGGCTGCTGCCGGGCGAAGCGCGGGTTCAGCACGTAGTTCAGCGCACTGGCCGGCAAGCGCATCAGTTCGGCGAACTTCGAGGCGACCGCGTAGACACCGAGGACGGCCGGGCCGGCCAGCACGCCGAGGATCACGAAGTCCAGCCGCAGGTTGATCAGCATGAGCAGGTTGCCGAGCTGGCCTCGGACCCCGTACTTCATCACGTCCGAGGCGATCGCGCCGGACGGACGGCCCCGGTCGCGGGCGAAGCCGGTGGCCGCCAGCCGCGCCAGGGCGGTGAGCGCCGCAGCCACCCCGCCACCGATCATGCCGGCCACCACCGCGTCGATGCCGCGCAGACCGAGGCAGAGCGCCAACCCGTAGGCGGGCAGGAAGAGCAGCTCCTCGCAGACGATCACAAGGTTGGCGCCGCGCATGTCGGCCGCACCCTGGCAGCACGCCTTGCCCCAGACGGTGATCAGCTGGGTGGCGGCGGTGATCCCGATCAGTGCGACGACCCGCGAGGGAACGGCGGTGAACAGCATCCGGTGCAGCAACGGAGTCCCCGCGAACCACAGGGCGGGACCGAGGACCGCTCCGCCGACGGCCATCAGCGCGAGGGTGGGCCGCAGCCGCCGATCGCTGCCCCTGGAGGCCAGGAAGTACGCCGAGGAGACCGGCAGGCCACAGCTCACCACTGCGCCGAGAAGCCAGGGCAGGACCCGCGCCAGCGCGTACTCGCCCAGCACGGCGGCCCCGGACAGGCGGGCCACCAGCAGACTCGCCACCGACACGATCAGCAGCGCGGACCCCTGAGCCACCAGGTTGCCCACCACACTGCGGCGCCCGAGCACGGGGGCGTCGGCGCGTCCCTGCCCCTGAGGTGCGGCTCGGTAGCCGGTGGCGGTCATGGCTGCGGCGCTTCCCCGCCGTCGCCCGGCGGGCGGACGGCGTCGGGGTGGTCCGGGTCCGGGACGGAGGCCAGCACCGCGACGAAGGCCAGCAGGATCCAGACGAAGCGAAAGTGCAGGACCTGGTAGTAGGCGCCGGCCACGCCCATCGCCAGCAGTGCCGCGACCAGCCCGGCGGGCCTGGGGACCTGCGCGGCGAAACCCTGGCCGGGCGGCGCCCGCAGCACCCGGCCGGACCGCAGGGCGGCGGTCAGCACCAGGGCCACGATACCGAGCACCCCGAGCGGGCCGCGTTCGGTGAGGGCCGCCAGATAGTCGTCGTGGGATTCCTTGGCGTACGGGTACTGCCGGTCGTACAGCAGCTGTTTGGTGGTGCGCGGTCCGCTGCCGAGCAGACCGTCGGAGTAGTACATCTGGAGCGACTCGTGGACGAGCGCGGACCGCTGGGACGTGCTGTTGTCGCTGCGGCCGAGAGAGTTGACCAGCAGCGGCTGTCCCGACTGCACGGCCCAGTGCTGGACCGTGCCGAACGACACCGTCTGCATCGCCGTCCCCGTGACCGTCCCGGTCACCAGTACGAATGCCAGGGCCGCGACCATCCCGTTCCTGCGCCAGATCGCCACGGCGGCGATGAAGGCCAGTCCGACCGCCAGTTCCAGCAGACCGCCGTTGGATTCGGAGAGTGCGAAAGCCCACAGCAACATCGCGTAGCCGAACCACCGCACCGGCGCGCGCCGTGGTCGCTTGGTGGCGAAGACCAGGAACAGCGAGACCACCCAGTAGGCGGCGGCATAGTTGGGATCGCCGAGGGTGAACAGCAGCCGGTTGCCCTCGGCGGCGGAGATCCCCTCGATGACGGAGATGTGAGCCAGCGAGGCGAGCACCAGCAAGGCCGCCCAGCCGATCGCCGAGCAGGCGAAGGTCGTGGTCAGCATGCGCAACACGTTCGGGCGGCGGGCGATGTTGTACAGCGCGACCGTCCAGGCGATCAGTGCCAGGTCCTGGACGAGCTGGAGCAGCGAGATGCCCGGCAGCGGGCCCACCAGCCCGGCGGCTGCGCCCCCGAGGATCAGCAGACCCATCGGCAGCACGTACGGGGCGCCGAGCCTCCGGCCGCTGGTGGCGGCCCATACCGCCACCAGTGCCAGCGTGCCCACGGTGAACAGGTCCACCGGCGAGGTATGGCCCGGACCGGTCGGCTGGAGGATCGGCTGGAAGGCCATCCCCAGACAGGCGACCCAGGCGGCGGTGCGCTCGGCGGTGCCCCGCCAGGCTCGCCTGCCGCTCGCGGCATCGGTCGCCGTGGGCGCCGGCCGGGCGACGGCGGGTCGCACGGTACCTGTGGCGATCACGGGGTCACCGCCGTGGAGAGCTGGTCGAAGACCCGGAGTTGTCGCTGGCGGAAGCCTTCGTCCGTGGCCTCCGCGGCGAGCGCGGCGACCTCGGCGAGGACGGCGTCGCGTCCGCATTCGGGGGGAAGGCCGAGGCGTGCCAGCCCGCGCCCGAGGTACTCCCGGACCAGGTCCGGGTACCAGCCGGCGCCGTCCAGCGCATAGGAGACCAGGGCGGCCGGATCACCGGCGACCAGTCCGGGATGACCCCGCACCCGATGCCCTGGCCGGGTGTGCCGGTCCAGGTAGTGCGAGTAGCTGAGTACGAAGCGGGCCAGGTCACGGGTCGGACTGCCGGCCCGCTCCGACCGTTCCCAGTCCACCACCCCACTGACGGCGCCCTGGCGGACCAGCACGTTGCCCGGCCAGAAGTCGCCGTGCACCGCGGTGCGCGGGGCGGTGTACCGGCCCAGCCTGTGCCGCAGCGCGATCAGCCGCGCGAGCAGGCCGGTTCCTCCGTCGGGCTCGGCAACGAGCCGGCGGGCGAAGGTGTCCACCAGCCCGGGAGCCAGGTCCAGCGGTGCCGTCCCGTCGGTCGTCGCGGACTGGAAGGCCGCGAGCCAGGCCTGTGCGGAGGAGAGATCGGCGCGTACCGTCGCCGCCCGCGCGGTGTGCCCGTGGCGGTGGTAGGCGACCAGCATCGGAGTGCCCGGTTGCGCGGTGGTCACCAGGGTGGGCAGCCCGGCGTGGACCATCAGCTCGACGACCTCCGGGACGGTCTTGCGCAGCACCCCGAGGGGCAGAGCGCCGACCCTGCGCAGCCGCTCGGCCTCGGCCAGCACCCGGGTGGCCGCGCCCGGTCCGGACGGCAGTTTCACCGCCAGGGTCGGCCATGGCTCGATGGGGCCGAACAACAGCAACAGCGTCCGGGCGTCCGGGTCGTGACTGTGCCGCAGGACCAGCAGCCGGGTGCCGTGGGCAGCGAGGAGATCGGTGAGCCGGCTCTCGTCCGGCCGCCGACGGTGCGCGGCCAGGAGCAGGTGCGGCATCAACCCCCACAGCGGGCGGACCCGGAGGATCTCCCGGGCGGCGGTGTACGCCCAGTCCGGCACGGCACTGTGGGGCTGCGCCGCGAGCAGCGCGGTGCGTACATAGCGCAGCACCGGCGCCTCCGTGGCGGCGACCACCAGGGGCCGGCTGCGCGACGGCAGCGCCACGAAGCGCTGGTCCGTCGGCAGCAGGCCGCGCCACCGCTCCAGGTCGGATTCGACGTCGGATTCGACTGCACGGGAGGTCATGTCAGCACCGCGAAGGGACGTAGCCGGGCGACCGGCCGGACCAGGCCGTTGCCGACCAGGATGGCCAGGGCCGCGTCGACCCCTCGGTCATCGAGCTGTGGGATCTCCTGCGGCGCGGCGTCGGTGTAGCCGTACCGCCGAGTGTGCCGCCGGTACGGGTCGTGGCCGGAGCGGCCGTCCCGGGCGAAGGCGCTGATGATGCTGCCGGTGCCGTGGCAGGCGGTGTACAGGCTGCGGTGTGCCTGCGGCGCCGGTACGCACAGGAAGGACGAGGTGCGGTTGGTGCCGGGCACCAGCAGCGGTTGACCGGTCTCGGCGAAGGCGGGGTGACCGGCCATCAGCTCCGGGGTCCAGGCGCGTGCGGCGTTGTGCCGGTGCACATAGGCGGGCCCACCGTCGACGGTCTCCTGGTACACCGAGTTGTGCGGCGAGTCGACCACCAGCCGCAGCCGCGCCCCGAGCGACTCGGACGCGTAGCCGCACAGCGAGGCGTAGGTGGCCAGCCGGTAGGCGAAGCCGTAGTTCATCGAAAGCCGCTGCGCCAGCACCATCCGGCGGCCTTCGTCCGAGTCGATCGGTACCGAGGGGCAGCCGGCCGTGAAGTACGCCTGGTACCGCTGCCGTGCCCGGGCCGGAGAGCGGGCGGCGAGGTGCGAGAGCGGCTTCTGCACCGCCATCTCCGCGCGGAGCAGGCGGGAGGCCGACTTGCGGCGTGCGTACAGCTCGCCGATCTGGCTGGTGAGCACGCCACCGCCGTTGTGGAACTGCAGGGTCACCTGGCCCTGGAACACCCCGAGCCGGCCGGCGATCTCCGGCTCGAACACCTCCTCCACCTCCTGGAGCTCCAGGAAGTGGGTGCTCGGTCCGATCGAGCCGAAGCGCAGCCGGGCCAGCTGCACGCAGATCCAGGGCAGTTCGCGGCGCGCCCGGTGCGCCCCGCCGAACTCCTCCACCGGCAGCCGGCCGAACTCCTCGACCCGGTCCAGGTCGTGACGTTCCAGGCCGTACCGTTCGGCGGCGAAGTCGGCGCCCAGGACGGCGGCGCGCAGCACCTCGTCACGGCTGAGTTCGAACTTCCACCCGGGTGGGTTCGGGTAGCGTTCCCGGACCCGGCGGTAGAAGTCGGCGACTGCGGCGGCGCCGGGGCGTGCCGTGTCCAGCGTGGCCAGCGCCATACCACAGTTGAGCGCGGAGTCGGTGAGGGCGGGGCGGATCGCGTCCCGGGTCGCCACCGCGATGCTCGACGGCATCTCGGACTTCTCCTTGTGGCAGAAGTCCGGCAGCACGACCGGGGGCGCGGCGAGATCCAGGGTCGCGGTGCCGTCGCGAAGCCGGTCCAGCAGCGCCGGATCGGCGCGGGCGTCGGCGCTGTCGAACACGCTGAGGTCCGTCACCGCGTCGTCGGGCCGGTCTGCGGGGTGAGTGAACACGTCTATGCGCATGTCAGGTCCTCGTGATCGGCCTGCCGCCGGTCCGCCCGGACGGGCGCAGGGGCGTAGGCGGCCAGCAGGGTGTCGGCCAGTGCGCGCTCGGTGTAGCGGTCGTCGATCCGGGCGCGCGCGGCCGCTGCCATCCGGGCGGCCTCGTCCGGCCGGTCGAGCAGGTACCCGATCGCGGCCGCGAACAGGTCGGGGCGTTCCGGCGGCACCAGCAGCCCGGACTCACCCGGGCACACCACGTCCGGCACCGAGTTGACGGCGCTCGCCACCACCGGAATGCCGCAGACCATCGCTTCGACGATCGCCACCGGCAGCCCCTCGTAACGGCTCGGCAGCGCGAAGACGTCGAACGCCGGAAGCAGTTCCGGTACGTCCGGCCGCTCGCCCACCAGCAGCACGCGGGCCGTCGGCAGCGCGCGCTGCGCCTGCTCGCGTACCGCGGCCGCCAGCTCACCGCCGCCCACCCAGACACCGGTGACCTCGGGCCGGTCCAGCGCGGCCAGCGCGGCGACGAAGTGTTCCGGGGCCTTCTGGTAGGAGAGCCGGCCGACCGCGCCGACCACGGACGCGGAGTCCGGCAGCCCCAGCATCCGCCGCGCGTGAGCCCGGGTCTGCTGCGATCGGGCCGTCGCGCCGGTGTGCACCGGAACGCCGATGGTGCGCACCCGCTCGGGCCTGATCAGTCCGCGCCGGACGGCCTCGACCGACACCGCCGTGCCGACGCACAGCGCCACGTCGGTGATGCGGCCGAGGCCACGTTCGATGCGTACGTAGGCCTCGCGGCGCAGCGGCGACTGGAACTCGTGGAACGGGAAGCCGTGGTAGGTGTGCACGATGCGCGGCACACCGGTGCGGTGCGCCGCCGTTCGCCCCACCGCGCCTGCCTTGGTGCTGTGGGTGTGCACGACGTCGAAGCTGCGGCGCTCGAACAGCGCGGTGAGACGGCGCAGCGCCCGCGCATCGTCCAGGGGCGCGATGGGAGAGCGCAGCGAGGGCTCCAGCACCACCTCCAGGCCCGCGTCGGCGGCCTGGTCCAGGAGCCGGTCGCCGCTGCCTGCGATGATCGTCACCTGGTAGATTTCCGGATCCAGCGCGCGGGCCCCACGCAGGGCCACCACCCCGGCCCCGGCCTGCATCCGGGTGATCACCGTGGCCACGCGCACCCGGGTCATGGGGTCACCGCCAGGGAGCATGCGAGCAGTTCGGCCAGACCGGCGCCGGGCGTGGCGCCGAGGACGATCTCGTAGGCGGGCAGCCGCTCGGCCAGGGTCTCGGCGATCGCGGCGACCGGTGGGTGGCTCGGGCCGATCCCGGTGCCCAGCGCGAGTGTGGCCGCGTACGGCCAGTACCGGCGCAGCTCGCCCGCCATATAGGTGCCGGTGGTCAGCGCGCGTGCCGCCGTGGCCGGGTCCAGCGGCGCGATCACGGGATGGTCCTGGTTCCCCCGGCGCAGCACGACCAGCCGGTCGGGGCACAGCGCATCGACCCGGCCGGGCAGCGACCGTTCGCTGCGGCCGTACGCCATCCGGCGTCCACCGCCGCCCTCCACCCGCACCGGCTCGACCAGGCCGTGTGCCCAGATCCCTTCACTGGCACAGAGGTTGTCCGAGCAGGCCACCTCGCCGGCGGCCACCGCCCGGAGCAGCAGCGTGGACCGGCCGATGCCGCCGGGTCCAGCCAGCAGGCAGGTCGCATCTCCCACCGTGACCGCCGCGGCGTGCAGCGGCACCCGGCCCCGGAGGCCGGCCCACCACAGCGCGGGGTACTGCACCAGCACCGCGCGCGCCAGCAGGTGGAAGCGGGAGGGCAGCGCCCGCGAGGCGAGCCGTTCCCGGACCGGCGGGCGCCAGCGGGCCTCCACGCTCAGCCGCTCGCCGTCGGTGCGGAGACACAGGTCGAAGCCGCTGCCGGCGGCGTTGGTCAGCAGCACCGCGCCGCGTCGGAGGTAGGCGCCTCTGGTCAGCGGCTCCGCCCCGGACAGGTCGAAGCCGGTGCGGTCCGCGGAGACGACCACCTCGACGTCCGGCGGCTCGGCCCCGACCGGGTGCCAGGCGCCCGGGCACGCCTCGGCGAGCAGGCGCGCCAACCAGGGCTCCGAGCAGGACACCACCAGCACCTGCCCGGCCTGGAGCAGGGCCGCGCGCATCAGAACGGCGGTCACGGCAGTCTCGATTCCTCGTAATGGACGCGCCTGCGGCTCCGGGAGGTACCGAGCACACCGATCGCGGGCCAGCCGGTAGCGGCGGTCAGATGGCGGATCCGTCTCGCCTCGCTGTCACGGGCCAGATCGGGGACGAGCACGAGCAGGCCGTGCCGGCACGAGTCGGTGACGTCGTCCACGTCGGACAGGGCGAGAACCCGGAGCGGACGCGGCAGGCCGGGATCGGCTGCCTTCAGGGCCGACAGCGCCTCCAGGGTCTGCGCCTGGCCGACCGGGGCCGGGCCGTGGGAGCCCCCCACGGAGACGGGCACAATCGGACCACCGCCGGACGGACCTTTGCCGTTCCAGGTCGGCTGCTCCATCACTTCGGCCATCGGAGAGGAGCCGGACGTCAGGTGATTCTCCAATTGGAGTGCAATGAGCGGTAGTTGACCGTTGAGGTCGGGACCTGTCAGGACGACGGTCTCGATTCTGCCGTGGGCGACGGCGCGCTTGGCAACGACCAGCGTCTCGAGTGGAATCGAGAGCCGTGGCTGCTTCTTCCCACCCTGGAGCACGAGATGGCCGAGGAGCGGCGCGCCGATCTCGCGGCCGAAGGCGCCGGCGTCGGCGACCCGCGGCCGCACGACCTCCAGCACGGTGGCGACCAGCAGGCCGGCGACAAGGCCGAGCAGCGCACCCAGGCCGAGGTCGGTGCCCAACGACGCCCGCGCGGACTGCGCCCCGGACGGGAGCGAGACCACGGTCGCCGAGCCGTTGAGGAGGCTCACCAGATGGGGTGCGAGCGCGCTGTCGGTGGCGGTGGCCACCCGCGGATCGCGGTCGGTGACCGTGACGTTCAGCATCGCGGAGGCGCCGATCCGGGTGACGTCCACCTCGTGCACCATCTCGGCCACGGACCTGTTCGTGATCTGGGCCTGCTGCAGTGCCTCCTGGACCGCAGTGGTGCTGGTCGCGAATCCCTGGGCCCGGTTGAGCACGGCATCCGCTTCGGTGGTCGTGCTCGGCGGCGTGCTCGATGCCTGGACGCGGGCGCTGGCGGTGTAGCCGGGTTTGCCGTTGACCTGCAGTGCACCGATGATCAGTACCGGCAGCAGGGTGAACAGCAGCAGCAGCCGCCAGTGACCGGTCACGATCCGGCGCAAGGCTTCATTGAGTTCCATCCGATGACCTCGAATCGGGGGCACGCCCCACACGCTTTCGCCGCTTCGCGACGAGCCTGCGGCGCGCAGGCGAGGAAGTTGTCAGCCATGCTCGCAGCGTGGTGCGGTGCTGTGCTCATACCGCGAGGCGAGATCCGACTAGTACATTTGCGTGAGCCCGGCGGACCTTCGGCTGTCCCGTGGATGACGTAGCCGATCTCGTGCTGCGACGGGATCTTGCCCGGCATCTCCTGACCTAGCGTCAAAGGATCGGGCAGAATCCAGGAGGTGGTTCCGGGTGCGAGCTGTCGTGACCGGTGCGGCCGGATTCATCGGATCCCACCTGTGCGAGCACCTGCTCGTCTGCGGGGACCAGGTCGTCGGTCTCGACGCGATGACGGACTACTACGATCCTCTGTGCAAGGAACGCAACCTCGTACCGCTGCTGGGCCGGGAGCGGTTCACGTTCAGACGTGGTGACCTGCTCGCGCTGCCGCTCGACGACCTGTTCGCCGACGCGGAGACGGTCTACCACCTGGCCGGTCAGCCGGGGGTCCGCGCGTCCTGGGGCCGGCAGTTCGCGCTCTACCTGGAGCGCAACGTCCAGACGACGCAGTGCGTTCTGGAAGCCGCCCGGGGGGCGCACCTGCACAGGCTGGTCTATGCGTCGAGCTCGTCGGTCTACGGCGACGCCGAGACGTACCCCACCAGCGAGACCCTCTGTCCCAGGCCGGTGTCTCCGTACGGGGTGACCAAGCTCGCTGCCGAGCACCTGTGCGAGCTCTACCGGACCTCCTTCCAGGTCCCGACGGTCTCGCTTCGCCTGTTCACCGTCTACGGACCGCGTCAGCGGCCCGACATGGCCTTCGCCCGGCTGATCCGGGCCGCGTTGACGGGCGAGCCCTTCCCGCTGCACGGGGACGGTGAGCAGACCCGGGACTTCACCTACGTACGGGACGTGGTGACCGCGATGCGGCAGGCCGCGACCTCCCCGTGGACCGGCGTCGCCAACGTGGGCGGCGGTGAGCGCATGACGATGAATCAGATCATCGAGACAGTCTCCGAGTTGGCTGCGCCCGTGCGGCTGCTGAGAACCCCGGCGCAGGACGGCGACGTCCGTCACACCGCGGCCGACACCTCACTGGCCCAGCGGTCCTTCGGCTATCAGCCGACCATGGGCATCCGTGAGGGACTCGCGGCCATGGTGCGGGCCGAGCGCGAGGAACGGTGGCCCGTGGCGGCGGCCGCTCTCGCGGCGCATACTTCGGCGCTGCCGGTATGACGAACTGGCCCGTCGCGCCCGCTCCGGTGACGCCCGCCGACCTGCTCCCGCCGCAGCCGGCGCCCCCACGGGTCAAGGTGCTGCACGTGATCACCCGGTTCTGGGCCGGGGCCGGGGGCAACACGCTGCTGACCGCCACCGGCATGGATCCGGGCCGCTACGAGGTGTGGGTGGCCGGAGTGCCCGGAGGCGACCTGTGGGGACAGGCCAGGGCAGCCGGCGTGCGAACCGTCGAGATCCAGGGGTTCCGTGAAGTGCTGGCGCCCGCGGACCTGCTCGTACTGATCCGGCTGATCCGGCTGATCCGGCGTGAGCGATTCACGGTCGTGCACACGCACTCGGCCAAGGGCGGCTTCCTCGGCCGGCTCGCCGCACGGCTGTGCCGGACACCTGTGGTGGTGCACACGTTCCACGGGATCAGTTTCCACGACCGGATGCCGCGCCATCGCCGGGCCGCGTACCGTCGCCTGGAGCGACTGCCGCGTGGCTGCACTGACGCGTTTCTCGCGGTGGCACCCCAACTGGCCAGAGAGGTCGTGGAGCAGCGGCTGGCTCCGCCCGGCACGGTCGAGGTCGTGCCTTCGGCAGTGGACCTGCGCGGGATCCCGGACGACTTCGACAGCGCCGCCCGCCGGGACCTGGGTGTGCCGCCCGGAGTCCCGCTGGTCGGTACGGTGTGCCGGATCGACCGTCAGAAGGCGCCGCTGGACTTTGTGCGGATGGCAGCCGCAGTGCGGGCGGACCACCCGGACGTCGCGTTCGTGATGGTGGGTGACGGCCCGTTGGAGCAGGACGTGCGGCGGTTGGCGGCCGAGCTGGGCGTGGATCTCCGCCTGACCGGCTACCGACCGGATGCGGCCAGGCTGGTCGCGGGTCTCGACATCTTCGTGATCTCCTCCCTGTACGAGGGGTTGGGACGGGCTCTCACCGAGGCTCTGGCCGCTGCCCGTCCGGTGGTGGCCACCTGCGTGAACGGCGTCCCCGATCTCATCGAGCCCGGTGCCACCGGCCTGCTCGTGGAGCCCTCGGATCCGGTGGCACTGGCCCGCGCCGTCGGCTGGTTCCTGGACCATCCGGTCGAAGCCGCCGCGATGGGGCAGCAGGGCCGGGCCCGGGTCCGGACGACGTTCGCCCCGGCCGACATGTGCTCGGCGGTCGACGCCTGCTACCGGCGGCTGCTCGGACTGGGCGAGCCCGAATGGCCGCACCGCCCGAGCGTCCCGGGTCCGGCGCTGATCCACTGAGAACAGCCACGACCACGGTCACAGCACTCAAACGAAAGCGGGTCCACCATGGCGATCATCACGGTCTTCGACATCCCCGGCGGAACACAGGCCCAGTACGAGCAGGTCACCAATGAGATGACCGGCGGGCACGGCGTGGTCCGCAACCGAAAGGACTGGCCGGTCCCCGGCCTGGTCTCCCACGTCGCCGGACCCAGCCCCACGGGATGGTTCGTGACGGACGTCTGGGAGTCCGAAGAGGCGTTCCGGCAGTTCGGGGAGAAGCTCGCGCCGCTGATGCAGGCGGCCGGGATGCCCATGGGTGAACCGACCGTCTACCAGGCGTTCAACGTGGTGACCGACTAGCCAGTAGGACCGCCGCCCCGGGCCGGCACGGCGTGGGTGGAGGAGAGCCCGCAGGGCAGGACGAGATCGACTCCGCCTTGAGGCGGCGGCTCAGTCCGCGGTGGGGGCCCAGCCGCTCCTGTCCGCGTTCGCCATGGCCTGGCCGATGGATTGCAGGCAGGGCTCGCAGTAGTGCGTGACGGCATCATGGCCCGGCGATCCCGCGAAGGCGGGCAGATGGCGGCCGCACACGGTCATGTCGGAGGCGTGATCGTCCATGACGTGCCACATGTGCTCCCCGTGGTGGGCGCGGATCTGGTGCATGAGGTGACCTTCCCGAACGCAGCTCGGTGTCCGGGCTGCTCGTGCGTGGTTCCAGACAATCACCGCCGGTCGGGCCATGCCACTGGGTTCCGAGCGTGCCGGGGCGCCTGCGGGCGGAGTGTAGGCCGGACGGGTGGACCGCACGCTGCACGGTGGGTTCGCTGCGGCCCGTATCGCGCCGCTGCCCTGCGAGATGGCTGTCGCCGGCAAGCGTGGCTTGTCGCAGCACCGGTGCCCACAGTGCCCTGGAGCCGGAACTACCCACCGATCAACCGCACTTCGCGTCGCCAGTCGTGGCCCACCGGTAGGCCACGCCGAACGTCACCACGGCTGTGGCTGGTGGCGACACTCAACGAGACAGCACCATGCGCGTCTTGAGCGATGTGCTGCTGCTTCTGCCGTCCGGACGCGGCCTCGGGATCGTCGCAGGGATGGCAGGCGGGCTGGGCGGGCACACCGGTGGAGGAAGGCACCGTGCTCCTCAGGGCCGCCTTGAGTGCTTCGGGGTCGTTGAGGGTTCCCCGGCCGTCGGGGGGACAGAGCCACTGAATGCCGCGGACAGGACGACCAGGCAGGGGCACCACGATCCACGTCCCTGGGCCGGCGAGACGACTGCCGGCGTTCGTCCACCGCCCCATCACGCGTGGAGGGACGAAGAACCCCACCTGATCACTGACGAAGTCGGCCAGGGCCGGACCCGGCTTGCGAGCACCGCGCAGCAGGGTTCCCAGGACCAGCAGCCCCGGCTGGAGGGGGAGCATGAGCACGTCCCAGAGCCGTCCCGCGGGCAGCAACTGCGTTCCCAGTTCGTCCTGCCGCCAGCGCCACTCGCACACGCGGGGATCGAATGCTGCCGCCGACAACCACTCCAGCGCTGTCCTGTTCCGCTGATCCATGGTGTCCTCCTGTCAAGTCGCCGGGCGGACACATATGTTCTACGAATGACCGTCTGTCATGTGCCAGGACGTGAATCAATGCTAGAGAACCCGCAAGCGGCAGGAAGGGGTGGCGCGCCCTGGCGAATGGCCGCGTTTCAGGTGCCACCGCAGCGCTGTTCCTCGGGTCGCTCACCCATGCGATCGAGGCGCCACCCGATGGGCGTACCGGGGAGGCGTCGGTTCGTTGCCCGGACACTGGCTGGGGACCTTGCTGGACAGCGTGGCCCGGTGTTGGCCGCCTCGGTGCCTGCGCCTTCTTGGGGCGTACGTCGGCGGGGGAGTGTCAGGTGGGGTCGGTGACTCGGCGCCCGGTGCCGGTCAGGCGGGCGATCCAGCGTCGGCCCTTGCGGTCGCGTTCGGCGTGCTCGGTGATGGTGAGCAGGCCGCAGGCCTGAAGCGGCTTGAGGGTGGCCAGGTGCAGGCCGCCGATCTGGCGGGCCGCGGTCAGGCCCTGGTCCTCCAGTCGGCGGATCTGCCCGAGGGCGTCCCATTGCCGGTTGCTGAGCATGCCGGGATCGAACCCGCGCGGCTCGTCCTGCTCGGTCACGGTTCCTCCCGATTCAGCATCCAGTGATCGTAGTGTCCTCGCTGCCTCGGGGGACAGCTGCCCTGCCCGTGGCGGGACGGTCGCAGGTCGGCTGATCAGGGAAACGGGACGGTCGCCGCCCACCGGTGCCGGGTCCGAGCGGGCCCTGCGACCGCTATCGGTACCAGGTGCGAATAGCCTCGGCGCACTGGCGCACATCCGCTGCGCCGTCACGGATCCGCAGGGCCAGGTCGGCCGCCACCTTGGCCTCAGCGGTCACGACCTCCCCCGAGGCGGTGAGGTAGGCAGCCGCCACGACAGCGGCGAACTGCTCGTTGGCGAACTCCAGCGCGGGCACGCGCACCAGCTGGTGCATGAGCGCGGCCGCCCGGTGATGGCTCTCCGCGTACACCGGCACGTCCATCACCGTGTCCGCGTGCCGGGCCACCGCCGCGGCGAGCGTGCCGAAATCGGTGACGTCCGGGTCCCCGGGCAGAAACTGGTGCGCGAGGTCGAGCAGCCAGCCGCGGTCCACATGGAGGATCACGCGGCGCTCCGCCCGTCCTTCTCCCGATCCGGGTAGGGACCAAACGCCGCCTCGAAGGCCGGCCCCCATTCCTGGGAGAAGTGCGCGGCCGCGGTCAGGAACCGGGCCCGCTGCTCGTCCGCGTCCTCGGTCAGGATCCGGCGCGCGTACTCGGGCAAGGTCATCCCGGCCGCTGCGGCCCGCTGCTCCAGGCCGACGGCGACCTCGTCGTCAAGACGTACGTTCAGCTGCTTCATTCCCTCACTGTAGCGAGGTGTACGGAACGCTACAAGCGATCTGCGACCCCGCGCGGTCGCCCATTCAACTGTCGCCAGTGCGCCCGGAATCCGACCACGCGAGGAATTCATTGCCCAGAGTGACGTATTCGTCACTGTCTGATTAGGTTGGGTACGCAACACTGCCCAGCAGCCGAATCCGGCACTGGGCTCCCGGTCCCACCTGAAGAGGAGCCAGCTGATATGCACGCACGTGTGGGCGACCGCATTTTGGTTCACGGTCGCACAGTCGGTCAGCAGGACCGACAGGCCGAGGTGATCGAGGTTCTGGGCCCGGACGGAACGCCGCCCTTCAGGGTGCGCTTCGACGACGGCCACGAGACGCTCATGTCGCCCGGCCCCGACACAGTCGTCCGTCACATCACGGAGGAGGGGCGCTGACTTCCCGTCCCCGCCCTGAAGGGCGGGGACGGGACAACTTCGCCCTGGCCTGCGGGGTGCGGGTGTTGGATGCGATCTACGGTCGCGGCGCCACCGCCCAGTAGTAGTCGCTTACCTCGCCGTCGGTGATGTGGACGGTGCCGTGGCTGGTGTCGTCACGCTGCCACACGGTGTAGCGGCCGGCGGGGACAGGGGTGATGACGGCGGCGTAGACGGTGCGGTCGGACAGGTGGCGCGGGCGGACGGCGGCGTGGGTGCGCTGGTGGGGGTGGTCCTCGGGGCTGATGTGGATCTCCAGCCCGTCATCGTCCGCGGTGGCGTGGATGACCAGGGCGCCGGTGCCGGCACCGATGTCGAGGACGACGCTGCCCTGGTGGGACGGGGCCGGCAGGAGCGGATGCTCGTGCAGGTGGTGCTCGTGTCCGTGGTGGTCCCGGGGGTCCGGGCGGGGGTGGGTCATGACCAGCTCCTCTGAGGCTGGTTGGGGCTCCGGTGCCCCTGCGCGGGAGGCACGGCCTCGGTCAGGGGCACCGGGAGCGGGCCGGCTCAGGAAGCGGGGTGGTGGTAGCCGTCGTAGGGGACGCCGAGGTACGGGAAGGTGTCCAGGTAGGGGTTCTCCGGTGCGGTGTTGTCCAGGCCGTCGGTGATCTGGCCGGCGGCGGCGTCGGGGGTGAAGGTCTTGTCGACGAGCGGGTAGGTCAGGCCCGCGATGGCTCGCAGTTCGACGGTGACGACGTCGTCGAAGACCCGGCGCCCGTTGGGGAAGCCGGCCGCGTCGCCGGCTACCAGACCCAGGATGTTCGGCTTTCCCGTCGGCGGGACCGCGACGTTGAGGCGCAGCATGTCGGCCTCGACGGTTCCGGTGAAGTTCTGGAATCCGGGGACGATGCCCTTGGGGATGCCGGTGAGCAGGATCGCGAGCAGGTCCGCGCGGGGCTTGCCGGACGTGTCCAGCGCCTCCAGGTTCGGGAACACCCCCGGGTAGAGCACCGGGAGCAGCCCGGCGAGTTCCGGCTTGGCGACGTAGCCGGCGAACTTCTTGTCGTCAGCGGGGGGCACGGCGTTCCACTCGTCCTTGCGGGCCATCGGCACGATGACCTCGTTGAAGAGCGGGTTCCCCAGCCGGGAGACCTGAACGAACGGACCGGACTGGGCATCGATGCCGCGGCCATGCTCGATGACGCGGGCGGCGCGGCGGCTCGCGGAGGTCCACACACCGATGACGGCGCGCGGGTCGTCCACGTCCGTGCCGCCCCAGCGGCCGCGGGTCAGTTCGTCGATCGGGACCTGCAGGGCGAGGCTGTGGACGTTCAGCTCCTTGGTGGAGTCCACCCCGGGAGCGCTCTGGAAGTGCATCGCCTTCGCGAACACCTGGAGCTCCTGGAACGGGCGCAGGTTGCCGAGGTCGAAGATCGAGCCGAGGTCGACGTAGAAGCCCTCGGCGCGCTGTCCGGCGAACACCTTCCGTTCCTCGCCCAGAGTGTGGACGGCCGCCTTGGCGAGGGAGGGGTAGTCGGGGGTGGACAGCGGGCCGATGTTGCACGGCGGACAGGTCAGGTCCTTGCCGAGGACCGTCGTGCGCCCGCCCGCCTCGACACGGGTGACCGTGTAGGTCTGGAAGCGATTCCAGTTCGGCGAGTTCAGGGAGGTGATCGGGCCGGTGTTGTACAGGAACGTGTTGTGATTTCGCAGGTGGGTGGTGAAGCGGAACTGGTAGGTGATGTCCGCCCGGCCGTCTCCGTCGTTGTCGATGTGGATCTCGTAGAGCACGTCGTCGCCGAACTCGTAGAAGTTCGGGCCGCCCGCGGGACTCTGGAGCGGGATGTAGTTGGCGATCAGCGTGACCGTGTCGCAGGCGTCGGGGCTGACGAACGCATACAGGTCGGTACTGTCGGCGACCGGGTCCTTGGCGATCTCGGGGGCTTCACGGTGGGAGGACAAGGCGAACCTCACAGACGGGGGCAGGGACAGGTACGGTCCGGCCGGGGCCACGCGGAATACGGGCCCCGGCCGGGGATTCCGGAGGAGAACGCGGGAGTCAGCGGGCCGCGCGCAGGAGCTCGGCGACGAGCTTCCGGTCGCGGACGCGGTGGTGGCGGTGGCCCTGGAAGATGTCGAGCTCGCCGGTGCGGACGTCGACGACGCGGACCACCAACGGCTCGTCAGAGATCTTCGGCTTCGGGCGCCTGGGCGCCACGGTCGTGCCGCCGACCGCCGCGGCGGTACCGGCCAGGCCGGTGTTCAGGACGAACCCCGCGGCGACGGTCGCGGTGCCGGCCACCGCGGCGTGCTTGATCAGGCCACGACGTGACAGGGGTGATGCTGCGTCAGGTCCGGCAGGGTCGAGGGTTTCTGGCATGGGCAGTCCTCCGAGGTGGCGCGAGGTGGGGATGCCGCGATCGTCGGGCTCCGCGCCGACCCGTCGGCACAAAGGCCGACCGGCCCCCGTAGGAGAGGGCAGGCCGGAGTGAGTGAGGAGAAGAATCCGGACGAGACGGCGACGGTCGCTCGCAGTCAAGCCCCGGCCGTCACATTCAGTCAAGTACCGATCACATGGGGCAACCTTGTCAAGGGCGTGGGGGCGCGGTGAAACCGCAGCTCACGGCTGCACGTCGCGACTGAAAGGGTGAACCTGGCAGCGCGCTGACGCGTTGACACATCCGCGGCGTGAGCTGGGCCGGACCGCTGACGAGGCTCCCTGGAACTCCCCACCCCACGCTAGGAGATGGGACAGACCTGCTCTCCCTCGCGATCGAGCATCTGACGATCGCTACGCGGGCAAGGTGCGCCGCGTCTGCCCGTCACTGCCTCTGGGCGACGATGCAGACCGCAGACGGACGCAGTTTCTGCCAGAGACTGTCCGCGTGGTACCGGTAGTTCCAGGCGGTGCCCACCGCCAGGGCACGGTCGACGGCAGCGCCCCACCTCGTTCCGTACAGGTTGCGCCGGAGTACTCGGCCGATCCTGGGCGTCAGCGTCGCCGCGCAGAACACACTTGACCGGATCGAGAAACCTGCGTCGCGCACCGCCGCTTCGAGCAGCCGCCGCGGGATCCCGCGCTCCCTCTTCGTCAGTCCCGGGTGCTGTCGCGAGCGCCAGTCACCCATGGAGATGACCGGTTCCCGGATGACGGCCCATCCGCCCGGGGCGACCACCCGCCCCATCTCCCGGACCACCTTGGTGACGTTGGGGATGTGGTGGAGCACCCCGAGACACACGGCCAGCTCG
The DNA here is from genome assembly GCF_004365705.1 of Streptomyces sp. 846.5. NCBI lineage: Bacteria > Bacillati > Actinomycetota > Actinomycetes > Kitasatosporales > Streptomycetaceae > Streptomyces > Streptomyces sp. 846.5. The sequence continues at coordinate 96,913 of NZ_SOBN01000004.1, forward strand.
AAGGTGTCCGTCCCGAAGGGCATGTCGCCCGCCGGCGAGGGGTCGACGTAGCGCAACGGGACGCCTCGCAGGTCCGTCGAGCGCAGCCTTGATGACGGTTCCAGGATCGTGATCTCGTCGATCCGGTCGAGGAGCGGGAGGAACTCGCCGCCGAAGGCGCTCCCCACGCCCAGGGCGTGGGCGAAGTGACGGTCCGGGAGACGGCGGTAGCCGGATTGCAGGTTCAGTCCGTGGTAGCCGTAGGCCTCCGCGGAGGAGGATGCGGATCCCAGGTCCGCGTACGCTTCGCGTTCGTCGGCGAACCACTCCTCGATCTGTTGCGGAGTGAAATCGTCTCCCCAGAGTGCATCTCCGGACAGATAGCGTGCGGCAAAGGTGTCCATAGCGGTCATATCGCGCACCATAGCCACCCGCCGTCTGCCCGCCTGACTGACTCACTCTGCCGCCACCTCGTTCTCACCCTGACGATCCACCGCGGATGAGCGCGCATGAGCGAAGGGGTGGTGAGTTTCAAGGAGCGTCATCAGGATGCCCGGCTTTCCCACATGAGTTGAGACGATCGCCCTGGTCGGCCGGGTGGGCCGTCCGGGGGACGGTTCTTGCTACAGGGTGGTGCTGACGCCAGTCTGGGTGGTGCGCCTGTGTCCGAAAGCCGGGCGCACCGGCCGGTCACTGTCTGCCGGCACGCCGGGGGTCCCTGTTCTGTGGCAGGGGCCCCTATGCGTCTCCTGACGGCTCCTCGGCCAGGAGGGGGAAGTGGGAGGTGATGGTGGTGCCGCGGTCCTCCTCGGAGTCAACCTCAAGTCGACCTTGATGGTTCGTCACGATGCCGCGCACGATGGCGAGTCCGAGTCCGGTCCCGGGGATGGCGCGGTCGGTCGCGTTGGAGGCTCGGAAGAAGCGGCTGAAGAGTTGTCCACGGTCGGAGGCGGGGATGCCGATGCCCGTGTCGCTGACGCTCAGGACCGCCTCGCCGTCCTGTCGGGAGGCGAGAACCGTGATCCTGCCGCCTCCGGGGGTGAACTTGACCGCATTGGAGAGCAGGTTCATCAGCACCCGGTCCAGTTGGTCGGAGTCGCCCAGGATGAGCAGCGGACGTGCGGGGCAGCGCTGTTCCAGCTCGATGGCACCGGCAGAGGCTGCGGGTCGGATCGCCTCCATCGCCGAGTTCACCAGCTGGGCCAGGTCGACCGGGCCCATTTCGGAGGTGAAGTTCCCCGCCTCGATGCGCGAGAGGGTCAGCAGGTCCTCGATGAGCGAGCGCAGCCTGGTGGCGTTGCGGTCCACCACATCGAGCATGTGCTGCTGTGTCTCGGAGAGCGGGCCCGAGTCGTTGGCCAGCAGTTCGACGTAGCCGACGATACTGGTCAGTGGAGTCCGGAGTTCGTGCGAGACCGTGGAAAGGAAGTCGTTCTTGGCCTTGTCCAACGCGCGCAACTTCCCCACCAGCCGGGTCTCCTGGCGGAAGGCCCGGGACTGCTGCAGGGCCCGGCCGAGCCCGGCGACGATCGGCTCGACGGCCTCGATCTCCCTCGGCAGCCAATGGTCTCCCGGCCGGCACCGGATCAGGACGACGGCACCCAGGGCTTCCTTGCCCGCCACGAACGGGACCGCCAGCACCGCCGTCGCGCCCAGTGCGACCAGCGCCGCGCGGATCTGTGCGGGCAACCCTGTGCCGCCGAAGGAGCCGGGGGCGCCGCTCGGCGGCCGGGCTCCGGCGAGGTACCCGCTGATGTCGTCGAAGTGCGGGCTCTTGCCCTTGGAGACGTACGCGCGAACCTCCTCGGCCGGGAGTCGCGGCAGCCCACGCACCTCCGATTCCGGCCGGGTGCCGCGCTCCGCGCTCCAGGCCCGGACCACCGGAACGGTCGGGCCGTCCTCCTCCGCCATCAGGATCAGGATCTGGTCCGCCCGGAGCGCGCTGCCGATGCCGGTCGCAGCCTCGTCGAGCACCCCGTCCACGTCGGAGGCGGAGCGGATGCCGATGCCCGCATGCCGTGCGGCCGCTGCGAGTCGAACGCGCTCGTTCTCCTCCTGCCGCAGGCGGTCGTTCTCGTCCGCCAGGGCGTTGACCGACCGCGCGACCGCCCGGATCTCGGCCGGTCCGCGCTCCTCGGCGCGGGTGGCGTGCTCGCCCTGGGCGAGCCGGCCGAGCACGGCCTCGACATCGGCGAGCGGGCCGGTGATGGCGCCGGTCGCGCGCACCGTCGCGATCAGCGCGCTCGCCACGGCGAGCAGGAACAGAGCACCTGCGGCCACCGTCATCGTCGAGATGATGAGGGAGATCCGGTCGTGCAACTGGTCCGCCTGGTTGCTCAGGAGATCGTCCAGGGCGCTGTTCGCCGACTCGAAGCGGCCGTACGGGGCGTCCGCGGCGGCTGTGAGCCGAGCCGCGGCCAGGCTCCGGGGCACAGCCGCTTCCTGCAGGTCGGCGATCCGCAGGTAGCCGGTGATCTCCTGCTGCTGGGTCGTCAGGTACTGCTGGGCGTCCGGGGCTGCCTGTGTGCGGGCGTCGGCGAGCGCCACCTGGTAGGTGTTGCGGGAGCGACGGAACCTCGCGACCTGCGCGGGGTCGCCCGTCAGCAGGTACTCGCGGATCTGCCGGGAGGCGTTCGCAAGTTCGATGTGCACGTGCAGGTTCGCCTCCCTGGTCGGCAGTACGTGCGAGGAGAGCGCGTCGATCACCCTGACCTCGTACAGGGTCCCCACCACTGCCGCGCCGCTCACGAGCACGATCAGCCCGATCAGCAGCCCGAAAGCCCGTTTCAGCCGTCGTCCGACAGACAGGGAGTCGTCCTCGGCACGCCACGGGAGTCTCACAGTGTGCCGTTCTCGGTCGTCCCGTCCGTCCCGTCTGCCCCGGTGAAGCCCCGGCGGCCCATGGCGCCCCAGACCTGTGGCGCGCCGCGCACCGCGTCCCACAGGCCGCAGATCCGCCACCAGGCCGTGAGCTGGCGGTAGCCGACGTTCTCGGCGCCCGCGCCGAGCAGCGCCGCGCCACTGTCGCGCCACCGCGCGAAGCGGTGGAAAGCGAGCTCCTCAGCGACCAGCGAGAGCAGGCTGACCACCATCGCGTAGCCGTAGGCGACGAGCAGGAACCGCCACAGGAACTGCAGGTCGACGGCGCCGACCAGCAGGCCCAGCGGGACCAGGACCAGGCCGGCGAGCTCGACGACCGGTGCGAGCAGCTCGAACAGGACATAGAACGGCAGGGCCACCAGCCCGACGCGGCCGTAGCGAGGGTTCCCGACCATGCGCCGGTGTTTGATCAGGATCTCGCTGAGGCCGCGGTGCCAGCGTCGGCGCTGGCGTCCGAGAACGCCTGGCGTCACCGGGGCCTCGCTCCAGGAGATCGGCTCGCCCACGAAGACGATCCGGTAGTCGCGCCCCTGTTCGCGCAGGTAGCGGTGCAGGCGAACCACCAGCTCCGCGTCCTCGCCGATGCAGTCCGGGTCCAGCCCGCCGACGGCGACCACGATGTCCCGCCGGAACAGCCCGAAAGCCCCGGCGATCACCAGCAGCCCGCCGATTCTGGACCATCCGGTACGGCCGAGCAGGAAGGCGCGCAGGTACTCGACGGTCTGGATCCGCGCGAGCATCTGCCGCGGCATCCGCACCCGGGTCACGCGCCCGGCGACGACGGTGCAGCCGTTCGCGATGCCGATCACTCCGCCGGCCGCCACCACCCGCTGCGGGTCGTCGGAGAAGGGCTTGGAGATGGAGAGCAGGGCCTGCGAGTCGAGGATCGAGTCGGCGTCCACCATGCAGAGCAGGGGATACCGGGCCAGGTCGATGCCGAGGTTGAGGGCGTCCGCCTTCCCGCCGTTCCGCTTGCGGGCCACCACCAGCGGCACCGCGCAGGACCTGGACAGGTGGACCGACTCGACAGCGCCGCGCACCGGCACCTCGTCGGAGACCACGTACTCCACCTCCACCAGGTCGAAGGCCTCGCGCAGCCGGTCCAGCGTGGCATCGGTGGACCCGTCGTCCACGACGACCACCTCGAAGCAGGGATGACGCAGCAGCAGCATGGCCCGCACCGCCTCCACGATGCTGGCCTCCTCGTTGTACGCGGGCACGATGACGGACACCGGGAGGGTGAACGGGCTCGCCGACGCGTCGTCGAAGCCTGTGAAGGACGCTCTGCGCAGGTTCCGCACGAAGTCGCCGACGGCGAGCGAGATCAGTAGCAGGTAGCCCGTGTTGATGGCGAGGAAGTACACGATGATCGCGGTGTTGCAGACGACGATCAGCTGGAGCAGGCCCGCTTGCGCACCGGCGGCCAGCAGGACGCCGCTCACGGTCCCACCGCCACGGACCAGTTGGGGACGGGACCGCTTCCCTCCCGGAGGGCGGCCTGTGCGAGGGCGGCCCGTGCCTGGGCCGCGGCCCTGTCGCCGAGAGCGCCGGCGGCGGCTTCGCCCAGGGCAGCCCGCCCGTCCGGACCGAGCTGCAGCAACGCGCCTGCCGCTGTCGTGGCCAGGTGATGCGACGGATCGCCGAGCAGTGACTGGAGCCGGGAGGCAGCACTGACATCCCCGAGTCGGCCCAGCGCCCGGGCGGCCACGGTGCGCAGAGCAACCGGACGTCCCGGCTCCACGGCGCTGAGGAGCGGGGCGACGCCGCTCGGCATGCCGAGCGTGCCGAGGGCGCGCGCGGCCCGGATCTGTACCTCGGGGTCAGGGTCCTGGAGCAGCGCGACCGCGATCGGGTGTGCCCAGGCCACCGCTCCCGTCGCGCCGAGGGCCTCGATCGCCATGGCTCGTACGAGCGGATCCGGGTCGCTCAGGCCCGCGCCGATCGGTGTCTGCCCTTCGGGACCGAATCCTGTCAGCGCGCGGAGCACCACGGACTGCGGCACGGGGCGCAGACCGTGCAGGCAGTCCAGCAGGTCCGGGACGGCGGAAGCGTCCCCGATCCGGCCCAGAGCGCGGCCGGCCACCACCCGCACCTCCGGATCACGGTGGCACAGCAGACGGCACAGGGCCCGGACCGACGGGCGATACCGCAGCAGGCCCAGGACCTCCGCCGCTCGGGCCCGCCGTACAGTCCCTCGCCGGCCGAGGTCCGCCAATGCCCGGACCGCCACGCCGCGCTGCTCGAACAGCTCGACGAGCGAGTCCCTGGCCTGCCCGCTGACCTTCGCCAGCATGGCCCGCGCAGTGGGCTCCAAAGCTGTCCAGGCCCGGTCGTCGAGGCGAGCGAGCACACTCAGTGCCCCGGCTTCGCCTTCCCCCTCCGCACACAGGAGTTCCAACAGCAGTCCGCGCAGGGGCTCCAGAGCGTGCTCGCGGCGGCGGTGGCGGACCCAGCGGGTGGCGCGCAGGGCGGCCAGCAGCACCAGCAGTACCAGCACGAAGGCCGAGAGCAGTCGCAGGAACCCGTCCAGGAACCCGCTCATCGCCTGGCCCTCGCCAGCGCTGCCTCTACCCGGCTGCTCAGTTCACGCGGGCTGAAGGGTTTGATGATGTAGTCGTCCGCGCCGGCCGCGAAACCTGTCTCGACGTCGCCCTCCTGCGAGCGGGCGGTGAGCAGGATCACCGGGAGCGTCTCCGTCTCGGGCGCGGCCCGCAGTTCGCGGCAGACGTCCAGGCCCGACATCCCCGGCATGCGGATGTCCAGCAGGGCCAACTCCACGCTGCCGTCGCGGACTGCGTCGAGCGCGGCCAAGCCGTCCTCGACCACGGTGACCTGATGGCCGCCCTGGGCCAGCTTGTAGGCCACCAGTTCGCGGATGTCGCCGTCGTCGTCGGCTACCAAGACGAATGCCATCGTCCCTCCTCGGTTCGGCGCCGGGTACGCGTCGAAAGAAACCAGCCCTCGCTCGATCATTCATCCAAGGAGAATCGGAAGGTCTCCGGTTCAGGCTAGATTTGAGGGGCCAGATCCGCGCCATCTGATCGCCCGAACGATGGCAGCGCGCGCCGAACCCGGGCCGCGTCCGCCTGATCCCATGATGGTCCAGCGACTCGAGCGACTGTCGCAACGACATGACGGACGTTCAGCGACCCCACCGCGCGCTGGAGCCCTGCTCCAGCAGTCCCCGAACAGCGCGGTACACCAGCGAAGCGACACGATCGTCACTACAGCATTGCGGGAAATCGACGAGCGTCGCCAGGACCCACGCGGCGCACGCCACCCTGAGCCGGGGCTCCGCGGGGCCGGCGACCGAGTCGTCAGGACTGTCACCGAGATACGTCGGGGCCGACCCCGCTGGACAGCACCCTCCTGAGTACCCGCGCCGCAGCGGAGGGGAGTTGGACGCTGCGGATCGCCGAGGCCGCCGCCGGCTTCCCAGCTGCTCAGGACGCAGGCTGCGGGTCTCCGGGGCCGTGAGACCACCCCGGAGCCCCGCACGGAGCCAGCGGCCCGTGCCGCTCGTGGCGTGACTGCCTGCGTTGCCGAGCCCGTTTTCCGCGATCGCCATCTCTACGGGGTTCAGGGCATTTCGGGCATCGTCATGAAGGCCAGTTCGAACTCCTCCACGCTCCGCAGGGTGAAGCGTGCCTTGGTGATGGCCTCGCCGCGGACCGCCGCCTGGGCGGCTCGGGATGCGGCCAGGGCCTTGCGGTCGGTGTAGAGCACGCCCACGGTTGCCCGACCTCTCGCGCGGTCGATGAACAGCGATGTCCCCTCGAACCCGGGGATGGCCTGGAACTTGGGTACGACCATGTTCCTGAACGTCTCCACCAGCAGGTCGCCGTCGGAGGGTTCGAACTCCAGCCGGCCCATCCGGAAGCCCGCACCGGGCGCGAGCGGTCGCGACGGGCGGGTGAAGACGGCCGCTTCCCAGTTCTCGGTGGCCAGGGTGGTCACGTACGGGGCGAGCATGGCTGTGCGCTGCTCGCGCAGGTGCGCGTCGCTGGCGTCGCGGGACTGCTCGTCCTGCCACCAGGTGCTCACCGCGACCTTCCCCAACTCGCGGTCGACGAAGACCCCGAGGCCGCGGAAGCCGGGCTGGTCGGCGAGCAGTTTGCGGCCGGCGGTGCTGAGCACTTCGACGGCCCCGTCCGTCTTGGCGGGGTCACCGGTTGCGTAGAGCGTGCGTGTGTACATGGCACCCTTTCCTGCGATCGGGCGAGTCCCGGACAGGCCTCGCGACCTGTACCCCATGCGATGGCCCGAGTGAGGCGCGGGCAAGGCGATCGGGGCGTTCGGGTGACGGCCGCTGCCGACTGCACGACCCCAGCCGGACAGCACCAGCCGTGCTCAGACCGCTGCCAGTGACCGCACCACCACTCTCGTCCGGACCGTCTGCCAGGCCTCGGGCTTCAGAAGCCGTTGTCTTACCGAACTTGATCGGCGTGTTTCCGCAGCTCAGGAATAGTGTGGGAGCTGGCGTGGCAGGCTCGGGCTGTCGGGTTTTCTCGTGGGTGGAGGTGCCGAGATGGCGTCGGTCGTGGGTCTTCTGGAGGGCCGGGAGTTGGCCGCGCGGGAGCGTGTGGAGGGGCTGCGGGAGGAGGCGGACCGGATTCTGGCCGAGCTCGCAGACGCGGAGAGGGACTGGCGGGAGTGGTTGATCGCGCGTCAGCGCGTGGGCGAGGTCTTGTCCGTGCCGCAGCCGGAGCTCGTCGCGGACGCGTGCGCCGGGCTGCCAACAGCACGGGCCGCGCGTTCTGGCTCGATCGTCCCGGTGTGGCGGCCGGCGCTGGGCGCGGACGTGCTGGCCGTGGACTACCAGCGCATCCTGGCCGTGCTGGTAGAGCTCGGTGCGGGCGGTGGCGGGGCGATGACGTGCCAGGAGATCGCGGCCGCGCTCGGGCTGCCGCCGGTCCCGGCCGCCGTGGAGGGGGTCCGGTCGAAGATGAAGCGGCTGGCGGACCGGGGCTGGGCGGCCGAGCCTGCGCCTGGACGCTTCACCCTGTCCGCTTCGCCAGTCGCCGGGTCATGAGCCGGGTCATCGACCACAGCACCATGGCCTCGTGGGCTTCGGGCAGGGACTCGTAGTCGCGCACCAGGCGACGCGAGCGCATCAGCCAGCCCAGGGTTCGCTCTACCACCCACCGCCTTGGCAGCACCACGAACCCTGATACGTCGTCACTGCGCTTGACGATCTCCAGTGTCAGCCGCAGCGTCTCTCTCGCCCAGGAGACCAGGCGGCCGGTGTAGCCGCCGTCGGCCCAGACCAGGGTGATCCTGCGGAAGCGGGACCGTACCTGTGCCAGCAGCGGCATCGCCGCATCGCGATCGGTGACGCTCGCGGCGGTGACCATGACAGCCAGCAGCAGGCCCAGGCAGTCCACCACGACGTGCCGCTTGCGACCGTTGATCTTCTTGCCCCCGTCGTAGCCGCGACTGGCGGCCGGCACCATGGCATCGGCCTTGACCGACTGCGAGTCGATGATCGCGGCAGTCGGCTCCGGGTCGCGTCCGGCCTCCTCGCGCACCATGCCGCGCAGCCGGTCGTGCAGTTCGGCCAGCAGGCCCTTCACCCGCCAGCGCTTGGCGAAGGCGTAGACGCGGTCCCAGCGGGGGAGGTCTGCGGGCATCGACCTCCAGGTGATGCCGCCGGTGACCAGGTAGCGCACCGCGTCGATCATCTGCCGGTGGCAGTAGCCCTCCGGCTGCCCGCCCCTGCCCTCCAGCCAGGGCGGCACCGGCATCGCGTCACGCACCACCGCCCACTCCGCGTCTGTCATGTCCGAGGGATACCTCGGCCGCCTGTACGGCTGGTCCCCGGCGTTCCCGAACCGGTGCGCGAGGCAGTCACACTCACGCGCGGCCGACTTGGAACCAACCCCGGCGAGGGCGTAGAACTGCGACAACAGGGCCTCCTGGCGATCTCGTTGGTCTTCGCAAACCCGAGCTTCACCAGGGGCCCTGTCTTCATGCGCGCCCCGACCGAGGATCACCCCACCGAGTGCAGCCACTCGAACCAATGCTCACCAAGATCGATAGAGCAACGGCTTCTCAGCCTGCCCGGGTCATCGCGCCGGCCCTGCGCGCCGACGATCTGCGCCGCAACGACACTTCCGCCAGCACTTCGGGCTCGCGCAGCGGACGGCTGGTCGGGCTCGGGAGGATCAAGGCCGGAAGGTTGCGGCGAGCGCGTACCAGTCACCGCTGGTGGCCAGCGTGAACCGGCCGTTCTGTGCACCGGGAGCGCTGGAGAGGATACCCGCGATGTCGGTGGACCGGCTCCCGTTGAATACCTGCATGGTGAACGGTACGCCCTGGCTGCTGCCCGGCGTGACGGTCAGCGGCTGACCACCGGTGATGAGGCCGCCGACGACCAGTTCTCCGCCGGGGGCGGGAGCGGTCGGTCCCGAGTCGGCGACCGTTCCGACCCCCTCACCAACCGCTGTCTGGTCGAGCGAGTTGGTCGCGGCCACGTCGGAGTACTCCGCGAGTGCGCCCGGCAGGTAGGTCGGGGCTGAGGAGCTGATGGTGACAGTCAGCGACGGTGCCGCCGTGGTGTTCTGCACGTAGTACATGGCGATGTCGCCGCCACCGTTGGTGAAGTGCTCGGAGACAGGACTCCTGGTCCACGCTCCGTTGACGTTGTCCGATACCTGCACCTGCCCGGGTGCGTCGTACTGTGCGAACCAACCGACCAGGAGGTGCCCGGCCGCAACGGGGGATGTGAGCGTCAACGTGGCCGTGGTCGCCCTGGTGCCGGGCGAGTTCCCGGCACCCTGGACGAAGGCCGGCGAGGCGGTGGGAGTGGTCACCTGGACCGGAGAGGACAGTGCCGAGTGGTTCCCGGCGCCGTCGAAGGCGTCCACGGTATAGCTGTACGTGCTCCCGTTCGCCACGGTCTGGTCGGTGAACGACGTGGTGCTCGGAGCCGTGGTAGCCAGCGTCGCGCCGTCGCGGTAGACGGTGTAGCCGGTGACGGCAACGTTGTCCGTGGAAGGGGACCAGGAGAGGCTGACGCTCGTCGCCGCGACGCTGGTGGTCTGCAAGTTGGCCGGCACCGTCGGCGGCTGGGTGTCGGTACCCGAGGCCGGGCGGAAGGTGGCGACCACGGCGTACCAGTCGGTGGACGTGCCGAGCGTCGCCGTTCCGTCCTGCGCGCCTGCCGCACCCGAGGCGATGTCCTGCTCGAAGGCAGACCCGGAGTTTGTGTGGTTCCGTGGGGTGTACGCGAGGCCCTGGCTCGAACCGCGGGTGACGCCGTTCGGGTTCCCTCCGGTTACCAGAGCGGAGTAGACCAGCTCACCGGGTGGCACGGAACTGGTCGGGCCGGTGTCGACGGCAGTGCCGACGCTCCGGCTGGAGACGATTTGGTCGAGCGGGCCGGCGATGGCGACGCCCCCGTACTCGGCCGCCGTGCCTTGGAAGTACGCCGGAGCGCTCGCCTTCATTGTGATCGTCAGCCCGCCCGGAGCCGCTTTGGCGTTCGCCAGGTAGTAAAGGGCGATGTCTCCGGTGTCGTTCTGGAACGCAGTCGAACCCGGAGCCCGGGTCCAGGCCCCGTTGACATTGTCGGAGACCTGGACCTGTCCGCTGGCGTTGTACTCCGCGAACCAGCCGACCAGCAGATCCCCTGAGCGGACCGCACCGGACAGGCTGGCAGCCAGTGACGTCACCCGGCTTGAGGTCGTGAAGGCTGTGCCCTGGACGTACGACGGTGCGGCCTCGGCTGCGGTCGGTGCCACGCCGACCCCGAGAAGGGCGAGTGCCGCCACCAGGCACCACCGCAGCAGCGCCCAGTCTCGCTCGCGGCGGCGCGGGCGGAAGCTCCCGGCCGGGCCGCTCGGCCAGAGTCTCCCGCTTCCCAGCTGTCTGGCCATCGATCCACCCTTTCCACAGGAACAGAGCCATCAGTACACGTCGGGCGCGCTCCGTAAACATTCAGTCGATCGCTTGGGTGATGTGTCAGGCGTGGGGCGGCAGCCGGTGACGGAGCTGCGGTGTGACTCCCGAGCAGGGAGGAGCTCGGCAACGAACCCCAAACGGTTCACTCACCGGTGTCGGCCCACCGTCGGCCGGGCAGATCCCCAGGTGGGTTTCCTCATTCGGTGCGGTGTCACTGCAAACGAGGGATTGGGGCAGGACACTCGCGCAGGTCGTCATCGGTGACGGTCCCATGGTCTTTCCTGGGGCAAACGCCCGGGCAATCGGCCCAGGTACCTGAACCGGGAGGAAACGTGGTCCACGTTCTGACGTCGAAGAAGGCCTGGGTCCTGGCAGCGGTCACGGTGATCGCGCTGAGCCCGCCCGCCTCCGCCTCGTCCGCCGCCCCCGTGGTTGCGCGCCAAGAACCGCCTCGTGGCCTCCACCTCGACTTCTCCGGCGATCCAGAGGGGTTCGGCGGGGTCGGCAGAGTCACCCGGGGATCTGGCGCCTTGGTCGGGTCGGTGTACGACCTGTGCAATTCGGAATCGATTCCTCTGAGAACGGATCTGATCTTCTGCGAAGGCGTCATTCGGCTGATCGCGGGCAAGAAGGGGGACATCTCCTTCGAAGCCGCTGCACCCCGTCCGGGCGTCGTTGTCCGCTACCCGGTCAAGTTCGAGGGGGCGGTCACCGGTGGAACGGGGGGCTTCAAGGGGATCAGGGGTCAGGTGAACTTCACTCAGACCGGGCCGACCGCATACGTCATCTCCTTTGATCTGGCCGGCCTCGAGTACGGACAACATCGTCACGAACGTCGGCCTTGCCACCACCGATGAAAAAAGCGGGCTGCGGCGCTGACATCCCCCGCAGCGATTCGCCTGCCCTGACAAGCCTCCGCCAGATGCACGGCCGCGCCGGCTTCGACCTCCTACCGCCACCGCATCCTGCTCCAGTGACACAACGTCACCACCGATGACGGGGTAGGGCCGTTAAGTTGACACACTCGGGCAGCGCACCACGGCACGGCCTTCAGCGGCCCGCGAAGGGCCGGCTCGACCCACGTCGACCACCGCCCCTCCGAAGACCGGAGTCAGGGGATGCGTCCGTACCAGACAGCGGTGGTCCAGATCCGGTCCAGGCGCACATGCGTTCCAGGGTGCGGTGCGCTCCAGATCATGCCGTGCCCGGCATAGATGCCGACGTGGTACACGAGACGACCATGGTGGAAGAAGACCAGGTCGCCGGGATGGCGGATGCGTGCGGGGATGTGGCGGACCCGCTCGTACTGGCTCGCCACGGTGCGCGGCAGGCGATGTCCGGCTTCGCGGAAGGCATAGAACATCAGCCCCGAGCAGTCGAAGCGGTCAGGACCCGCGGCGCCCCACCGGTAGGGGTCGCCGGCCTTGGAAGCGACGACGGCCAGCGCCCTGGCCCCGACCGTGGTGGCGGCCGCAGGGGACCCGAGCCCGGACACCATGGTGGCTCCCAGGAGCGTGGCCGTCATCAGCACGGTCAGCGCGGTGCGGCGAGGCCCTGCCCCCGCAGGCTCACCAGGCCCCCGGGGCTCGCACGTGCCCGCCACCGGCCGGCTCCCGGACCGGTTCCACTGCTTGGCAGGCGCGAGGGGCCGGGCCGTGCCCGACTGCGCACGTGCGGCCGGCTGGCACGGGCCGCAGCCCGTGGGGACGGGGCGAGGGGTATGCCAGGCGAGAGCCGCCCCGGCGGTGCGCCGTAGGCGACCCCCGTTGTGAAACAAATGGGGCCCACGGGACATTGTCATCACGAATCTCCTTCTTGCCTCGTTTGGACCCTAGCCAGCGAGTCCGCCGGCCACGACCGCGCGCTCCTGGCGCATCGGGACCCGACCACCTCCAAGGCCACGGGCGGCCAGGGCCACGGACGCGGGGTGACGTCCCGTCATGCCACTGCGGTACGTGCGCTCCTGGGACCGGGGACCCGACGCGAAAGCGGAGCAGGTCCCCCGCCTCGGGCACACCCGCCAGCGAACCGCATGCAGCCAGCCGAACCGCATGCAGCCAGCCGAACGGGTGACCGACCCAACGTTCGACGCGCACGAAAACGCGATATCCCATCGGCTCGCGCCGGTCAGCGATCGCACAGCACGGCGTCGGCCTGCGCACGGCGCTGATTCGGGGCCTCGAAGACCACCTCCGTCGTCCAGGACGGCACGTCCCGATCTCAATCGCGGACCGAGTCGTAGGAGTTCCCGTCCGTTTCGCACAGTTCCCCGCGCCCCTGGACACGGGCGCGGGGAACTGCGCGAAGAACAACCCCCATAATGGATCACTGCTGTCCCACCCCCTACTGTGTCCCACAGCATCGGCACAGTGACCACGGGGGAACGCATGCAACCGCTCGAAAGTGACGATCCGGCAGCCATCGGCGCCTACCGGCTGATAGCCCGGCTGGGCGCCGGGGGGATGGGGCGGGTGTACCTCGCCCGCTCCGCCGGAGGACGGACGGTCGCCGTCAAGGTGGTTCGTCCGGAACTCGCGGAGAGCGCCGACTTCAGAAGCAGGTTCCGGCGCGAGGTCGAGGCCGCGCAGTCGGTCTCCGGCGCCTACACCGCACCGGTCGTGGATTTCGACCACGACGCGGCGACCCCCTGGCTGGCCACCGCCTACGTACTGGGCCCCTCCCTCGCGGAGGCGGTGGAGGCCCACGGGCCGTTGCCCGAACGCTCGGTGGCCGTGCTGGGTGCGGTCCTCGCCGAGGCCCTGCAGGCGATCCACGGCGCCGGCCTGGTGCACCGCGACCTCAAGCCGTCGAACGTGCTCCTGTCCGCGGACGGCCCGCGCGTGATCGACTTCGGGATCGCCCGCGCCCTCGACGGCGGGGAGCTGACCAGCACCGGCGTGGTGGTCGGCTCGCCGGGCTTCATGTCTCCCGAGCAGGCGTCGGGCAAGGCCGTCGGCCCGGCCAGCGACCTGTTCTCGCTCGGCTCGGTACTGGCCTTCGCCGCCACCGGGCACGGCCCCTTCGGCGCCGACTCGGTCGCCTCGCTGCTCTACCGGGTCGTCCATGAGGCACCTGACCTCGGCGATCTGCCGGCATCGCTGCGCGAGCCGGTGAGCGCCTGCCTCACCAAGACCCCGGAGGACCGGATCACCCCGGCGGCGCTGTCCGGGCTGCTCGCCCCGGAGGGCACCCCTGCCCTGCTGCGCACCGCCTGGCTGCCCGCCGAGGTGGCCTCGGACATCGCCTCGCACGCGGCGCGGGTGATGGACATGGAGGCCCCCGGGGCCGGCCCCGGAGACGGCGGGACGGTCGTCCTGGGCCCGGCCACCGGCGCCGCCCCGACCCCTGTCCCGGCCACCGTCCCGCTCCCCGCCCCGACCACCGCCGTGCTCCGCCGCACCCCGGCCCCCGCCCCGGCCCACCCGGCCGAACCCGGCCGGCGCAGGGTGCTCGTCGGCGCGCTCTCGGTCGGCGCGGTAGCGGTCGTCGGCGGCGGGGTGGCGCTGGCCGTGGACCACGGCTCGGGCGGGAACGGCCCGAGCCCCGACCACCCCACCGGTACGACCGCTCCCAGCACTTCGACCAGTGCGAGCCCGAGCCCGGCCGCCCCCACCTACGCCACCCACGCCCCCGGCGTGGCGCCGTCCCCGGTCTGGGTCTACAAGGGCAGCAGCCTGGCCGAGGTGCCGGTGGTCCCGTACCACGGCACCCTGCTGGTCAGCGAGGCCAACCTGACGGCGATCGACGCCCGCAGCGGCAAGCAGCAGTGGCAGGGGCCGGAGCTGAGGTCCGCCTTCGCCACGCCGGCGATCGGCATCGGCGCCGGCCTGGTCGTCTCGGTGGGCTACACCGCCGGCAACGTACCGGCCCTGCTCGCCACCGACCCGGTCACCGGTGCGGAGCGCTGGCACCTGCTGGAGCCAGACGCCCTGGCCTTCACCTCGGTGCTGGCGGTGGACGACGAGCGCGCCTACCTGCTCGGCAGCAAGTACCCGCTGGACGCCAACGGCAAGGCGGTGATCAAGTTCGGCGACCAGACCACCAAGGCGGTGATCGCCGTCGACCTGCGCACCAGGAAGGTCGACTGGACCCAGATGCGCAAGGCCTCGGCCAGCGACCAGGTCACCGGATCGGTCGCCGGGAAGTACCTCGTCTACACCAACGACCAGAACAACATCGTGGTCAGGGACACCACGACCGGCACCCAGCTCTGGTCCAAGGACTTCGGCCTGAAGAACTACCAGGTCCAGGTGAACCCCCTGATCAACGACGGGAACCTGTATGTCGGCGGCCCGCAGCTGCTGGGCTTCACCGTGGCCGAAGGCAACCAGGTGCTCTCCGCCAAGGACTCCAGTGGCGGCTCCTTCGACGTCCCCGCCATCGCCGACGGCGTCCTGTACGCCGCCGACGGCCGGGGGCGGCGGATCGTCGCGCTGAACGCGGCCACCGGGACCCAGCAGTGGGAGTGCGTGGTCCCGGACGCCCCGTTCTCCTCCACCCTGGTGGTGGTCGGGCCGACCCTGTTCACCGGCTCGTTCGTGGGCAGCAACGGGGTCTACGCGATCGACCGGAAGAACGGCAGGATCCTCTGGAACTACCGCACCACCGCGAACGACAAGGACTGGTGGCTGGCCACCGACGGCGCCCTGCTCTACGGGGTCGTCGGTGACGAGGTGCACGCCCTGCCGCCGGTGTGACCACTCCCCTAACCGAAGAAGACGTCGAACTCGGAGTACAGCGCGGGTTCGACGGTCTTGATCCGGGGCCGGTGAGGTCCGCCCGGGCCGGACGGCGCGGGGCGATGATCTCGGGCGCGGCCGGCGGTGTCGGCAGGTACGGCCATGGCGGGTAGGGCCGGGGCGGCCAGTAGTTCCGGGCCAGTGCACGACTGGACAGCAAGACGTGCGCGGGCGGCAAGCCCGGTGCCGGTTGTGCCCGCTACACCGCCACGGCAGCGGCCGCGCGGCACCTGCAGACCGCGATCAGCGTGAGCGGCGCTTTCCCGCAGTTACCCGCAACTTCTGCGGTTGGCGCAGACCTGACCCTGTCGCGCGGCTCACCCACGTGGATCTGGGCCGTGACCGTTGGGCTGCAACTACGGTGAATGCTGGCGGGAACTACGGTGATAGCTGGTGGGGGAGTGACCCAGTCCGGGGATACGTTTGTCTCGTCACCTTCTGATGACGGCTTCAGCGGTAGCTACGCGGTGGCCGTCGGATCGGATGGTACGTGGACAGCATCGCAACAGTGATCAGGTCGTGGCTCGGGTGATGCGGCGCAGGTGGCATGCCCGAGCGCGCAGAGTGAGTTGACGTATCCCAGTGCATCACCTACGGCTAGCGGCGTTGATCTTCGGATCAGGACAGTGGCAGTGATCGGGGCTGACAGCTGGGGGCTCACGGAACTCCGCGTCGAACTTCCGCCTCTTGACTGCCATGAATATCAACTTCCCCTGCAGCCAAGGCACTTACACTACGAGGGGGTGCGAACGAGCAGCGAGGCCATCTGGGGGTTGCCTGATGTTCCTTGTGCCGGCGGGCCGGTTCCCCGCCGGGGATGAGGGCGGGTCGCTGATCTTGCCAGCTTCTGAGGGGCTTGCAACTACGAGATCACCTGGCGCTTTGGACCGGGCGTCGGAGGACAACCGGTGGGTGAGTCAGTAGCGCCGTTTGACGGCTGTTCACCGTCGCTACCTACCAACCGCTCGGGGGTGCTCGGCGCCACAGGCGGCTGACGCGTTGTTCAGGTACTTGGTCGACGGCGGCGTCGTCCACCAAGGCCGTCAGCCTCTGCGGCGCTACTACGTGCCGGCGTCGACGTTCTTCGTGCACCGACGCGGTCTCGATGCTGCGGCACGTGGACGCGAACGAGCATCTGAGCGCGAAGCCCGCCTTTCCCTGGACGCGCCAGTCCGCGCTGCGGATCGGCGACGCCGGCGTCGGCCTGCTGGCGGCCGAGCTCGCGCGGCACAGCGGGGCACCGGCGGCGCAGTTTGACGCCTACGTGCTCGCACATCGCCTGGTCCTTCACTCCGATGGTCGTTGTCGCCCGCGGGATCCGCCGGTCGTTGCGCCTGCGGTTGGTGCCTGGTGTCGTGAGGTCTGTCCTGGTGGCGTGGGCTAAATGCATTCCAGTGAGGCCCGGAGTGATCCGCGCGAGGTGCGCAGGGCCAGGGTGAGGGCGGGTTTCGAGGCGAGCATCGGCCAGATGGTCACGCTCCCGCCGGACATCCTGGATCCGGCCCTGGACGGCCTCGGCGAACGGGTCGTCAGCGCGGTCGAACAGCTGCCGGCACCGGAGTGCGCCGTGCGGCCGCCGTCCGCACCAGCTCAGCCCTGACCGGTGCGGGGGGGAAGCCGCCGACCGGAGCCCGGTCCAGCCCGTTGCCGACCGTGACTTCGCGTATCGGCGGTCGCCTGCTGGAGCCGGAAGACAGCTGCGGCACGCGAGGACGCCGAGTGATCACTATCGCAAATAAAGTGCGCACTTGGCACATAGGGGTGAGCGGCCGTCTCGTACCGGGGGCTACTGAGCTCGGCGCTTCGATGGCAAGGGCCGTCGCAGGAGACCTGAGGCGGTGACCAGCCGTTCGCGCCGCTCCTTACCGCCGGGTCACTGGGGTGGTCACTGTGGGCGAATCGGCTACCTCGTGAGCGTGCGAATGCCCACAGCAGCCGGGCGCGCCGAGTCGGGGGCGTGGGCGTGAAGGCGGAGGTGAAGGTCGAGGGCGAGATCAAGGTCAAGGGCAAGGGCAAGGGCACGGTCACGGTCAAGGTCAACGGCGGAAAACCGTGAAGGGCGGGCCTCCGGCGGCGCGCCGCCGGAGGCCCGCTGCTTGAAAACCGCAGCCCTACCAGCCACGACCCAGGGCACAAACGACACCCCCCACCCCACTCATCTCCCACCCCACCCCGACATCAAACTGCGGCCCTCAGTAAACCCTTGATGCGCCGGCGGGCAGCAGGAGCGCCTGAGGCCCACGCGCTGTGGAGTTTCGCCACTCGGCGGGGGAAATTCCGTAGACGGCTCGGAACACCCGGCTGAAGTGGGCGGCGCTTGTGAAACCCCACTGGTGGGCCACTGCGGCGATGGTCCGGTTTGCCGCCTGCCTGCGGGCCAGCTCGCGGCGGCACTCCTCCAACCGGCGGCGCTGGATCCACCGGCTGACGGTGGTGTCCTCGGTCTGGAACAGCTTGTGCAGGTAGCGCACGGAGATCTGATTGGCACGGGCTATGGCCTCCGGCGTCAGGTCCGGATCGGCGAGATGCCGGTCGATGAACGCCTTGATCCGCATGAGCAGTACCCGGGTGGCGCTCGGCGTGTCGCCCGCCTCGCGGTGGAGTCGGTCGTCGGCTAGGACGGTGAGAAGATCGACGACGTTGCGGGCAAGTGCCTCACCGATGTATAGCGGGTGCATCGGCGCGGTGTCCACGAGCCTGGTAAGGAAAGGCGAGAGCAGCGAGCCCAATGCGGTGTCGGGGCGGATGGGCGTTGCCGTGATCCGCTGTAGATCGGACTCTTTCAGACCCAACAGCCGCCGCGGCAGGACGAGGGACTTCGTCTGGAATGGATCGGGGAACTCCATCTGTATCGGACGAGCCATGTCACAGAAGGTGATCTCCCCTGGGCGTAGGTACACCTCGCGGCCGTCCTGCTCGATCCTGGCAGCACCTCTGCCCAAGAGGTTGATGACCACGTGGTCGTCATTACTCTGTGCGACCAACCGCGGGCTCCGCCGTGCACGCATGGGATCGCCGTCCGCCGCGGCGACCAGAAGATGGCCCAGCGGCGACGTTCGGATGGTTCCAGAACAGGCCTCGTCGGGCACGGCCATGTCAGTCGCGGCGAACGTCAGGGACAGGGCTTCGCGCCAGTACGCCCGTCTCTGGCTGGCTGGTACCGAGTCGGTGGCGTAGACGGTACCTGGGAGCTGTGAGGGCTCCGGTATCGACGAATCCGGCGACATGATCTCCACCCTTCGGCCGGTGTGCTTTCCAGACACCGTGCCAGCAGGAGCAGTTTGACACATCGCGTGAATCCGCTAGATCAGGGCATGCGAGACGCTCATTGGTCAGACCGCGCTGGTGGTTTCCGGCTCGGTGGATCCCGACGCGGTGTCGAAGGCGTGGGTGACCTCCGGCCGTGTACCAGGGAGCAGGAGGTCTCGGGCTTGCTCTGCGAAGCGGCGGTCGCTGGCGGTGAGGCGGGTGTGGTGCCGGGCAGCCGGCCAGGCCGCGACCAAGGCGCCGAGGGACATGCACGGATCGGCGTTCATGCCGAACTCGGGCGGCGCAGCAGGTACTTGTGCTGTCCGGAAAGGACCAGCTCTCCGCGTTGGTTGTGGATGGTGGCGGCCGTGGCGACCACGCCGCTGCCGTCCTGCGGAATGAGGTCCGTGATGGTCAGGGCGTGCACCACCGGCGCTGTATGGCCGTGCCTGCGCGCCCAGACGGAGTCGTAGTGCACGGGGTGGTTGTCCGCCGAGACCGTTTGGAACGCCGCGGCGTGCGCCTCGGTCAGTGTGCGGCTGGGGGCGCGGAACGTGTCTCCGACTGAGCGTTCGCTGTCGATCGGACGCACGCTGAGATCCCAGGTCACCTGGACCTTGCTGCGTCCGGCGGGGGTGAAGACGTCCGAGACGGACACCATCCGGCAGTGGTGTGGCTCGGTGATCTCACCGACGTAGTGCTGGATCATGAGAGCGGTACCGATCATCTCCACGTTGATCGACATCCGCCGCCCGTCGTCGGTGGTCGTGGAACCGGCCGCGATGTGGTCCGGCGGAGCGCACCGCTGGTATTCGGCTTCGGGAAGGGAAGAGCCAGCTCGCGATGTCGATCTTGTCGATGGGCGCCCGGATGGTGTGGCTGTAGGACGAGCTGGACAGGACGAGGTCCGACGAGACTTCCAGTGCGGGTTCGGATGTTGTCTCGGGCATTTCGGTCTCCCAACCGCTCGGCGCCGCGCTACCGGAACGAGGCTAGGAGCAGTCCCGGCGGGCGTGTTGTCCGGGAGCGCATGCGGAGCTGTCCAGTCGTGCACGACGGGTCGACCGTGTGTGCCAAGGCCTGGCTGGACGCCGGGTTCAAGGGCAACGCGAGGATGCCGAGGCAGGGCGCTTTCGGTTAAGCTCCCCTGCACGCACAGGCATGATGACCCTGCGAAAGGCGCCTAGATTTCCGGCATCCGTAACGTCGCCGCCGGCTGCAGGAGTGCCGACGTGCGTTTGCCCGCCGGGAGGCGGCAGGCCGGACCATCGCCGCAGTGGCTCGTCGGTGGGGTTTCACAAGCGCCGCCCACTTCAGCCGGGTATTCCGGGACGCATTCGGGTTGTCCCCCGCCGAGTGGCGGGACTCTGCGGCGCGAGCGCCTCGCGTGGCTCCGTTGCCGAGTGGCGTGTCAAGGGTGCCGGAGTCCGAAATGCTCTGAGCGAGGAAGTATCCGGCCCAGATCGTCATCCTGCTGAACACACAGCCCGGTACGGACACTCCCTCCGAGGCGTTCCGCATCGATCCCTGAAACGACGTCCAGTCCGGCTTCGGCAACGGTGCCCGCAACGTCATCCCGCCCAGCCATGCCAGGGCTCCCAACAGCGGTGTGGCCGTCTCACTCTATGTACCGAATTGTGCACTGAGGTGCCGCTCTTGCCATAGTGGACCTTCGGGCCGTCGTCGGCACCTGCCCGGAGCCTCTTCCGGCACCGGCAGCCGACGCCGAAGGGGCGGAGGCACCCGTCGGCATAGGACGAGCCTGGCTCCGGCCGGCGAGTGCGGAGTGGGGAGGGGCGCGAGTGGCGAAGTCAGACGGATCGCTGTCCCGAAGCGGTCTGCGCGGCCGGGAGGTCCAGCTCGAAGAGCTGCAGACACTGATCGCCTCGGTTGCCCGCACCGGAAGCGGCGCGCTGACCCTGATCCGGGGCGAACCGGGCATCGGCAAGAGCACGCTACTCGCCGAGGCCGTCGCCAGGGCCAGGGCAGCGGGATTCTCAGTCGGCCTCGGCAAGGCCGATGAGCTGCATCACCTCGTGCCGCTCTCGTCGTTGGCGGCCTGCGTCCTGCACGGCGATGAGCCGCTGTTGTCCGGCGACACCTGCGCCGATCTCGCGCGCTATCACGATCAGCGGATCTGGCTGGTGGAGCGCCTCGCGGAGGCGATCGAAGCCAGAGCCGGCAGTGTGCCGGCGCTGATCGCCCTGGACGATGTGCAGTGGGCCGACCCTCTGAGCCAGTTCGCCCTGAAGCAGCTTCCGACCCGCTTGCGGACCTCGCCGGTGCTGTGGATGCTGACGGGGCGACAGGGCCAGCCTGGGCCGGCGGAGGAGATCGTCGCGGCTGCGCAGGACGAACTCCCCACGGTCACCGTGTCCTTGGGCCCGCTGTCCGGCGCGGCCATCGGCCAACTGGCCGGCGACACACTGGGGGCAGCCGTCGACGAGCGGGTACGGGATCTGCTCGACGGAGCCGGCGGGAACCCGTTTCTGGCGGTCGAGATGCTCGCCGGGCTACGGACCGCCGACGGCTCGGGTGAGTCCGTGCCTCAAGGGCTCGTGGTGGGTGTGCGCGGCAGGCTCGGGTCCCTTCGGCCGGGCACACTGCGCTTCCTCCAGATGGGGGCTGTGCTGGGACGCAGGTTCGGCTTCCACGATGCCGCCGCGCTCTGCGGTCAACCCTCGGCCACGTTGGTCGACGCGCTCGATGAGGTGGTGCGCGCCGGACTCCTGGACGACGACGGCGACCATCTGGTCTTCCGGCATGATCTGCTGCGCCAGGCGGTCTACGTGGACATTCCGCCGTCAGCGCGGAAGGCTCTACACCGGGAGGCTGCCAACCATCTTGCGGCCGCGGGCCACCAGCCGATCGACGCGGTATCGCACATCCTCAGGGGCGCCCTGCCCGGAGACGAGGAAGCGGTGGCGCTGTTGCGGCGGGCCGCTGACGACGTACTGCCGGTCACGCCGGGCCTTGCGGCCGACCTCATGACGCGCGCCCTGGAATTGGTGCCGGCCCCGCGGCCGTTGAGGTTCGACGTGGGGGAGCAGGCGATCGTCTGCCTGACTCGGGCCGGCAGGAATCGAGACGCGCTGGCGACCGGCGACCAGCTGCTGGTCGGCCGGCCGCCCCTGGAGGTGTTCGGCCGATTGCAGGCCGCCCTCGGCGGGACGCTGTGGAACCTGGATCTCGCCGACGAGTTGTGCCGCCGGGCCGAAACGGCCCTCGCGGTCGGGGGCGCCGCCCCGGAGGTCGAGGCGCGGCTGGCCGCCCTGCGCGCACTGGCCCTGTCCCGGAGTCAGGATCTGGTCGCTGCCCGTGAGGCCGGCGAGAACGCGTTGTGTGCCGCCATCGCGATCGGTGACCGGGAGGCGCACGTCCTTTCCCTGTCCGGGCTCGGCGAGATCGCGCTCAACGCGGGTGAGAACGCCACCGCGCTGGAGCGCTTCACCGCGCTCAGCGTGGTCGATTCCGCTTTCCTTCCCGAGGAGATCGTCGCGTACCAGCACTTGGACGACTTCGAGTCCGGCGAACGGCTGCTTCTCCGGGCAGCACATGATGCCAGGTCGCCCCGTGAGGCGATGCTGCTGTGGGCGCAGGGCCAGCAGCATCTGGGGCTGGGCAGGCTCGACGACGCCGAAGCCGACTTCGTGACCATGGAGCGCCTGGAAGACGAGGTACAGGTACCCGTCCAGCAGGTGAACGCTCGCGTGATCCGCTCCCGAATCGCCTTTCTGCGCGGCGACCGGGCAGCGGCGCGGCAGAACCTGGCCGCAGCGCAGGAAAGACTGGCGATCAAACCGAACCCGGGCAACACGGCCGCTGTCCGCTTCCTGGAAGCGGTCCTCGCCGAGGACGACGGGGACATCGGGTCTGCCATCGACAAGATTCGGCAGGTGCAGCAGGAAGGTGTCTTCATGCGCTGGCGGTTGCTGCGCACCTGGGTCGCTTCCGCGATCCGCATGGCCCTGCGAGGCGCGGACCACGGGCTCGCCGAGGACCTGGCCGCACAGGCCGAAGCCCACGCCACACGCAACCCAGCCGTACCCACCGCCACGGGTATCGCGGCGCAGGCCCTCGGGCTCGTGAAGAACGATCTCGCCCTGCTGGAACGCTCCGTCGCCCTGCTCAAGGCGAGCCCTCGCCCGCTGGTCCGGGCCGCCGCCTGCGCCGACTTCGGGCAGGCACTCCTCGCAGCGGGCCGGAAGCCTCAAGCAGTGGCCACCCTGACCGATGCCCATGCCATGTTCGCCTCGTCGGGCGCGCACGCTGCAGCAGCACGCATACAGCGCGATCTGAATGGTGAAGGGGGTGGGAGCCGCAGGGCAGCGAGCAGGCAGCGCCCTGTCCAGGGGTGGGAGGCGCTGACGACCTCGGAGAAGAAGGTCGCGCGCCTCATCGCCGAGGGCCACACCAACCGGTCGGCCGCCGACCTGCTCGTCGTCTCCCCGCATACGGTCAACACTCACCTGACGTCCGCCTTCCGGAAGCTGTCGGTCAACTCCCGCGTGCAGCTTGCCCACATGGTGATGGCCTTGCGCGACGATTGAGCGGACTTGTTGGTACGTTCACGCGATGCGAGTGGTACCGGAGTGAGCTTGGCTTGGGGACCGAGCTCACTCGGAGGCCCCCATGCATGGACCCACCCCCCCCGTACCGCCGGTGATCGTGCTCGTCCACGGAGCGTTCACCGGAGCCTCGTCCTGGGCGGGGGCCATCAGCCTCCTTCACGCCGCCGGACTGAGGGTGTGCGCCCCGGCGAACCCGTTGCGCGGCCTGGCCCACGACGCCGCCTACATTCGGAGCGTCGTGCGCCACATCGAGGCCCCGGTAGTGCTGGTCGGTCACGGCTACGGTGGCGCGGTCATCACCCATGCCGCCACCGCCGCCGACAATATCGTGGCGTTGTGCTACGTCGCGGCGTTCGGCCTGGACGCCGGAGAGTGCGTCCTGGACATCACGAGCCGCTTCGCCCCCATGCCGGTGACCGACGCGACCTTGACCGCCGCTTTCCCCACCCGGATTTCCGCCGGCCCGGATGGCGAGCTGTACATCCGTAGGGAACGGTTCCCAGAGGTGTTCGCCGCGGACCTGCCGCCGCACGTCAACCATGTGCTGGCTGTGCAGCAGCGCCCGATCGCCCAGAGCGCGCTGACCGGTAGATCGGGCCCGCCGGCATGGGCCTCCAAGCCGTCCTGGTACGCCATCGCGGCGGCCGATCGGATGCTCAACCCCACCGCTCAGCGCTTCATGGCACAACGCATGGCGGCCACCGAATACTTACTGGACGGTTCGCACGCCGTGGTTCTGTCACAGCCCGGCGCCGTGGTGGAGATGATCCGGGAAGCCGCCGGACAGTGCTCCGGCGGCGGCGACGGCGGACTTCGACATACATTCTGAGTAAGTCCATGGGGTAATATCCCCGCTCAACTGGGAAAACGCCGGCATGGACCGCCTCCTCGGCGACCCTGACGTCTGACCTCAGCCCGCAGGCTCACGCTGATCGAGTCGCCATGGGACGCCTTGGGTCACCTCCCGAGAGCGACACTCCGGCCGCAGATATCGCTCGGGAAGGCACCACCATGACGTCATTGGCCAGACCGTCGACGCGGCGGATCACCGCCCTCTTCGGAACCGTCGCCCTGACGCTGGTTGCCACCGGGTGCGGAACCGGAACCGGAGCCGGATCCCCCACAGGCAAGGTGACCTCCATCACCGCGCTGGACTACTACACCGACACATCCGAACACGCCCAATGGGGTGAGCGGCTCACCGCCTGCGGCAAGACTGCCGGGGTAACGGTCGAGCAGAGAAGCGTTCCCGGGGCGTCCCTCATACCCCAGGTCCTGCAGCAGGCATCGTCGCGAACCCTTCCTGACCTGTTGATGCTGGACAACCCCGACGTGCAGCAGATCGCACAGACCGGCGCACTGACCCCGCTGGACCAGTACGGGATCGACTCCAGCGGCTTTGCCAAGGGCATCCTGTCGGCCGGCACCTACGAGGGGAAGGTGTACGGACTGGCACCCACCGTCAGCACGATCGCCCTCATCTACAACAAGGACATGCTCGCCGAGGCCGGTGTCGCCGTGCCGAAGACCTGGGAGGAGCTGAAAGCGGCGGCGGCCAAGCTGAGCAGCCCGGGGCGCTACGGCATGGCGGTCGACGCAAACTCCACGTTCGAGGGCACCTGGCAGTTCCTGCCGTTCCTGTGGTCCAACGGCGGGGACGAGAAGCAGCTGGACACCCCGCAGGCCACGCAGGCACTCCAGCTGTGGGTCGACCTGGTCAAGAGCGGATCCATGTCGAAGTCGGTACTGAACTGGACCCAGGCCGATGTCCACGACCAGTTCGTCGCCGGCAAGGCAGCCATGATGATCAACGGCCCCTGGCGGATCTCCGACCTGAACAGAGTCAAGAACCTGCACTGGGGTGTGGCCCCCCTCCCGGTCCGCCAGCAGCGGCAGACCCTTGTCACACCCCTCGGCGGTGAGGTGTGGACGGTCCCGCAGACCGCTTCCAAGGCCAGGCAGGAGAAGGCCGCCCAGGTACTCGCCTGCCTGAACGACTCCACGAACATGCTCGCCGTGGCCAAGCAGTACTTCACCGTGCCCTCCCGCTCTGCGGTGGCGTCCCGGTATGCCGAGCAGGTCCCCTCGATGGCTGCCTTTGTCAAAGGCGTTGAGAGTGCCCGAGCACGTACCGGCGAACTCGGCGTCAGGTGGCCCAAAGCGGCGACCGGGATATACACCGCCATCCAGGCCGCGCTGACGGGCGAGCAGACACCGGAGGAAGCACTCAAGCATGCGCAGCAGATTGCGACCGGTTCCTGACCGGTCCCCGATCCCCCGGATCAGCACCGGACAAGAAGACGGTGCCGTCGCCGCAGGGACATCCGCAACCGGTGCGGTGCAGAAGGACGAGGACGAGGCTGCTCACAGCAGGGCCCGGGTCGTTGCCCGGGCCCGCTTCTGGGAGCCGATCGCCCAGTGGATGTTCCTCGTGCCCGCCATGGCATACCTGCTGCTGTTCTTCGGCTACCCGATCGTCAAGAACGTCGTGATGAGCTTCCAGCAGTACACGACCACGACCTTCTACACCGGTGCCGCGCCGTTCGTGGGGCTGCAGAACTACGCGAAGATCCTGTCGTCGGACCTGTTCTCCAAGGCCTTGCTGACGACGGTCCTGTTCACCGCCGGCTCGATAGTCGGGCAGTTCGTGCTCGGCCTGGCCTTCGCCCTTTTCTTCCAGCGCCGCTTTCCGCTCGGCGGCCTTCTGCGGTCGCTCCTGCTGCTGCCGTGGCTGCTGCCGCTGGTCGTCTCCGCGACGACGTGGAGGTGGATGCTCGACACCGACACCGGAGTCGTCAATGGCGCGCTGCGCGACGTCCACGTGCTGTCGTCCGGCATTCCCTGGCTCACCGGCACCTCAGAGGCGCTCGTGTCGGTGATCCTCATCAACATCTGGGTGGGCATTCCCTTCAACACCACGATCCTGTACGCCGGTCTGCAGGACATCCCGACACATCTGTACGAGGCGGCGAAGCTGGACGGCGCCGGTCCGGTGGCCTCGTTCCGCCATGTCACCTGGCCACTGCTGCGTCCAGTGGTGAACGTGGTGCTGGTGCTGGGCGTGGTCTACACGGTCAAAGTACTGGACCTCATCCTCGTAGTGACGGGCGGAGGACCGGCCAACGCCACCGAGACCATCGCCACCCAGTCCTACGAGCTGTCCTTCCAGCAGTTCGAGTTCGGGCGCGGCGCCGCGATGAGCAACATACTCGTCGCCATCTCGCTCGCTTTCGCCTTCATCTATCTGCGCGCCCACCGGCGCGCCCAGCACACCTGAGAGGGGATCCCGTGAAGCACGCTGCGCACCGCGGTCGGCTGTCCACGATCGTGGGGATCGTCCTGCTCGCGGCGATGCTGTTTCCCGTCTACTGGATGGTGAATGCCTCCCTCCAGCCGGCGGGCAACACACTGCGGGGAGGCTGGTTCCCCTTCCACCCGGACTTCAGCGGTTACGCCACGGCACTGCGCGATCAGGGACGCAACCTCGTCACCAGTCTCGTCGTGGCCCTCGGCAGCGTTGCCCTCAGCCTCGGGCTCGCCGCGCCGGCGGCCTACGCGCTGGCCCACCTCCCCGTCCGAGGAATCAACCTCGTCCTCTTCGGCGTCCTGATCACACAGATGGTGCCGGGCATTGCCGTGGCCAACGCGCTCTACAGCGCCTACAACGACCTGGGACTCCTGAACTCCTACCTCGGGCTGATCCTCGCCGACTCCACCGCCGGGGTCCCCTTCGCCATCATCATCCTGCGTTCGTTCATGCAGGGCATTCCCAGGGAGATCATCGAGGCCGCGCGCGTGGACGGCGCCGGGAGACTGCGGACCTTCCGCTCCGTGGTGCTCCCGGTGAGCGCGAACTCGTTGATCACTGCCGCCCTCTTCACCTTCCTCTTCACCTGGAGCGACTTCCTCTTCGCCCTCACGCTGACCACCACTGAGACCGTCCGGCCGATCACCCTGAGCATCTACGAATACATCGGCGCCCACACGAACCAGTGGAACGCCGTCATGGCCACCGCGGTTCTGGCGTCCGCCCCGGCGGCTGTGCTGATTGTCGTTGCGCAGCGCTACGTCGCCGCCGGGGCCACCAACGGCGCCATCAAGTGAAGGGCGGCCCGGCCTTCGTCGGCCCGGCTCACTGTGTCAGTTCCGGGGCTACGGGGGCAGGCGCATTGCTTCTCCCGGTGAGGGGAACGCGTGCCCGTCACGTCGAGACTCGGACGCGCCGGGCACACCCCTCGATCGTGGAATGCCGCTCAGGTGCGGACCAGGGGAGTGTCCACCAGGTGTTCGGCCAGGAACCAGGCTTGCAGCTCGCCGGTACGGATCACCTGTGAGACCAGGAGGTCGTTGGTGCCGTCGTCGCCCAGCTCGGCGGTCCGGGAAGCCGCGTCATGGGCCTGCGTCAGGATGGTCTCGTGGGCCTCGAGCAACCGCGAGAGCATGGCCGGGACTTCCTCCACGCCGTCCGGCGGGCGCGGAATCGACGTGATCTCCGCGACGTGCCGGGAATCCCCCAGGGCGACCCCACCCAGGGTCTGGACCCGCTCGGCGATCGTGTCGACGAGTTCCAGCTGTTCTCCCGCGTGCTTGTCCAGGAGGAGATGCAGTTGGTAGAAGGTCGCGCCACGCAGGAGCCAGTGGTGCTTCTTGTACAGGCCGTAGAGGATCTGGGTGTCCGCGAGGACCTTGTTCAGGCGCTGGCAGGAGTACATGCGCGCGTCGTGCGACAGCCCGAGCGGGAACTGCTTGACGGTCCCGAACTCCTGGATGACCGCGCCCTTTTGATGCAGCCACGGCTGGCTGCTGATGGGCTTGGAACTGGTGGTCATGGCGCGCCTCCTGGGGTGCTGTGCGTACGCCGACGACGCTAGGCGTCGGAGCCGGGGGCGAGTTGCCCAGCAGCGCATGCGGTGGTGCCCGTGAGCGCACCCGTCGCACGGTCCGTCCCCAGGTGTTCCCTTTCGGGCGTACAGCCGTGCGCTGAGGGATTCGGGACGCCGTCCCACAGTGTGCGTGCCCAGCAAGATGATGATCCGGGCTGGGAATCTGCTGGCCGAGGCGCGGCGCGTGCCCGCCCTCGCGGGACAGGCGGACGTGACTCCGGGCTGGACGCGGGTCGCCGGACGCATCGGCGGGGAAGCCACCGCGACTGGAACGACCAGGTGGCGGCCGACCGCCTCGCGGCCTAGCCCATGGCAGGTATGGGCATCGTCGGATCGCGACTCGCGAGTCACCGATGCAGCTGTTGCCGGCTACCGTCACCCGTATCCGGTACGACGGGTCCCGACGCGGCGTCGAAGGCATGGGTCACCTCCGGTGCGGTGCCTGGGACGAGGAGTCGGCGAGCCTGCTCCTCGTAGCGGCGGTCGGTGCCGGTAAGCCGGCTGTGGTGCTGGGCGAGATGCTCCGACCAGGACGCGACCAGGTAGTTCTCGATGAACTGTTCCGGATCGTTGCCATCCTGGTAGAGACCCCAGGTGAAGGCTCCTGTGCGCCGTCGTGAACGGGCGACCTGGTCCATGCGCTGAGTGAAAGCGGCGTGGTTCTCGGGGGCGACCCGGTAGGCGACGGAGACCAGCACGGGGCCGTCGGCCGGTCCGGGCACGAACACCAGAGGGGGAACGGGCCAGTGGTCGGACGGCGACGGGTCGATGTGGGCGGCGTCATGCAGCGGCCAGCGGCGCACGCTGACCGCACTGACCAGCATCAGGACGCTGCCGACCAGGAGGGAGGCGGTAAGCCCCAGCCAGTCGGCCAGGGCGCCCCACAGTGGTGCCGTCAGGGCCTGCCCGCCCTGGAAGACCAGGAGGTAGACGCCGAGTCCGCGGGCCCTGACCCAGCCCGGAAGCCGTGTCTGCACGGCCGCGTTGAGGGTGGACAGGACGCCGATCCAGGCGAGACCGGCGGGCAGCAGCACGGCCGCCACCAGCCACGGAATCCGGACCGTTGCCAGCACCGCCAGGACGCAGGCGAAGACCAAGGCGCCGGTGCCGAGAGTGCCGTTGGCACCGAGGATGCGACGCAGGCGCGCCAACACGAAGGCGCCCGCCACGGCGCCCACGCCGACCGCGCCCAGCAGCAGCCCGTATCCGTCCGAGCCGAGTCCGAGGGAGCGGCTCGCGATCACCGGGAGCAGTGACCACAGAGCGGCAGCGCCGGGAATGAACAGGGCCGTGCGCAGGAGGACTCGGCGGACGCCCGGCGCGTGCCACACATAGCGGCGACCGGCGTACAGCGCGGCCAGCAGCTTCTCGTCCCCGGCGGCAGGAGAGACCGTCGCGGGTCGTCGCCACGCCATGAGGACGGCCGCGATGCCGAGGTAGGAGGCGGCGTTGAATGCGAAGACCCACCCCGCGCCTGCCGCCGCAACCACCACGCCACCGAGTGCAGGTCCGAGGGCGCGGGCCAGGTTCATGTTCACGGCGCCGAGCGCGGCCGCCTCAGGGAGCCGACGGCGTTCCACCAGCTCCGGCTGGATCGCCTGCCAGGCCGGGCCCATCAGCGCGGTGCCGCAGCCCAGTAGGAAGGTGAGCGCGAGCAGCGGAACCGGAGTGAGGGCGTCCATGAAGGCCAGCGCCGTCAGCACACAGGAGACTGCGAGCATGGCGAACTGTGCGGCCAGCAGCACCGCACGACGGTCGAACCGGTCGGCGATCACACCGGAGGGCAGGGCCAGCAGCACGATGGGAAGACTGGAGGCCGTCTGAACGAGCGTCACCAGAGCCGCGTTGTCCCCGATCAGCAGCCACTGGGCTCCCACCGTCTGCATCCAGCTGCCGATGTTGGAGACCAGTTGGGCGATCCACAGCGCCCGGAAGACGCGCGCCGCGAGCGGTGCCCAGGGCGAATCCGGCTCTGAGGGCTCTGGTGGTGATGGTGCGACGCTCATGCGGGTCCATGCCTGTACAGGGTGTGGATGCGAGTGCTCGGGCGAGGTCGAGTGTGCCGGGCGGTTGCAGTCGGCCTTTTGATCGTAGGAACCGCTGAGCCAAGGCTGTTGACTGAGAGTGCATCGGTTGTGGTCGCGTAGCGCAGTGGTCCGGGGTGGTTCTCCCCCCTCGCTCTTACGCTGCCGAAACGGGGTTCCAGCGGCAGCCCGGCACTCTTCAAGGACCGAGGGACGACGGTCGGCCGGTGGATCCAGCGCCGTCGGCTGGAGGAATGCATACGCGACCTGATGCTGCGTGCCCGCGAGAACCGGACTCTTCGCGAGCACCTGCGATGCCGCGGCATCGGCACGGTCATCCTTCAGCCGGCTCAGCGCCCCTGCCCGGTCTACTTCTCTCTTGATGCCTCAGGGTTGCGGCCGGGCCCAGGCCGCGTCGGCGGTCGAGAGGAGGTGGGTGGTCACGGAGGTGACCGCGAGGAGCAGCAGGGCGAGGCCCAGGATGAGGACGATGTGGCCGTGTCGGAGGAGTTCGGCGCCGATGAGGGCCCCGAGGAACATGGCCAGTACGGCAAGGATCCGGCGGCCGGGCCGCGGTGCCGTGCCGCCGGCCGGGGTGGAGTCCGCGGCCAGCCCGGTCAGGGTCAGGGTCAGCACGGTGGTGGTGAGGTCCGGGACGGCGAGGTGCCGGGCGACCGCGTTCTGCAGGCCCATGGCGAGCCCCAGGAACACGATCAGGGTGTACTGGACGCCGGTGGTGACCCGGCCGTCCGCCACCGCGACGACCGCCACCGCGACCGCGACCAGGACCGTCTGCACGGCCGTCGACGTCCTCAACAGGTACCCGCGGTGGGTGGCGAACCGGGTACCGAGCCTGCCCCCAGCCAGTGCGCCGACGAGGAACGCGGCCATCGAGACCACGGAGGCGAGCGCGGACAGGCCCTGGGCGCCCGCGAGCGCGAACCCCAGGAAGACCACGTTGCCGGTCATGTTGGCGACGAAGACATGGCCCAGGGCCAGATAGCTCACCGCGTCGACCAGGCCGGTGACGACGGTCAGGGTCAGCATGAGGGGAGGCAGGGGACCGTGACGGTCCTCTCGGGCCGGTTTGAGGGTGCGGACTGCGTCACTCAGCAGCCTGTGCATACGACTTCCTTTCCACCGCGGCGGGCGGCCGGTGCAGCACCGTGCGGGTGAGCAGTCCGCTTGCCGGGCCGATCACGATCGCTGCGAGGGCGATCCACACCGGCCACGGCGTGACTCCCAGGGCGTGGTCGAGGGACCACCGCCCGGGCCCGGTGAGGGCCAGTGCGGCGCAGACGACGACGAGGACCAAGGGGTACTCGTAGCCGTCGTTCTGCACCCACAGCCCCTTGGGCCACTTGACGGAGCCCGCGACCGTCATCACGCCCATCGCGGCCATGGCGGTCGGCGGCGTGAGCAGTCCTACGGTCAGGAACAGGCCGGCACCGATCTGACTGCCTCCTGCGGCGAGCGCGGTCAGACGACCGCCGCGGAAGCCGTCACGGCGGAACTCCTCGGTCCCGCCCGCCAATCCGTTGCCTCCGAGCCGAGAGCTCACCTTCTGCACCCCGTGCCCGGCGATGAGCAACCCCACCACCAGCCGGAGGACCAACAGTCCAGCGTCCATCGTGTTCCTGCCCGTTCCTGACTCACATCGTCACTGCGGGGTGAACCGGCGCGATCAGCCGGCGGCGTGAGCGCCGATGACGGCCTGCGCGTAGACCATCCCGAGGCCGTAGGCGCCGCCGTGCTCCTTGATCACGTCGCCCACGGCGGCGTACGTCTCGGTGCGGGCCCAGTCGCGCTGGAGCTCCAGGAGCACCTGCACCCAGGTCACCGGGATGGCACCGCCCTGGATCATGCGCTGGACGCCGTATTCGTGGGCCTGCGGGCTGACACCGCCGCACGCGTCGGTGACCACGTAGACCTCGTGGCCCTGGGCAAGGGCGGAGAGCGCGGGCAGCACGACGCAGACCTCGGTCCACAGGCCGGCGATGACGAGCTTCTTGCGGCCGGTCGCCTTGACCGCCTCGACGAAGGCGACGTCCTCCCAGGCGTTCATCGTGCTGCGGTCGATGATCTTCTGGTCGGGGAAGACCGCTGCCAGCCGCGGCATGATCTGGCCGGAGAACGACTCGGCGGCCACGGTGCTCAGGACGACGGGGACGTCGAACGCCTTGGCGGACTTGGCCAGACCCACGGTGGAGTTGATGATCGCGGTGCGGTCGCCGCTGCCGGTGCCGAAGTACATCTGCGGCTGGTGGTCCACAAACAGCACTGCGCAGTTGTCGGGGGTGAGCAGGTCGGGGCTGGGGGACGCGGTGACCTCGGCGATGTTGGCCATGAGTGTGAGCCCTTCTTGGTAAGGGGTGGCGCGGACTGCTGTCCGTGCCTAGGGGGAGAACCGTCCGGTGGACGGAGCTGGTGGTGTCCCGGAAGGGGTGGCGTAAGAGCCCGGCCCCTTCCGGGAGTTCAGAGGACGAAGCAGGGATCGAAGGGGGTGCTCACGTCGTCCGGGGCGAGGCCGCGCGCGATGCGCCACTGGCGGTGCTGCTCCGACTCGGCGATGGCCTGGCCGAGCAACTCCGCCTGGTGGGCGCCAGGAAGGGTGGCCCGACGGGACACCTGGTAGCCGCCGAAGTGCGCCACAGGGCTCCAGGCCGGGCTGACTGGGGGAATTTCCTCGTCGAGCCCCTCGTATTCGGCGGTGGCGTAGACGATCCGGCCGCCGGTCACCGTCAGCAGTGACTCGATGTGTGCGATGTCCGGCTCGGGCACGGCGAAGTAGTCCTCGGACAGGATCGCCAGGTCCGCGTAACATCCCCGCCGGAGCACGCCCTTGACCTCGTCCTCACCGGTCAGTGCGGCGCCGGCGCGCGTGAACATCGCCAGCGCCGTCTGCCGGTCGACGCGGTTCGTCGGCGGGCGGAGCGCCAGATCGCCGACAGTGCGGCCACTGACGAGCCAGTGCAGGGCGACCCAGGGGTTGTATGTGGAGACCCGGGTGGCATCGGTGCCGGCGCCCACGGTCAGACCGCGGTCCAGCATGGCCCGGATGGGCGGGGCGTCCGCGGCGGCACCGGGGCCGTAACGGCGTAGGAACGCCTCGCCCTGGAAGGACAGGCGGTTCTGCACGGACATCGCGCCGCCGAGGGCGGCGACGCGGTCGAGACTGTCCGGGGAGACGGTCTCCGCGTGATCGAACAGCCACCGATTGCCGGCCGGGAAGAGCCCTTCCGCAGCGAGCCTCTCGAACACCGCGAGATCGCGGCGGATGGTCTCGTCATACGTGGCGTGCAGCCGGAATCCCCAGCCGTTCTCCATGAGCAGGCGCACTGCCTTCTCGAACTCCACCTCGTAATCAGGTGCGTGTTCCGGCCGGGGCTGGGCGAAGTTCTCGAAATCCGCCGCCGCCCAGGTGAGGTTCTCGCCCGCGCCGTTGAGGCGCAGCCATTCGTCCCCGTCCTCGGGGCGGGCTATTTCGATCCAGCGGGCGAGGTCGTCGATCTCCTGACCCGCTGTCTGCGGGAAGAGGTGATAGGCGATACGCAGCGACAACTGTCCGGCCTTGGCCAGTTCGACGACGGTGCTGTAGTTGTCGGGGAAGTTCTGGAGGCCGCCGGCGGCGTCGATCGCCGAGGTCAGTCCGAATCTGTTCAACTCGCGCAGGAAGTGACGGGTCGAGGTCTTCCTGTCCTCGCCCTCCAGTACCGGTGCCTTGGCCAGGGTCGAGTAGAGGATGAGGGCGCTGGGAGCGGCCAGCAGCATGCCGGTCGGTTCCCCGTCCCGGCCCCGCGTGATCTGGCCGCCCTTGGGGTCGGGTGTGTCCCGGGTGTATCCGGCGGCCTTGAGGGCCGCCCGATTCAGCACCGCCGACTGGTACAGGTGCAGGACGAACACCGGGGTGTCCGGGGCGGCGGCGTTCAGTTCGGCGACGGTCGGCAGGCGGCGTTCGGCGAACTGCTCGGCCGACCACCCACCCACCACCCGCACCCACTGGCCCTTGGGGGTGCGAGCGGCCTGCTCACGCAGCATCGCCAGGCCCTGACGCAGGCTGCGCACGCCGTCCCAGCGCAGCTCCAGTACGTAGTTGAGGCCCCCGCGAATCACGTGCAGGTGGGCGTCGTTGAGGCCGGGGATCACCCTTCGCCCGAGCGCGTCGACCACCTTCGTGCCCGCGCCGATGTGCGGAGCCACGTCCTTGTCGTCACCGACGACCATGATGACGCCGTCGTGGATGGCGAGCGCCTCCGCATGCGGGCGGCCCGGGTCGCCGGTGTGGATCTTCGCGTTGCGGACGATGAGGTCCGCGGCATCGTCGATGGCATGCGGAATCAGCCCGCCGACGGGCATGGTTGACATCTCTTGAACCCTCTCCGGGAAAAACGACTCGATTCAAGTCATGGCCGTTGGCGGCGGACTTCGGCGATTCAGCCATGCTCGAACGCCCGTTTGCTCGAATCGAACCGAGTGAATTCCACCGACACTCGTCGTGCCCTGAGAACGAGGGCAGGCCCTCTGGGTGAGGGGCCGCGGTTGCATGGCCATCACCATAGACATGACCGACGTGCTCATCATGTCCCACCGTGTACAGGACTTGGTCCCACCGTGCACCGGCTCATCCGTCTTCCGAATGCCATTCGAGAGGCCCGAAGGAAACTGTGCACTGTGAGGACAGCAGCAGTGCGCCCGTGGACCATTGCCGCGCTCCCAGCGGTTTAGCGTGGCGAACAGCGGCTCCGGGACGTCTTTCGCGGGATCCAGGCCGTATTGCCGGAAGGTCCGGCGTCCCCATGACCAACTCAGGAGATTCACATGCCCGACACCGTCAAGCCGGTTCAGCCCTTGCTGGAGCCCGCGGCCGCCGCGTTCGCGGAGGCGACCGCCAATCCGCCGTACCTGTTCGACCTTGCCCCGGCGGAGGGTCGCAAGGCCGTCGACGAGGTGCAGTCCGGCGAGATCGAGAAGCCGCAGATCGACGAGGAGTGGATCACCGTCCCGGGCGGTCCGACGGGCAGCGTCCGGGCCCGCATCGTCAAGCCCGCGGGCACCGAGGGAACCCTGCCGGTGATCCTCTACATCCACGGCGCGGGGTGGGTGTTCGGCAACGCCCACACCCATGACCGCCTGGTGCGCGAACTCGCCGTCGGCGCGGGGGCGGCTGTGGTGTTCCCCGAGTACGACCTCTCCCCCGAGGCCCGCTACCCGGTCGCCATCGAGCAGAACTACGCCGTCGCCCGCTGGATCGTCACCGACGGCGCCGCCAAGGGCCTGGACAGTGCCCGGATCGCGGTCGCGGGCGACAGCGTCGGCGGCAACATGGCCGCCGCACTGACCCTGATGGCCAAGGAGCGCGGCGACGTTCCCCTGGTCCAGCAGGTGCTGTTCTATCCGGTCACCGACGCGAGCTTCGACACCGGCTCCTACCACCAGTTCGCCGAGGGCTACTTCCTGCGCCGCGACGGCATGCAGTGGTTCTGGGACCAGTACACGACCGATCCGGCCCAGCGCGCCGAGATCACCGCCAGCCCGCTGCGCGCCACCACCGAGCAGCTCGCCGGACTTCCCGCGGCGCTGGTCGTCACCGGCGAGGCCGACGTCCTGCGCGACGAGGGCGAGGCCTACGCCAACAAGCTCCGCCAGGCCGGCGTCCCGGTCACCGCCGTGCGCTTCCAGGGCATCATCCACGACTTCGTGATGCTCAACGCCCTGCGCGAGACCCATGCCGCAGCGACCGCCATCACGCTGGCCGTCGGCACCCTGCGCGCCGCCCTTCACACCGCCTGATTCGAAAATCCCCCGCTCCGTGACCGTTTCCGCTGTTCAGAGCACTCCGATGGGTTGGAGGTTGACTTGGTAGCCGAGTTGGTTGAGTTGGCTGATGAGCCGTCGGGTCGCTCTGGTCTTGCCGGTGCGTTCGAGGAAGTAGTCGCCGCCGAGGTCGGCGTACTCGGCATCGTTGGTGAACATGTGCCAGATGGCGACGAGGATGGAGTGCTCCAGAGCGACAAGGGCTCTCTTCTTGCCGCGGCGTCCGACCAGGCGCCGGTATCGGGAGGCGAGGTAGGTGTCCTTGGTGCGGGAGGCGGCGACGGCAGCCTGTCCGAGGGCGGCCTTGAGCCAGGGGTCGCCGTGCCGGGTCTTCCCGCTGCTGCTCTTGCCGGCCGATTCGTGGTTGCCGGGGCAGACGCCGGCCCAGGACGCCAGATCGCCGGCGGTGGGGAACCGCTCCATCTGGGCCCCGATCTCGGCCAGGATCACCTCGGCGGCGCGGGTGCCCACTCCGGGGATCGTGATCAGCAGGTCGATGCGGCGGCGAAAGGGCCGCACCTGCGCGTCGATCCGCTCGCTCAGCCGGTTCTCCATCGCCGTGCAGGCGTCGATCCGGTCGAGCATGGCCCGCAGCAAGAACGCGTGGTGGTCGGTGAAGTTGCCGGTCAGTGCCTCGACGAGGTCGGCGGTCTTGCGGCGCATGCTGCCCAGCGCCAGGTCCGCGAGCCGTCCGGGGTCACGTTCCCCGCCGATCAGGGCCTCCAGCATGGCCCGGGCCGACTTGCCCGTCAGGTCGGAGACCACGCTGGACAGCTTGATCCCGGAGTCCTCCAGCAGCTTCTCCGTCCGCTGGATCTCGCGGGTGCGCTCCCGGATGACCTCGGTGCGGTAGCGGGTCAGGTCCCGCAGCTGCCGGATCGGCTCCGGGGGCACGAAGCTGGCGCGGACCAGCCCGTACTCGACCAGCCGGGCAATCCACTCGGAGTCCTTCACGTCGGTCTTGCGGCCGGGCACCGACTTCATGTGCCGGGCGTTCAGCAGCCAGCACTCGATGTCGTGCTCCAGCAGGTAGAACACCGGCTTCCAGTACACGCCGGTGGCTTCCATGCCGACCACGGTCACGCCCTCGGCCAGCAGCCAGTCCCGCATCGCCAGCAGTCCGCTGGTGACCGCGGGGAAGGTGCGGACCTCGCTGCGGCGCCGCTTCCCGGTGCTGGGCGCCCTCACGCACACCTTCACGTCGACCTTGCTGATGTCGATCCCCGCACACCGTTCGTGGATCACGTCCATCGCCCCGGCACCTCCCTCCCTCGACAGCCGCGAGCGCGTGGCCGTCCAGCGGGGGTCCGCAGGCGTAAGAGTCTGATTCGCGTGCTCGGAGCAACATTTCCGGGTGCCTGTCGGTGGACCCCCAGCGTCCTACTGAACCGCGGGCTCGGAACGCGCCAAGGCGAAACGACGTCGGCCAGACGGCCACCAACCAGATTTTCACCCACTCAGGGTCTGCCCGTAAGGGCTTCGGACTACTGAACCCGAAGAGAGAACCCTGACATGACTACCTCCACCCCCACCGTCGTTCTCGTCCACGGCGCCTTCGCCGACGCGGCCAGCTGGTCCGGGGTCATCGCCGAGTTGCAGAACCACGGCATTCCCGTCGTGGCCCCGCCCAACCCGCTGCGCGGACTTGCCTCCGACGCCGCGTACGTCGCCTCCGTGGCCGCACAGATCGACGGCCCCGTCGTCCTGGTCGGCCACTCGTACGGCGGTGCGCTCATCACCGTGGCCGGCACCACCGAGAACGTCGTCGGTCTGGTCTACGTGGCTGCCTACGTCCTCGAAGAAGGCGAGAGCCTCGGTGAACTGCAGGGCCGGTTCCCCGACAGCCCGCTGGTCAGCAACCTGAAGCAGTGGACGTACCCCGTCGAGGGCGCGGATCCCGCGGTCGAGGTCACCATCACGCCCGAGGCCTTCCCGGACGTCTTCGCCGCCGACGTGCCCGCCGACGTCACCGAGGTCCTGGCGGTGGCGCAGCGTCCGCTGGCCGCCGCGGCATTCGAGGAGACGGCCTCCGCGGCCGCGTGGAAGACCAAGCCCTCCTGGGCCCTGGTGGCCGGCGCCGACCACGCGATCAACCCCGAGGTCGAGCGTTTCGGCGCCGAGCGGGCCGGGGCGACCGTCGTCGAGATCGAGGGTGCATCGCACGCGGTCGCGGTGTCCCAGCCGAAGCAGGTCGCTGACCTGATCCTGGACGCGGTACGCGCCACGAGCTGACCGGGCGGAACAGGCAGCCGCGTGGACGGCCTCCCCTGTAGTGCGGCGCGCGGCCGCTGTCGAGTCCTCCTGCGATGCACCGGTCGGGGGTCGCGCCGGACAGGCAGGCGACAACCGCATCCGGCCTAATGGCGCCCCACGAGCTGATCGACATGGGGGACGCGGCCGTGATCCGCACCGAACGCTTCGGCTGACCATGGCGGCGGCACCGATGCCCGGTAGTTCCTCCGCTCTCCCACGGCCGTCCATCGAGGCTGAGCGGCCCTCGGGCACACTGCCGGCGACAGCCGCGCACCGACGGCTCCGGTCGCGGTCCGTCCCCCGACAGACACCGGTCGCTGTACTCATCCAACTGGCCGCGCCCGCGTGGCGCCGTCACCACGACGTGGAGCGAGCTGCCCGGCAGCGCGCTCCCCGGGACATGACGGACCGTTTCACCGTTATGGCCGTGCCCGATCCCGTACCAGCACCGAAGCAGCATCGGCGCTCGGTGAGCCCACTCACACGACCCATGGCAGGACCACGGAAAGGACCTCCATCATGCGATTCCAAGGAACACGACTGCGCAAGTCCCGCGTACTGGCCGCCGCATGCGTACTGGCCGCCGCCGGGGTGCTGGTGCCGACAACCCAGGTGGTCGCGCAGGTCACCACCACCGCGGAAGACGGCGGCACCAAGCCGACGATCGTGCTCGTACACGGTGCGTGGGCGGACGCGTCGAGCTGGAACCCGGTGATCAGCCGCCTCCAGCACGACGGTTACACCGTCGACGCCCCGCCCAACCCGCTGCGCGGCGTCGACTACGACGCGCAGACCCTGAAGAACTACCTGGCCACCATTCAGGGTCCGGTCGTCCTGGTGGGCCACTCCTACGGTGGCATGGTCATCACCAACGCTGCCGTGGGCAATCCCAATGTCAAGGCATTGGTCTACGACGATGCCTACATCCCCGCCCAGGGCGAGACCGTATTCCAGATCAACGCCGCTCAGCCCGGTTCGTGCGTCACCGCCGACCCGTCGACGTTCCTCAACCTGGTGCAGTATCCCGGCTCACCTCAGGGCGACTACGACGCCTACCTCAAGGTCGCACCCAATGGCGCCTACCGGGGATTCGCCGACTGCTTCGCCAACGGTGTCCCCAGCGCCCAAGCCCGGCTCCTGGCGGCTGGCCAGCGCCCCTTCGCTGTCAGCGCTGGATCCGAACCCTCCGGTACGCCCGCCTGGAAGACCATCCCCTCGTGGGCCGTGGTCGGAACCGTCGACCACGTCATTCCCCCAGCTGAGCAGATGGCCATGGCCACCCGTGCGGGGGCTCACATCACCAAGGTCGACGCCGGTCACCTTTCCCTCATCACCCGGCCCGACGTGGTGACCGACGTCATCCTCGATGCCGCCCGATGATGCCGCGGGCGCGGGCGGCTTTTACGTCGTGGACTGCGCCGGGCAGCCGATGACGCCCAGATCACCCGGCCGAACGGATCGGAGATGACCTGCACGCTCATCCCTTCCTTTTTGTGCTTGCCCGAGTAGAAGGGCCGGTCGGCGGCGATGCGGTCAACCGGCAGCAGTGTGCCGTCCAGGATCACGAACGCCTTGGCCACTGCGACGGCCATGGTTCCTGGAGGGTTGGCGCGAGCGCGGCCAGGACCTCGACGACCTCGCTGACGTAGCGGTGGGCGGCCAGCCCCCGCCTCACCAGCCGCAAGGCGGAAGTGGACAGATCCAACCCGGACGGGCAGACAAACACGTGAAGCTCCTGGCGGAGAAGGTTGATCTTGGTCGACAACCCCTCTACCAGGAGCTTCGTCGTACCGCCACCCCCCCTACCCCGCAACGAGGTTGCGCCCGAACCGTGGCCCGTCCGCCCCTGTGATCTCTGCGCCTGCGGGCAAGGACTGGTGCACTGCGCGACAACTGGTGGCGTGGCGTCCGCCCTAGCGTTACTGAGATCCCCCTGCCGCGCACCAGCCATCCGGAAACGAGGAAGCACGCATGCCTTACATCACCGTGGGCCAAGGGAACTCCACCGCCATCGACCTCTACTACGAGGACCATGGAACCGGGCAGCCGGTCGTCCTCATCCACGGCTTCCCGCTCGACGGACACTCCTGGGAGCGGCAGAGTGCCGTGCTGCTGGACGCCGGCTACCGCGTGATCACTTACGACCGCCGCGGATTCGGGCAGTCCAGTCAGCCGACGACCGGGTACGACTACGACACCTTCGCGGCCGACCTGAACACCGTGATGGAGACCCTCGACCTGCGGGACGCAGTCCTGGTCGGGTTCTCCATGGGCACCGGTGAGGTTGCCCGGTACGTGTCCGCTTACGGCTCTGCCCGGGTCGCCAAGGTCGCCTTCCTGGCCTCGCTGGAGCCCTGCCTGCTCAAGACCGACGACAACCCGGACGGGGTCGCCCCGAAGGAGTTCTTCGACGGCGTCGTCGCAGCCGTCAAGGCGGACCGCTACGCGTACTACACCGACTTCTTCAAGGACTTCTACAACCTCGACGAGAACCTCGGCGCCAGGATCAGCGAAGAGGCCGTACGCAACAGCTGGACCGTCGCCGCGGGCGGGGGGTTCTTCGCGGCGGCTGCCGCGCCCTCGACCTGGTACACCGACTTTCGTGCTGACATCCCAGCCATCGATGTGCCAGCCCTGATCCTGCACGGTACGGCTGACCGGATCCTGCCCGCCGAGGGAACCGCGCGGCCGTTCCACAAAGCGCTCCCCTCCGCCGACTACATAGAGATCGAGGGCGCTCCGCACGGCCTGCTGTGGACCCACGCGGAGGAGGTCAACGCCGCGCTCCTCACCTTCCTGGGGAAGTGAACGCCCCCGGATCGTCGTCCTGTACCGCGCAGGGCCTGCGATCGCGAACGGCCCGTCCGGAGAACCGGTCGGGCCGTTCGCGTACCGCCTGCGGCGCAGCAGCAACCGCGGTCTACCCCCGTACGTGCTTGGCCGTCCGCTCGCTGGCGTGCGGCCGTTCGGCGGCCCGGCCGAGTCGTACGACCATGGTCGGCGTGTCGTCCAGCAGGTCGAGGTCTTGTTCCTGCAGGGCAATCACCAGTGCGGTCTGGGGCAGCGCCTGGGGCAGTGCGGCCAGGAGCGTCTCGGCGGTGGGGCGGTCCAGGCCGGCCACCGGCTCGTCGATCAGCAGGACCCGAGGACGCCTCAGTACGGCGCGTGCCGTGGCAAGGCGCCTTCTCTGCCCCTGGGACAGCAGGCGGCCGCCGGGGCCCACCGGTGTGTCGAGCGGCAGGGTCGACAGGCCGACCACTTCCAGTGCGGCCCGTAGTGCGGTGGTGTCGGCCGACGGTGCTGCCTGACGCAGATTGGCCGCGACGGTGTCGTTGGCCAGCCAGTCGTCGGCCTCCACGAGGGTGACTGTCTCGGCGACGGTGTGGGCCGGCAGGTCGTGCACAGGCGTGCCGTCGAGGAGGACCGAGCCGGTGGGAGCCGGTACGCGCCCGGCGAGTTGGCCGAGCAGTGTGGACTTCCCGCTGCCGTTGGGACCGGTGACCAGAACCAGGCCAGGACCTCCCAGGGTCATGGTGAGCCCCACCGGCGAGCCGATGAGCGGGAGGCCGGCCGTGTCGATGGAGTGAACGGCCGCCCGGCGTGGGCCCGCCGGGTGCGCCTCGGTGGCGAGTGCGGCCAGGCGCCCGGTTGCGTCCCTGGCCTGGGCCAGGTGCTGCAGCAGCCGGGGAAGTCTCTCCAGGAGCTCCCACCCGGCGGCAACGAGCAGCACCTCGCCGACCACGACGGCGATCGGCTGGGGCTGCGCAGCGCGCAGGGCGATGACCAATACCGCCGCTTGCCCCAGCGCGGCAAGCAGACGCAGCGCCAGCCGGCCGTGCCGCTCGCCGCGGGCCGCGGCCCACTCGGCGGCCTCGACCGCGGCCATGGCGCTCACCGCGGATCGTTGAGCCTGCGGCAGAGCGTCCAGGCACCGCAGTTCGTTGAAGGCCGCCCGGCTGCCGAGCAGCACAGTACGGAGTTCGGCTCTTGCCTCGGCGGCGTCGGCGAGGTGGTTTCGCGCTCGGTGGTGGGCGTGCCGGACACAGGCGAGGCCGACTGTCCAGACGACCAGTTCGGCCATCCCCAGGACCGGCATGGCCCACAGCAGCAGAGCATCGACCAGGCACGTGGTCGTGATCGCCGCCACCAATGGTGCGATGGCGTTCGCGGGCAGGCCCGCGACGGTCTCCACATCGGCGGTGAGCCGGGTGAGCAGCGTCCCGTCGCGTTGTCCGCGCAGCTCACGGGGGGTGAGGCGGGCAGCGCCGCGGGCCAGCCGAGCTCGCAAGGCCACCTGGGTGGCCAGCAGGGTCCGGTGGTTGGCGAGGCGTTCGAGGTAGCGCAGACCGGTGCGGGTCAGGGCCAGTGCCCGGACTGCGCCCGAGGGGTACATCCAGGACCAGGTGGTGTTGGCCTGGAGGGTGACCACGGCGCAGGTCGTCAGGAACCAGCCGGACACCCCCACCAGTGCGGCGCCGCTGAGCTCCGCTGCCGCGGCGAGCAGCGTGCCGGTGAGGAGGGCGCGGCGCGGAGCCGCTGTACGCAGCAGCCGCCAGGTGCTGATCCTGTTCATCGGGCTCTCCCGCGGTCCAGCGTGATGACGTGGTCCGCCAGCGGCAGCAGTGCGGGACTGTGGGTGGCGAGCAGGACCGTACGGTCGCGGGTCAGCGTTCGCAGCGCGGACAGGACGCGTTGCTCCGCGTCCGGGTCGAGGTGTGTGGTGGGTTCGTCCAGGCACAGCACGGGTGCGTCCCGCAGCAACGCTCGGACGAGGGCGAGCTGTTGGGACTGGCCGGAGGACAGGCCGGTGCCGCGTTCGCCGAGCGGTGTGTCCAGTCCTTGCGGCAGTGCGGCGAGGAGGTCCTCGAAGCCGAGGGAGGCGACGGCGTCCGTCAGGTCGTGGTCGTTGGCGGTGGGCCGGGCGAG
Source organism: Streptomyces sp. 846.5 (assembly GCF_004365705.1). Lineage (NCBI taxonomy): Bacteria > Bacillati > Actinomycetota > Actinomycetes > Kitasatosporales > Streptomycetaceae > Streptomyces > Streptomyces sp. 846.5. The sequence continues at coordinate 140,133 of NZ_SOBN01000004.1, forward strand.
GAGGAGGTTCTCGCGCAGGGTGCCCGGCAGCAGGTGCGCGGGCTGGCCCACCCAGGCGACCCGGCCGGGGTCGGCGGGGACGGGCCGGCCGTGCAGCAGGTGGAGCGCGCGTCCATGGTGCGGGGCGTACAGCCCGGCCGCGACGGCGAGCAGCGTGGACTTGCCGGCCCCGCTGGGGCCGGTGACGGCGAGGAGCCGCCCCGGTGCCAGGTGCACCCCGACACGGTCCAGGGCGGGTGCCTCCCGTCCGGGGTGATGGACCGTGACGGCTTCCAGGCGCACCCCGGGTGGCATCGCGGCCCGTCGGGTCGGTCGGGCGGGTGGCACCACGGTTTCGTGGCCTGCGTCCAGGACTGGGGTCAGTAGGCCGGCGGCGGCGGTCGCCCGGGCGCGTGCGTGGTAGCCGGCGGCCAGCTCCCGGGCCGGCGCGAAGTAGGCGGGCACCAGGACCAGGACGAACAGCGCGGCAGACAGGCTCATGTGGTCCGGTACGACAGGCAGGTCCAGGTAGTCGAGCAGGACGAGTCCGCAGTAGGTCGCCACCACGGCGAGGGTGCCGGTGATGAGCAGTTCGACCCACGCGGTCGACAGGAAGGCGATCCGCAGCACCTTCTCGGTGCGACCGGCGACCTCCCGGTCGTGCCGGGCCAGCGCATCGGCCGCCTGGTCGTGCGCCCCGAGCCCGACCAGGGTGGGCAGGCCGCGCAGATGGTCCAGCAGTCGGGCCTGGTGGGTGCGGATCGCCGACAGTTGGGCGCGTACGGCGGTCTGCGTGCCCAGGCCGATGACTTTGAGGTTGGCGGGGAGCAGTGGGGTGGCGGCCAGCACAAGCAGGGCGACGAACCAGCTGCGGGAGGCGATCGCGGCGAGGGCGAGTCCGCTGCCGAGCAGCATGGTGGTCCGCGCGGGCAGGTAGTCGGTGAGCCAGTCGGTCAGCTGGCCGACCTCGCCGTCGACGGCCTGGACCAGTGCCGCGTCGTCCAGGTCGGTGCGGGCCGGGCCGTGTGCGGGCAGCGCCGTCTCGATGAGCCGGCCGTGCAGGGTCTCGCGTACGGTGCGGGCGCCGCGCGCGGCCGCCGCGTCGCCCGCGGCCAGCAGTACGGCGCGCAGGGCGACGCCGGCTGTGATGAGCAGGGCGGGCGGTAGTACGGCGGACGCGGGGGCGCCGTGGAGTACCGGCAGGCCGCGCTGGGCGCCCCAGGAGAGCCCGTCCGCCCAGATGACCGTGCCCAGCTGGGCCGAGCCGCGCAGTAGGCCCGCGCGGCGCAGCTCCAGGCGGCCGACGGCCGCCCATTCCTTCAACCGGACGGCGGGCACCGGGTCTTCGGCTCTGTCCGCGGCCAGTTCGTCCAGGAGCACGGCGGTGGGGGTCACGAGGGGGTACCCGTCTCAATGCCATCGATATCCGTTATGCCTGTGATGTCCGCGTGAAAGTATCCGGCGCGCCGGTCCCGGCGGTCGCCCACGATCCAGGCGGCCAGCGCCGTGCACGCCAGGACGGTGACACCGGCCGGTCCCATCCAGTCGGCCACACCGCCGAACACGTCCTGGGACAGGGCGGTCGCCAGGACGCCGAGCACCACCAGCAGGGTCCGACGCACGATCGTCCGCGCGGTGCCGGAGGACTCGGGAGGGACCGCCAAGGGATAGGTACGGGCAGGCAACGGCGGGATCGGAGGCTCCACCGGATCGGTGTACGTGCCGCGGAAACTCCGCCAGGCGTAGATGTTGTAGGCCAGTACGAATGGCATGCACAGCCCGACGCCCAGGACCAGGAAGAGCTGGGAGGAGTGCGGGCTCGCAGCCTGATGGACGGTCAGTCCAGGCGGTACGACGACCGGTGCGGAGACCACCGCCAGGCCCAGCAGCCCGCAGGCAATCGCCGTGGCCACGGCGGCGAACGGCCGCCAGCCGGGGCGACGGCCGAAGCCGTGCCAGGCGACCGCACCGGCCACGACAGCGGCGACGACCGCGAGCCAGAACGGCACGGCCCGCAGGGGCCGGCCCAGCTGGAGCTGCTGCGGGTCGGCGCTCGGCAGCAGCAGGCCCAGTACGAGGGCCATGACCGCGGTGACCACCAGCAGCGAGCGTCCGGTGCGGCGGACGCCCGACCGCGACCAGCCCTCGGTCTTGTCCTGCAGCCAGGCCGCCCCGGCCAGCAGGTAGACGGCGACCAGGCCGAGCGCGCACAGCATGCTGTAGCCGCTGAGCCAGTCGAAGGCCCCGCCCGTGAACGTACCGTTGCGCTGGTGTGGGCCGGTGAGCACGGCGCCGAGGACGAAACCCTGGCACACGGTCGCGGCGAGCGAGGCTCCGCCGAACAGCAGCGCCCAGCCCCGCCGGTAGCCGTCGGCCGCGCTCTGCATCTCCAGGCCGAGCCCGCGCAGGATGATGGCGAGCAGCATGCCGATCAGCGGCAGGTAGACGCCGGGCAGCACCAGGGCGTAGGCGCCTGGCAGGCCGGCCCAGAGGACGACGCCGGCCAGGATGATCCAGCTCTCGTTGGCGTCCCAGGCGGTGGCGACGATCTCGCCGTACTCCCGTCGGCGCTCCGGCCGGGCCGCCAGGCTGAGCATGCCCACCCCGAGGTCGTAACCGTCGAGGACGACGTACATGGCGAGTGAGAAGAGGACGAGCGCGTAGCTGGCGTACTCAAGCAACGAGGGCCTCCGATGCGTTGGGCGAGGCGGGCCCGGTGGGCAGTGCCTCGGGGCCGGCCTTGACCGTGCGGACGATGTAGCGGGCCCAGATGGCCAGCAGGGTGACGTAGAGCAGGACGAATCCGGCCAGGCTGGCGGCGACTTCGAAGGTGGAGAGGTGGGAGACCGCGTCGGCAGTGCGCAGCTGGCCGTAGACCACCCAGGGCTGGCGGCCCGTCTCGGCGACGATCCAGCCGCCGGTGATGGCGATGATCCCGGCCGGCGTCATCCACACCATCCACCGCAGGAAGCGCGGGGAGTCGAACAGGCGGCGTCGCATGCGCAGGACCACGCCCGCGAAGGCCGTGCCGAACATGAGCAGCGCGGTGAAGTACATCGCGCGGAATCCGTAGAAGGTGGTCCACATGTTGGGGCGCTCGTCGGGCGGGGTCTGCAACAGTCCGGGCGTCGTCGTCTCGCCGCTGAGGTCCTGGGCGATGACCGAGCCGAGGTAGGGAATCTCGACGTGCAGCCTGTTTTCGCCCTTGCCCGTGTCGGGGACGATGAGCAGGTTGTAGCCGTTGTTGTCGCTCTTCCAGTTGCCCTCGAACGCCTCGAGCTTCGAGAGCTGGTGCTGGCCCATGAAGACCGCTGTGCCGTCTCCCACGTACAGCTGGATCGGCATCAGGACCCCGAGCGTCCCGAGGGCGATGGACAGGCAGCGGCGGGCCATGGGCTGGGCGTGGACCCGGTTCTTCACCAGGTACCAGGCGGAGATCCCGCCGACGAACCAGGCGGCGCTGATCAGTACGGCCAGCAGCATGTGCGGGAAGCGGTGGGCGAAGGCGGGGTTGAGCAGGATTTTGATCCAGTTCCTGGCGTGGAACTGGCCGTCGACCTTCTGGTAGCCGACGGGGTCCTGCATCCAGCTGTTGGCCGACAGGATCCAGGTGGTGGACAGCAGCGTTCCGAAAGCGACCATCCAGCTGGCCAGGGCCATCGTGCGCGGGCGGATCCGCCCGTCCCCGTAGAGCATCAGGCCGATGAACCCTGCCTCCAAGAAGAAGGCGGTGATCACTTCCATGCCGATGGTGACCCCGATGATCGGCCCGACCGCGTGGGCGTACGTGCCCCAGTTGAGGCCGAACTCGAAGGTCATCACCGTGCCCGCGACCACGCCGAGGCCGAAGCCGACGGCGAAGATCTTCTTCCAGAACCGGAAGATCTGCAGGTACAAGGGGTTCCCTGTGCGCACGTAGACCGTGTACACGACGGCGAGGAGCACGGAGAGGCCGACAGTGAGCGCCGGGAAGGTCATATGGAAGATCGCGGTGATCGCGAACTGCCATCGGGACAGTTCGACGACGGTGGACGAAGCCATGGGTACTCCTGGGCCAGCGGTTCTGGACGGGGCTCGCACGTGTTCACGGCCCGCGCGGGCGAGGCATCAGGCACGGGCTGTCCTGGTGACCTTCGCCGGGGGCCGCCTTCGCGTGCCGGGTCCGTCGCGGCGGCCGAGCCGGCCAGGGGGACAGGACGCGGTCGCCGCCCTTGGCACTGACACGCTAGACGGCTGACCGGGTACGACAGTTGCCTCCGAGCGCCGTGTACTTGCCCGACACTGCACACTTGCGGTCGGGCAGGCAGCGGCCCTCCACGCGGGCCAAGAAAGGGCGCTGACGGGCAAGCTTCTCTGCACGCACAGGCATGACGACCGTCCGATCAGCGCCTACATTTCCGGCAGCCACCCAGTTGCCGGAGCGAAGAGGCCCCCATGCATTTCGGTATTTTCTCGGTGGGGGACGTGACCCCCGACCCGACCAACGGTCGTACTCCGTCGGAGCACGAACGCATCAAGGCGATGGTCGCCATCGCCTTGAAGGCGGAGGAGGTCGGCCTGGACGTCTTCGCGACCGGTGAGCACCACAACCCGCCGTTCGTGCCGTCCTCCCCGACCACAATGCTCGGCTACATCGCAGCCCGTACCGAGAAGTTGATCCTGTCCACCGGCACGACGCTGATCACCACCAACGACCCGGTGAAGATCGCCGAGGACTACGCGATGCTGCAGCACCTGGCCGACGGCCGGGTCGACCTGATGATGGGGCGTGGCAACACCAGCCCGGTGTATCCGTGGTTCGGCCAGGACATACGGCAGGGCCTCAACCTCGCCAAGGAGAACTACGCGCTACTGCGCCGGCTCTGGCGCGAGGACGTCGTGGACTGGGAGGGCAAGTTCCGTACACCACTGCAGAGCTTCACGTCCACGCCCCGGCCGCTGGACGGCGTACCGCCGTTCGTGTGGCACGGCTCGATCCGCTCGCCCGAGATCGCCGAGCAGGCGGCCTTCTACGGCGACGGCTTCTTCCACAACCACATCTTCTGGCCCACCGAGCACACGAGGCAGATGGTCCAGCTGTACCGGCGGCGGTACGCCCACCACGGTCACGGCCGGCCCGAACAGGCCATCGTCGGCCTCGGGGGGCAGGTGTTCATGCGGAAAAACTCCCAGGACGCCGTACGGGAGTTCCGCCCCTACTTCGACAACGCGCCCGTCTACGGGCACGGGCCCTCGCTGGAGGAGTTCACCGAGCAGACTCCGCTGACGGTGGGCTCTCCCCAGCAGGTCATCGAGCGGACGCTGTCCTCCCGTCAGATTGTCGGCGACTACCAGCGGCAGCTGTTCCTGATGGACCACGCGGGGCTGCCCTTGAAGACCGTGCTCGAGCAGATCGACATCCTCGGCGAAGAGGTGGTGCCCGTGCTGCGGAAGGAGTTCGCGATCGGCCGCTCGGCCAACGTGCCGGACGCGCCCACCCACGAGTCCCTGCGCGCTGTTCAGGAGGCGTCCGCCGCATGAAGCTCGTCGCCGTGTCCGCGGGCCTGAGCACCCCGTCCTCCACACGCCTGCTCGCCGACCGTCTGGCCGAGTCGGCCCGCGGTGAACTCGCCGCCCAGGGCCACGATGTGCAGGTGGACGCCATCGAGCTGCGGGAACTGGCCGTCGCCGTCACCAACAGCCTCATAACCGGTTTCCCGGCACCGCAGCTCGCCGCCGCGATGGACGTGGTGACGGGCGCCCACGGCCTGATCGCCGTGACCCCCGTGTTCACCGCCTCCTACAGTGGGCTGTTCAAGTCCTTCTTCGACCTGATCGACCCGGACGCCCTCACCGGGAAGCCGGTCCTCGTCGCGGCCACGGGAGGCACGGCCCGCCACTCCCTGGTCCTGGAACACGCCCTGCGCCCGCTCTTCGCCTACCTGCGCGCCACTGTCGTACCCACCGCGGTGTACGCGGCGTCCGAGGACTGGGGATCTGGCGGCGACGAGCACACCGAGGGCCTGCCCGCGCGCATACGGAGGGCGGCCGGCGAACTGGCCGCCCTCATGGATGCCCGCCCGGCCGAGGACACTCCCGAGGACGACATCACCGCGCTCGAACGGCAACTCTCCGACCTGCGCTTCGACTGAGGACAACCCCGGCCGGCCACAGAGCGGGCACACGGACAACCGAGCCTGGGGCTTCAGATCCCGAAACGGGAGGATGCCGATGGTGAAAGCAGGGGGTCGCGGTCCGCGGCCCTCCAGCTGGAGGGCAAGGACATCACGGTCAGCCGCTCGATTCAGAGCCGCCGCCTGGAAGCGTGCCGACGGGAACTGCTTCACCCGGAGGCCGCGAATCGCACCATCGTCGCGGTGGCACACTGCTGGCGTTTCACCAGTGCCGCCCACTTCAGCCAGGTGTGCCGGGCCGCCTATGGGATGTCCCCCGGCGAGTGGCGTGAGGCCCGCACACCGTAGTTGCGGCCCCTCTGGGGCTCATCGATTCGTGGAATTCCGCGGTCGGGGCTCTCACGGGCAACACTTCGTACGTTCTTCGACAAGCTGCTTCCATTGGCGACTTTAGGGTCATTTGTGTAGACGCTGCTCCCCCCAAAGAACAGTTGCGATCGGGGTAAGAAATGACTCAGCCGTTTTCCGGTACCGCCGATGGCACCACGGTCACTCACCAGGTCGTGATGCATGTCGTCGTCGCGGACGCACCGTCGATATCACTGCCCGCCGAGCTGCGCTACGACAGGACAGACCCCTACGCCGTGTGCCTCTCCCTCGGAGAGGCGTCGACCGGCACGATCGACTGGGTGTTCGCCCGCAGTCTCCTGTCGGAGGGATTGAGCCGACCGGTGGGTGTCGGAGACGTCCTGGTGATACCCCCGCACCACTGCCATCGGCACTCGCTGCGCATAGTCGTCAGGTCCACCGCGGGGGCCGCCGTACTGGACATCGGGGCTGCGGCGGCCACCGCGTTCTTGGAGCAGACCAACATGGTCGTACCGCCGGGCACGGAGGGACTCCACATCGACTTGGACCGTGTCGTGGCCAAACTCGTGGCGGGAAGCGAGTGACGGATCGGCTTGGTGAGCATGCTGCCCCTCGCTGTCGCACACTCAACGACTCAAGCAGGCCCGCCCGGCAGTGAGGCGCTCACGTGTCGACGAGGTCGTGGAGGAGGCGCTGCCGATCCGTGGCAGTCGATGAAGTGGTTTCACCGGTCGAGGATCGGTGACCAGCTCGCCCACAGCGCCGTGGACCTCCTCGCCTTACCCCAAGGCCGATCTGCAGGGCGCCTGACGCGTGCGCTGTCAGCGCGCTCATTCTGGATGAGTCTGGTGTGGACGACGGCTGCCTCGATGAGGAGGGTCACCAGGGTATGCCGCAGTGTGGCGGCTCAGGGCATCGGAACCGAGCGCGGTGGCGCCGGCGCAGCAGCCACCATCATCGACCCCAACCCGCCCCCACCCCCCCGGAAGCAGCGACCTGAACCGGAACGGCGAAGTAGCGCAGCTGCGCCGCGCCGCCGGACAGGACCTCGGCCGCCACGACCACCGACGGGTCGACTTGGGCCCAACATCCCTCAGCGCCACCAGATGTGGAGTCATGCCCCGTACTGCCCGGCACAGCCGTGGAGGAGGGTGATCGAAGGCGCTACCGTCCTCGCCCTGCCCTTCGAGGATGGCGAGGAGGCACTCCATGGCGTTCTGGTTGGCCGTCTCCTCCCATTCGCCCGTCCACGCGGCGAGGGACTCTCCGACTCCAACCCAGGCCGCTGCGACGGGACAGAGGCGAAGATCTCACCTCCACTCGAAGCGACAGCGCCTCGTGGCGCACCCGCTGAACTTCGAAGACCCGGACTTGGCCGAGCAGCATCGTCTGCCGACGTCGGACGACATCAACCCTCTTCGGGTTTACGCCTGTGCCCGGGGCGCGGGGAGGCGGGCGGCGCTGGGAGTGGCTGGCTGGAGCACGCTTCATGGATGCTCACGTGCCGCTGAAGGTAGGCCAGGGCGGCCGACGCATCATGATGACCGGCGTTCAGAGCTGCCTGGAAGCACACCTCGGCCTGCCGGTAGAACCGCTGGTCGAGGTAGGAGAAGCCCGTCTGCATCAGGTCGGCGGGGGTGACGCCGGAAGTAACTGCCCAATTCTCCAAGGAGAACTCCGACGCAGCCTGCTCGAGCGCGTGCCGACGTCGCAGGATATCGGCCACGACCGTTTCGGGGGTCCGGGATGCGAGTTGCAGGACGACGCTTTCCCCCAGTGAGGAGCGCCGAAGAACCTCCGCGGAGAACGCAGCATCTGGAGCGTCGCAGGGCGGGCCACCCCCCGACTCCCAAGCGAGTACGGCCTGCAGGTTTTCGAGAGACTCCTCCGTGAAATTCACTCCTCCCGCATACACTTCCTCACCTGCGGGGCCGGAATCGTCCTGTTGCGCTTTCTCGTCGACCCACGGCGGCGTCGATGTCGACGGAACACTGGCCACTATCCGGTCGACGAGCTGAGGCCCTGCCCGGTCTGGTGTCATCTCCCTCCTCCGGGACGGTTCCTGTACAGGACCTGGTTCGGACGGCGGGGGGTAGTAGCACGTCAAATAGCCCGCCTGATGATATACGCCCACATGTGCGGAAAAATGGGCGGCACTGCTCGGGGGAGCCGAATGCCGGCCGGGCCCGCCCTCGCTTGGAGGGTCCTGCCACCCAGGATCACCAGGTGAATCCTCGTCAGGTGACCAGGGATCCAGGCTTCCGCGGCTGAATCTGTCCGGCTCAGGTGCATAGCCGGAGTAGCCGGGATGTCCTCCGTGCTGTGGGGCCGGTGCCCATCGCTCATTCGTCATCCGCTGATTCCCCCTCCAGGCCGTTGCGCCAGCGGTACAGCGTGCTCTCGACCGTCTTGCGGCTGCAGTCGAGGATTTCCCCGGTTTCGGCTGCCGTGTATTCCAGGGATTTGAGATAGAGGATATGCCGCAGCCGGTCAGGCGCAGCAGACATGTAAGTGTGCAGCCGGGCGCGTTCGATGGCCAGGTCCTCTGGGTGGCGCGGCGGTTCGGTCAGGCGTGCCGCTTGATTCTCCGCGGCTCTCATGCACTCTGCCTCCCGCTGCTGCTGGCGCTGCAGCTTCACATAGGCGAGCTTGAAGCCGAAGACGCACGACCCGATGTAGTAGGTCTTGACCGAGGCCCTGCCTCCGGGGGTCCATTTGAACCCCATAATCTGCTGCTCGAACTTGATCAGGCCGATGGCGACTGCGTCGGCGACCAACTCCTCACCATCTTGATCATTCCAGATGCGGTGTACCCGAAACCCCCCGCACAGCTGCGCCACCCGCTGTGTGATGAGACCGGTCTGCACCCAGCTCCCCATCACCTGCCACCCGTAGCCGACGAGCTGAAAGCGTGTCTGCTCGCCCAGAGTCGAGTTGAAGCCGTGCTTCTGCAGGAACTGCACCAGAGTGGTGTCGTCGTAGTCCCCGTAGCGGTGCTGCTCTGGGCCCAGGATCCGCGGAGCGGGGGCTGGTGTGGCTATGCCGGCCACAGGCGGATCAATCGGGTGCACGAGGGCGACGTGCACGTCCTCAACACGGGGATGCGTACCTGAATCGTGCTGAGGAGACGCCTGCGCGTCATCTCCGCCCGTGCCTTCGTGGTGCTGGACCACGCCTGTCCTCCTGGCGAAAGTGCTGTGACGCTCAAGTCATAGACCCTGCAGGGGCTCTGCTCCCTCGCGAATCCCAAAAAATCTTTTCCCGAGGGGCATGCAGTGTCCCAGGAGTCCCACTGGTCTGGAACTTTCACAGAAGACAACAGCCGGACCGCTCGACCCTCCCCTCGCACGCGAACGTCCCCTGCAGGAGCACTACATGTCCCCAACCGCCCCGGCTTCTGGCCTCGCCTATGCGTACGGGCACGGCACCGAGAACGACTTCATTGTGCTACCCGACCCTGGCGGGCAACTGCACCTGAGTCCGCACCAGGTCGCGCTGCTGTGCGACCGTAAGAACGGGATCGGCGCCGACGGTGTCCTGCGCCTGGTCCGCGTTGCCCACCATCCCGACGCGGCCACGATGATCGGCCAGGCCGATTGGTTCATGGATTTCCGCAATGCCGACGGCAGCACCAGTACCGTATCCGGCAACGGGCTGCGCGTCGCCGCCCGCTACCTGCTGGCGGCCGGACTGGTGACCAGGGCGTCCTTCCCGATCGCCACCCGCAGCGGGGTGCGGAGCATCTGCGCGATCCCGCCCCAGGGCCGCAACCTCACCGTCGCGATGGGTGCCGCCAGCGTCGACGAGCGCACCGTCGCCGTCTCGGCCAACGGCCGCACCTGGAACGGAGTCCCGGTCGACATGGGCAATCCGCACGCCGTGGTTTTCGTGGCGTCCCCGTTCGATGTCGGCCAGCTGACCTCACCGCCTGTGATCACTCCGCCGGACGCCTTTCCCGACGGCGTCACCGTGGACTTCGCCACCCGCACCGGCCCGCGCCGCCTCACACTGCGCGTCCATGAGCGGGGGGTCGGCGAGACACGTTCGTGCGGCTCCGGCGCCTGCGCTGCGGTGGCAGTGGATCTCCTTCGCCCGGGGGCACCGGTGCAGCGCCCCGTCACCTACACTGTGCGGCTGCAGGGCGGCACCCTGCAGGTCTCGGCACTGGCCGACGGCACTCTAGAGCTGACCGGGCCGGCCGTGATCACCGCACGGGGAGAGCTGCCCCCCGGTGCTCTCGCCAGCAGGGCCCTATCCAGCAATCGTGAGAGGTCCAAGCCTGTGCTCCTCGAAACGGCGCGCCTGATCCTTCGCCGGTTTCGTCCCGATGACGCCGGCCCCTTCTCGGCTTACCGCTCCGAGCCGGCGATCGCCCGCTACCAGAGCTGGACCGCGCCCTTCTCCCTGGAAGCGGCGAAAGAGCGCATCGCGACGTACAACACCGAGACCGGGCAGCCCGGTTGGTTCCAATACGCGGTCGAACTGAAGGCCGACGGGTCTCTGATCGGCGATGTCGGAGTGAACCTGGCCGAGAACCTACTGCAAGCCGACCTCGGCTTCACCCTTGCTCCGGGGCGGCATGGGCTCGGGTACACCACTGAAGCGGTCCAGGCTGTGCTGGGGGACCGGTTCGCTGGGGGCCTGCAGCGCATGGGGGCCCGGTGCGACGCCCGCAACACCCGCTCTGCCCGGCTGCTGGAGCGGGTCGGTTTCCAGCGAGAGGGACACCTACGGTCGTCCACCTGGAGCAAAGGCGAGTGGAGCGACGACCTGCTCTACGGACTCCTCGCCGAGGAGTGGTCCGGCTGACCACCGCAGTGGCGGGGCAACGGTCGGGGCGTACCGGGCCGTTGCCCCGCCGACGCCGCTATCCGCGCGCAGACGCCGGTGCCACTGTCGGCGTCCGCTCCGTCGGTGTCGTCAGGGCCCGGCGATGGCGACTGATCACGGCAGTGCCGGTGAATAGCAGTCCGGCGGGGGTGAAGCGCGGCCGACCGAGGTGACGCTCCAGCGCAGGAAGGTAGCTCCACCGTACGGCCGGGTGGGCAGAGTGCGCGTAGTGGTAAAGGTCGCCGTAAGGCAGCCAGGTGCTGGCCGCGAAGGCGGCCAGCACCCGGTTGCTCGGGTACAGGCGCAGGCAGCGGCCCGATTCGACCACCGCCGGGCTGCCGGTCAGGGCGGTCGGGTCGAACCAGGTGTGCTCGACCAGCAGCGACATCCAGGCCAGTTGCGGGTACAGCAGCAGGCGCGGCACCACCCAGCCGAAGAGCAGGACAGGCCAGCCTCCGGTCAGGTAGGCCCCGGCGGCGACGGCCAGGACCGCAGTGGCACGGGTACCGGTTGACCGGGGGAGTGGCCGAAGGGCCAAGGCCAGGGACGCGACGGTGCCGAGCGCGCCAGCGGGAGTGAGTGGGTGGATCAGGGCGATGGCGAAGCGCAGCGGTCCGACGCCCGGCCGCATGCCTGCGTGCTGGAGGTCGGCGAGGTTGGGATCGGTGCCGGTCACAGTGGCGTTGGGGTGGTGGTCGCGTACGTGGCGCTTGCGGCGCACCGGTACGGCGACGAAGCCGAGCGGATGGTGCACCAGGATCTCGGCCAGCAGGTTGCCGAGGCGGGCCGAGCGGGCGAGCACACCGTGGACGGCGAAGTGGGAGACCTCCTGCAAGTGCCGTAACTGCACGGCCACCGCCGCGGCGGCCAGCAGGGCAACGGCTGGGCCGCCAGCCGCCGCGACGCCCCAGCAGCCGACGATCTGGACCCACTGGCCCACGAGCAGCATTGCAGGGGTGAAGTTGTTGGCGCGGCAGCGCTGGAGCTCCATGATGCGGGCCAGAGAAGCGGAGCGGGGACGACGGTGGGCGTGCCAGAAGCGGTCCACCTGCCGCAGCAGGATGCCGACAACGACAATGGCTAACCAGAAGGTCAAGGAAGCTCCCAGAGTGGGGACGCGGGCACGGCTTCATCCGGCCTGCCATGGCCTTGGACGGGGCGTGATGCTAGTCCACTAGCTTTGGGTGGTGGGCCGGGTCACGTCAACGGACTTTCCGGTCGGCGCGAACGCGAGCGGCTGGATCGCGAAGGGCCTGCCTCCCGGGGTGTGGGAGGCAGGCCCGCACCGACGCCCGTGGGCGGTGTTCAGCCGACGGCGGGACGGATCCCTGCAGCGTGCAGGATCTTCAGGTTGTCGTCGAAGAGGTCGCCGAACGCGGAGATCTCGTCGAGCTGCGCCTGGCCCTGGAACTCCAAGGGCTCGGATCCGAGAACGTCGGTCGGGTCGAGTTCTGTGCGCAGCACCAAGGTGGCGTTGCCTTCCAGGATCGGCTGCCAGACGTCGCGGGTCTGCTGGATCCAGCTGCGGGCCGGGCCGCCGGGATTGCGGACCAGTACAGGGACGTCTGGTTCGATGATGCCCAGGCGTGAGAGGGTTGCCCGTGACGCGGAAACCCCTGAGCCGCAGCTCTCGGTCAGGCCGGCGCCGCGTTCGAAGGTCCGGATGAAGACCTCGGCCTCGCCCAGCGGGGTCACGAAGGAGACGTTCGCTCCGATGGGGAAGGTGTTCGTGTCCTCGGCCACCCGGGTGCCCGTGGCGATGAGCTCAGCCTCGTCGTAGCGGTCCACGACAGTGATCAGGTGGGAGTTGGGGACAGCGAGCGCAGTCACCGCCCGACTGGGATGGTAGGCCGGGTTGATTAGGTCCACATACGGCCAGTCCACATTCGCCACGATCGGCTCGTGGGGCTCGAAGTCGACCGCCGGCAGTTCTACCGCCACCTGGCGTACACCGTGCGCCGTAGTGGCCGCAGCCCGCACGGTGAAGGCATAGGCCCCGGTGTGCAGGACGATCTCGTCGGCCTGGTGGCGGTCCAGCAGCAGTCTGCCCGCGCACCGCATGCCGTTGCCGCATAGGAGCGAGGGTGATCCGTCGGGGTTGAAGAACCATGCCTGCGCAGCCCCGTCGCCTGTGTCCTTGATGAAGTAGACGCCGTCGCTGCCCACGCCGCCGCGGTACGCGCACAGGCGCTGCACCGCCCAGGTGATCTGGGCGGCGGTGAAGAAGTCCGACGGAGCTCCGTCGATGACCAGGATGGCGTTGCGAGAACCGTGCATCTTGGCGACCTGGAGGCGGGGCATGGGCTGCTTTCCTTGGATTCCGGGTGTCCCGCAGGCTGGGAGCCTGCGGCAGGAAGCCACCTTACTTGGAGGGTGATCAGTCGCTCGGTGGGCCCGTCACCGATGGGGCTGGTAAGCGACTCCGAAGCGCGGAAGGGCGGGGCAGTACCAGAAGGCTCTGACCCGAGGATTGCCAGGATACGTGGACGGGAGTGCGCGCGAGCAGGATCGACGGGGTTGTCACCCGCGCGCGGCCGGACCCAGAACGAAGCGTCCCGGGTGGAACGGGGCTTCGACCACAGCGTGCTCTCGGAGTTCCGCACCCGGGTGGTCGGGCACGGGCTGGAGGAGCCTGGCCAAGACCCACCTCGACCACGCCTACTGCGCTGCCGCCCTCAACCTGATCCGCCTCGACGCCCGGTGGAACGGCCACCCACTCGACAGAACACGGACAACCCACCTCGCCCGACTCGACCTCAGCCTCGCCGCATAACCGAATTAACCACCAGGGTCGACGTATGTCGTCTACGGGGCGACGGCGTTGCCACAGGCGATCCACACCTGGCTGATCTTCGCCAAGGGGCTGACGATCACCTCCTCGCCGTTCGACGTGCGGTTGTTCCCGATGGCGCGCTCGGCCCACGTGGCGCAGATGGCCCCCGGTCTCATCGAGCACGGCGTCGTCAACGTCTCGGCGCTGCCGACCGACCGCGTCGCATTCCTGGAGGAGGCACACGCATTCGAACCTCCCGGCACGATGAGGGTGATCAGCGTCGCTTCTGCGACCCTTCGAGCATGCTCCGGGGGTCGGTCGCACCGCGTCCGGGCTCAGAGGGGTCTTGCGTGTACGACCCACGCCGTAGTCGAACCCCGCGGCTACGCTCCGCTTCGGTCGCCCTCGGTCCCAGACGGGCGGGATGACGCGGCCTCATGGGTGTGTTCGGGATCGGTGGGTAGGCGGCCGTATCGGGCGGATCGATATCACTCCATGTGCCTGCGACCTGGCCACTCGCAACGGCGAAGCCGAAAGCTTGTACGCCCAATGCTGCCGAGCAACTACGCCATCAAAGCCACGTGATGAACAGGCCAGAGCGCAGCCGCGGGACCCGTGGTGTCGGGGTGCTCTCCGATCAGGTCATAGTTTGGGGCCCACCGACCGGCCACCGCTCAGTTGGGTCTGGCCCACGCGCGGATCCTGGCCTCGTCCCAGCAACCGGCGGTCACCATGGCTGACGCCGCAGCCTCATAGCCCTGCAGCCGCAGGCCCGCCGAGCCGCCGTGGCTCCAGGCGTCCTGGACCCTTGGGGCCCATCTGCCGAGGTCGGTGAAATACACGGTGGAGCGTCCCTCAGTGTAGTCCGCGTCACCCTGCTCCTCCTCGACCAGGACGGCGGCCTCGGCGAAGACCACGGCGTCCACCGCCAGGTTGTCGGGCAGGTCGTCGCGCAGGGCCAGGCCGCAGGTCACCCCGAAGCTACGGTGGTGGTCCAGGAGTTGGAGCAGGGCGCGGGCGTAGTCCTCGCGTTGCAGGTCGGCGAGGAAGCAGATGAACAGCCGGTCGATGCTGCCGCCCGCCCCGATGAACAGTCGGTTGGCGGCCAGGTACTCGTGGCGCCGCGCGAGGAGGGCGGGGTCGGTGGTCAGGTCGGCTGCTCGGATGTACTTGGGCTGGGTCGGTGCGTCGATCAGGGCCTTGACGAGCAGTACCGACAGGCGGGGCACCTCGTCGGCGTGGACCTGGACGCGGCCTTCGCCGAGCTCGCGGTGGTCGGCGAGGAACTCGCCGTCCAGTCGGGCGCGGACCAGGTCGAAGAACTCGGCGTCATCCATGCCGCGAGGCTATGCGGTAGTTGCTCGGAGCTATAGGCATTTGGCCCGTTCGGGCGTCGGCTTTCCCACGGGGTGGGGCCCGGTCGGCCAGCTGGCGGCCACCTCTACAGCTCGGTGGTGCCGGTGCGGGCCCGGTCGGTGTCCCAGGTGCCGGCGTCGAGCATGGGGCGAGCCACGGCCTCGTACGCCTGCAGGGCGAAGGGGGCGGCGCTGGAGCCGTGGCCCCAGACCGACTCGAAGCGCCCGGCCCAGCGCTCGACGCCCTTGAAGTACACGCTGGAGCGGCCGCGGACGTAGTCGGCGTCGCCCTGGTCCTCCTCGACCAGGGCCGCGGCCGAGGCCAGCACGACGACGTCGACCGCCTGGTCGGCGCGCAGCCGGTCGCGTACGGCCAGCCCGCAGGTGACGCCGAGGGAGCGGTGGTGGTTGACGAGCTGGAGCAGGGCGCGGGCGTAGTCCTCGCGCTCCAGGTCGGCGACGAAGCAGATGAACAGCCGGTCGATGCTGCCGCCGGTCTCGATCAGGCGCCGGTTGGCGGCCAAGTACTCGCGGCGCTGGGTGAGCAGGTTCGGATTGGTCGTCAGATCGGCGGCCAGGACCCGCTTGGGTTGGGTCTGGGAGTCGACCAGGGTCTTGAACAGCAGGACCGACAGGCGCGGGACTTCGCTGGCGTAGACCTGCAGGTGCCCGTCGGCGATCTCGCCGAAGTCGGCGATGAGCTCGGATTCGAGCTGGGCGCGCACCAGGTCGTAGTAGTGGGCGTCGGACATGGCGCGGTTGCTGGCGCGGCGCAGTTGGATGAACGCCTTGCTCAGCCAGATGTGATTGACGACCAGGAGCACGACCACGGCGGTCTCCAGGGCGAAGAGGCCGTTCTTGACGCTGGCTTTGTCGTTGACCCAGGCCAGGATCGGGATGGCGATCCCGACGATGCCGACGACGGCGTTCAGTACCGGGGAGGCGAGCGCGCCGACGAGGACCTCTAACGGATCACGGCGTGCTGGTGTGGCCATGGTCGTGTCTCCCCCCGTAGGGCCGGGTTGTCCGGCCTCGGGGCCATGATTGCGGACAGTCCGAACCGTCACAAGAACACCTACGGCAGCTGAACGCCGCTGCGGTGCCGCGGTGGTGGCGTCAGTCGGCGGCAGGGGCCGGGGTCTGTAGGTCGAACTCGTAGGCGAGGTCCCAGTGTTCGGTGGGCACGAGGATGTCGGCGGTCTCGACGGCGCGTCCGGTGGTGTCGTAGTAGGTGCGTTCGATGCAGGTGGCGGCCGTCCCGGCGGCTACGCCCAGCAGGTGGGCCTGCTCGCGGGTGGCCTGCACCGGGCGGGGGAGCTCGACGACGCGGGTGACGGTGATGCCGATGGCGGCCATGCGGGCCACGACGCCGGCCCCGGCCAGGGGTCCGCCTTCGGGCAGGACGACGGTGCTGCCGCCGGTGACGGCCATCGGTTCCCAGCTGGTGGACAGCATGACGGGCTGGCGGTCGGCGAAGAACTCGTAGCCGGTGCGCACGCAGGGGTCGCCGGTGGCGATGCCCAGGCGTCGGGCGATGCTCTCGGGGGCGGGGACTTTGGCGGTGGAGTCCGACTCCCAGCTGGCGTCCATTCCCAGGGAGGCCAGCTCGGTGCGGAACGGGCTGTCGGCGTGGTGGTCACGGGTCCAGGTGCGCAGCATCCGGTGCCGGTTGCGGGGTTCGCGCACGTAGGTGCCGGCGCCGGCGCGGCCCTCCAGCAGGCCGTGGGAGATGAGGAGTTCCTGGGCGCGGCGTACGACGTTCTCGCCGACGCCCCATTCCTGGCCCAGGACGGTGCGCGAGGGCAGCCGGTCGCCGGGCATCCAGGTTCCGGCGGTGATGCGGTCGCGGATCGCCGCCGCGACACGTAGGTACGGGGCTTCGGGTTCTGAGGTGCTGTCAGCCATGCCTCTCCCTCACCGTCGCTCCCGGCTCACTGATTGACAATCTAGTCCACTAGCTCGAAGCTAGTTAACTAGAAATACGCTACGTAACCGCAGCAGATTCGATTGGTGACCGACGTGGGCGCTGACACGCACAGGACCGCCGCCGCGCACGCCGCCGCAGCGCAACTCACCGCGCTGACCGGCACCGACCCCCGCACCATCCACGACCCCGACTGGATCCGCGTGGAAATCGACGTCACCGCGGCCCTGCGCGACCAGTGGACCCAACTTCTCCCGGTCTTCGACATGTGCGACCGCTTCGGCCTGAAGGACGCCGCCACCGGACAGACCCTCTGGCTGCACTTCGCCCTACTCGCTGGCCCCCACCCGACAGCCACCGCGGCCGATCCCCGGCCCGCAGCAGCGACAATCACCCGCCCCCGAACCGAGGAAAGTACGATGGCCGACCACCGGATCGACGCGATCGCCCGAGGAACCATCCTGTACGTCCTGGAAGCACACGCCCTGTCTGCAGCTGAAGGACACCCACACTGCGCCAGGTGCACCCGGTTCTACGCCGAACTGGTCCCCGGTGGCCCAGCGGTGGACCCCGCTGATCGGCAGCGACAGTACGGGCGGGCCCGAGTCGACGAAGACCACCAAGGTGTCTATCAGGATGCCCGTCGGCACATCGCCGGACCGGATCACCCCGGACCCGGGCGGCCAGGCCCGGTTGCCGTCCCGTCAGCCGGTCGGCAGTCGTGAACGGGACCAGCGGCATCCACCAGCAGCCCGCACCGGGGCCCGGCTCAGCCTTCGGTGTGTGCCGCACATGCCGGCAGCTCACGGTGGGAACCCTGCTGGCCGACAAGGGGTCCGGCTCGGGAGCCGGCCTGGCCCTGGTGGCCTGCCCGGGCTGCGGTCCCAGCAACCGGCCGACCCCACCCGCTGCGGTGTCCCCCGAGACCTGCGCCACCGCACGGTCTAGGCGCAACCGGGCACAGCAAGCGGCCTGGAGGTTCACCTGCCGCGCGCATCAGCGGAGGTGCCCGTGGATCGGAGCCTCAGTGCCGTTGCCGAGAGGGAGGACGGACCAGCACCCGCGATCCACCCCGGCAGCCTGTGAGTGCTGCACATTTGGCCGGTGGCACGTTTGAGGCGCGTGGGGTGTGTGCGAGGCTACCGGCATCTGCGTCGCTGTACGGACAACTGCTGGGGGCAACAGAATGGCCGCGAGAACCGCTCTGACGCGCGGGCAGAAAGCTCTGGTCGCCGTCGTGGTGGTCATCGCGGGGATCGGCTTCACCGGCTCCTACATCGGCGTGCGCCGATTGGGGGAGCGCAACGGCTTCGGCTGGTACTCCTACCTCCTGCCTGTCGGCATCGACGCCGGAATCGCCGTGTTCCTGGGTCTGGACTTGCTGTTGACCTGGTTGAAGATGCCGCTGGGGATGCTGCGGCCGCTGGCGTGGCTGCTGACCGGGGCGACTATCGCGTTCAACGCCGCCAGTGCGTGGCCCAACGCCCTGGCGATGGCGATCCGCGCGGTGATCCCGCTGCTGTTCGTGGCCGCCGCCGAGGCCGGCCGTCACGCGGTGGCCCGGATGGCCGAGGTGACCGAGGGCCGGTTGATGGAGCGGATCCGGTTCGGACGCTGGCTGGTCGCCCCGGTCAGTACCTTCCGGTTGTGGCGCCGCCGTCTGCTGTGGGAGGTGCGTTCCTACGAGGAGGCCCTGGAACTGGAGCGGCGCCGGCTGATGTACCGGGCGCACCTGGAGAGCGAGTACGGGCCCCGCTGGAAGAAGGACGCCCCGGTGCGGGCCCGGATGCCGCTGCGGATGGCCAAGTACGGAGAGCCGCTGCCCCGCGTCGAGCTGGCAGGGCCGGCCGCAGCACCGCAGCCGGTGCAGTTGTCCGCGCCGTCCTGGCAAGCCCTGGGCACGGAGGCTGGCGACGACCAACTCCGTATCGACCTGCCCGCGCAGGGCCGCAGCAGGATCGCACCGGCCAGCGAGACGGTGCGCGCCTCCTCCACCGTCCCCGAAGACGTCACCGCCAACACTGGGCGGCACACCGAAACTCCGGCTGCGCCGGCAGCACAGCCGCAGATTCCGGCTGCCGCGGAGCAGGTCCCTGCGGTCGTGGTGCCGGAGCACTACTTGGACGCGTTCGTGAAGTACGTGGACCAGAACGGGACTCGGCCCGATGCCGCACGCCTGGCCGCCCAGCTGTTCTCGATGGGGGTGACCGGCCGGGCCGGCAAGCCGCTGAGCGCGAACTCCGTGCGCCGCTACCTGCCGCACCTCAGCGCCCAGTACGACCAGCGCGCCTCCGGGGTGGACCTGGTGACGACCTCGTAGTGGGCCGGTTCGTTCCAACGGCGGTGAGGGGCGTGCCCAGGGTGAGCCGGAGGACGATCTGTGGCCGGGCCCGACAAGTTCCCTTGTAGGGGGAGAGGAACCTTGCTGAGCCAGGGTCAGCTCGGCACGGGACCCGCGAACTCCGGGGCCTGTCCGGCACTCAGGCGCTGCGGGTCCGGTGCTGCTCGCTGGCGTAGATGTCGGTGATGAGCTTCTCCGTGGCGCGCTCCATGTCGACGTCCAGTGGGCGCAGCGCGCGTTGGAGTTCGCTGACGACCCGGCTCAGTTCGGCGCGGTTGCCGCAGTGGTGCTCCAGGGTGATCCAGTCCCGGAAGAGGAGTTCCGCGGTGGGTTCCACGTCCAGGCCGGTGGCGATGGCGGCGCGGGCGGCGTTCCAGTTGCGGGCGGTGATCTGGTGGACTGCGGTGGCGTGGGCGACGTCGATGATCCGGGAGACCATTTCCTGTTGCTCGGGCATGGCCCATGAGGCGGTGCTGCCGTGGAAGGGTCGCCCGCGGACCAGGGCGAGGGCAGTCTCGAGGGCGGTGGTGCCGTCGGCGCCGGCGGCCAGGCCTTGCTCGGCCAGGGCGAGGAATTGGGTCCAGTCGCAGCGCACCCCGTTCAACGGCGGGTAGGTGGCGTTGCGGGCGACCCGCGGTAGGTAGGGCGTGCCGTTCGGGGCGGTGCCCAGAAGTTTGCGCAGGTCGGACATGCGGCTGACCACGGTGCGATGCTCCCAGGGCTCGACCGGGTTCATTGCCGCGGCGATCGCTTCAGCCGTGCGTCCGGGATGCAGGTAGAGGTAGGCGGCGAGGTCCGCCACGCGCCGTCCACGGCCGCTGGAGCCCAGGCCGGTGACGTCCAGCGGTCCCAGTACCCTGATCTCCGGCGCATCCGGCGCCGGATCAGCCGCATCCGGCGCCGGATCGGCCGCGTCCGCGGCTTGTTGCGGAAGCTGGCCCCCGGCCCCCGGAAGCGGCATCTGGCCCTTGCCGGCCGGCTCCGGGGACGTCACGGCATCGGAGTGCGGCTCGTTGTTGATCTGCACGGTGATGCCGCTGTGCGTCGAGGGCAGCAACGGCACACTGGCGTCCGGGGTTGCAGGGGAGCGTTGCTGAGTGAACGCCAGGAACGGCGTTACGACGCCGTCTCGCCAACCGATGGCGCCCTCCTGCAGACCGGGGTCGGCTTCCCGTTCGGGTTCCGGGTCCTGGTTCGGCCCGGCTGCGAGGTGGTCCGGGCTGTGCGGCACGTGCTGCCACGCGCCGTGGGCCGGCTGGGCTGGCTGCTCGGTGGTGCGCAGGTCGGCCAGGAGCTGCTGGTAGGCGGTGTCGGTGATGCGCTGCAGGACCAGGGGCGTGTCCGGGATCGGTCCGGGCTGGGGGTTGGTGCTGGCGCAGTCCAGTTGCACCGCGTCGGGAAACAGTCCGTGCAGGCCCTGCCCGGGCAGTACGAGGGCGATCGGAGCATCGGGGACGCGCGCCATCAGGTCGGCGAGCTGCCAGGCGTCCTGTTCGCTGGCCTGGTCTGCGACCACGAGCAGCCAGGGCAGGGGAGTGTCGGCGTCCTGGTGGGCGGTGAGCAGCATGTCGGCCAGGTCGGTTGCCGCGTCACCGAGCCGGGCCAGGTGTTGGAGCCGACCGGTGTGGAGGATCGCGGGCAGGTCCGGGTCGGTGATCCCGGCGCACAGGACGGACAGGTCGCTGCCCCAGGGGCAGCTGGCGGCCTCCAGGGCGAGGGCCCGGGCGACCTCGCGGACCTGCTCGGCCGGTCCGTTGAGCAGCACCGTGCGTGTGATGGCGAGGTCGGCCAGCAGGAGCCCCTGGTCCAGCTGGGCGCCGAGGGTGGCCAGCAGCGGGTAGGGGGCGTCGACCTGGTCGGCTTCCTCGTCGTTGAGGAGCTCCTGGGTTGGGTCCAGTTGCCACCAGCCGTCGGGACCTGCGGTGAAGGGCGCCAGCGGCGCGCCGTCGGTGTGCAGTTGGATGGTGTCCGGGGTGATCCGGGCGCCGGCCAGTTGGGGCAGTGCGGTGTCCGGGGGAAGCAGGTGGGCCAGTGTGCGCAGGGCACGGTCCAGGAACTCTGCGGTGGGCGGTTCGGCTTGGTGGACCAGGGCGTGTTCCAGCGAACTGGTCTGGGCCGGGACGGCGATGGTCTCGCCGGGGCGCCGGTTGCGTTGTTGCAGGGCGCGTTTGACGCCGTATCCGCCGAGCAGGCCTGCGGCCAGCAGTGCGGTGATGCCCGCGCCGACCTCGACGGGGGAGCTCGCCTGCGCGGCGCGGACCGGTGCTGCGGGTACAGCCGCGAGGGTGCGCGGCGCGGTGGGCGTCGGTGTGCCGGTCGCCGACGTTGAGGACTGCCCGGGAACCGGGGCGGCGTCGGACGTCGCCGTCGGCGACGTCGTGGGGGTGGCTGGCGCCGAAGTGGCGGGGGCGGAGGCGGCTGGTCTGGTGGGAGCGGCGCTGGGGTGCGGATTTGCCGCAGTGCCGCCGCCGGTGCCGTTCGCCGTGCTGCCGGTTGTCCCCGGGGGAGCCGTTGATCCGCCGGTCGGGTGGTGTGTTTCGCCGGTCGCCGGGCTGGCCTGGGGGATCGTCAGCTGCCAGCCGGGGTAGATCAGGTTGGGGTCGGTCAGGTGTCGGCCGTCGCTCTGGACGGCGTCCTTGTTGGCGGCAGCGATTCTCGGGTAGTCGTTCGCGTTGCCCAGATCGTCCTGGGCGATCTGCGAGAGCGTGTCTCCGGGGCGTACCACGTGCACCGTCTCGCTGTGGGCGCGGGATGACGCTGCCGGGGTTTCAGCGGACCGTTGGTGCGAGGGGAGCGCATGGGTTGCCGCGGCCGGTTGGGCATGCTGCGGTGCGGGGCTGGTGGTCCGGGCGTCGGTCGGCAGGCGCAGGGTCCAACCGGGGGTGAGCTGGAGGGTGGTGGCGGTCACCGTCTGCCCGTCTGGTTGCGGGACGCCCTGGTTCAGCTGGGCGATCTCCTTCCAGCGCATGCCGTCGTCGAGGTAGTGCTGGGCCAGGTCCCACATGGTTTCGTCGTTGCTGGTCACGTGGTGGACCGGGCCGTGCCAGGGGTTTTGCGGACTGGTGCTGCGGGCGGCGGACCGACTCCGCCATCGCAGGACCATCTGCGGCGACCGCGCTATGACAGATTGGCTGCACCGTCTGGCCAAGTAGCCTGAAAAATTTGGCCACCTACCCTGAAAAGTGGCCATCTACGGTGCTCAGGCACATGTGGACGACGACATTAACCATGATCATCTTGGTTGCGTACAAGGTTGCCTGCAGGGTTGCCCACAGGGTGGCCTGCAGAGTTGTCCGCAGGGTTGCGGACAGGGTTGCTTCGGCGGCGGGCCGGAATTCGATGAAGCACGAGGTCACAGCCCTGGGCAGGGGGTGAGCGCCGCGCCGACTACTTCTCCTGGAGACCCTGCGGCAGGCACGGCCGGGCACCGGTGAAGTCGCAGCGCGGAGCCGGAGCGGAGCAGCGCCGGAGTCGAAGAGGCGGCCGTTAGGCGAGCGGTGTTCCGTACGGGCGGCCTGGAGCGAGGACGGAGCACCGGCCTGGCCGGCGGCTCCCGCTCGCCGCGGCGGCACCGCCCCGCCCGGTGCCCAGCCGTCGGCGTTGCGGCGCCGGGACAGGCTGCCAAGCCTGGACCTGGTGAACGAAGCTGAGGACGTGCTGCCGCCGCACCTCTCTACTCAAGATCAGGTGGGCAGGCGGGCGACGAAGACCTTGCTGTCGGCGGTGACGATGTAGATCATGCCGTTGGCGATGACGGGGGGATCGACGACGGCGCCTTCCCGGGGCTCCCGCCGGACGTGGCCCGGAGCCTTGGGCAGGACCCCGACGTCCGGGTCATCGCTGAACTCGCCATGTCGGCCCCGGTGCACCTCGCCGCCGAACTCGCCCGGCATCCACACGCGGAGGTCCGGCGCGCGGTGGCCGGCAACGAGCAGACACCGCCTGAGCTACTGGCAGCGCTGCTCACGGAGTCCGAGTTCCGCGAGGGCGGCGAGCTGGTCGGGGGTGAGTTCGTCCCTGCGGCTTTTGGTGTTGGGGTCGGATAGGTTGCCCGGATGACTGACACGGATCCGCTGGTGCCTGCCCTTGCCGGAGTGGTTGTTGACGTCCTGTGGTTCCTGGACAGCTGCGGGGACGAGGAGGTGGATCCGGACTCGGCGGTGAAGATGATGGAGAGCGTGGGCTGGGTGCTGCAGAACCTGCCGCCGCAGCAGCGCGACCGATTCCTGCGGGTGCTGGCGGACCTGGCGCGGGCCGAGACGGACCCGGGCCGCAAGGAGTTCCTTGAGTCGTTCCCGTTCGCCTGCGGCCTGGTGGAGGATCAGGAGTCCTGACGTGCCCACGGCCGGCCGGTTCGGGTGTCCCGGGTCTCAGTACCCGTCCCCGGCCGCCGTCTCCACTGCAATCCCAGCTCTGCCAGGGCTGCGAGCTGCTCCGTGGTGAGCTTGTCGCGCCTGCTCTTGGTGTTGGAGGTCCATACCCCCAGCTTCACGACGGTGCCCTCCACCTCCTCCGTGTGGGTCCTGGGTACGACTACCGTGCCGGTGCGCTCGCGGTACTGGCGTAGGGCTGCCAGGCCCCGCGTGAAGGCTGTAGAGGGGCCCCCGGGGACGGGCTGCTGCGGTGTGGTGGGTGCGGCTTCGGGCTCGACTCCGAGGGCTTCGAGGCGTTGGCGTTGGCCGTTGGTGAGGCCGTGCCAGACCACCGTCTGGCGCTGGCGTTCCAGCCAGCGTCCGATGTTGTGGCCGTGGATGGTGACGCCTGGTTCCAGGTCCGCCAGCTCCGCGCCCAGCTGGGTGACGCACTCGCGGACGCCGGCGTAGTGGCGCTGCCAGTCGAGTGGCCATGCCGGGTTCCAGTCGGGGTCGATCTGCGCGAGTGCGGCGGCCCGTTCGGGGTGGTCGGCGAGGGCGCCGGGGCGGCGTTGGTTGGAGAGCCATTGTCCTACGGGTCGGTCCAGGGCGGTGGCTGAACGTGGGGCGGCGAGGGTCTGGTGGTCCGCGAAGTAGGCGCGGGCGGCCGCCAGGTTCTCCGCCCAGGCGTAATCCCCGGCGTTCCAGATCATGCCCAGCCCCTCCAGCTGCTTCACGCGAAGGCCGGTCATCTGACCTGCCGCGTAGGTCTTGCGCTGCTCGCTGATCCAGTGCCCCAGGGGGTAGTTGCCTTCCTTGTGGTCGAAGACCACCCGCAGATGATCTTCCCGCTCTTGGAACGTCTGTGCGGCTTTGAACCCGCGCTGCCAGTCGAGGCGTTCGGTGTCGATCACGTTGAAGGAGACCCAGTCTGCGACCATCTTCGGGTCCCGCTGGGTCGCGAACCGCAGCAGCAGCCGATTCTCTG
Source organism: Streptomyces sp. 846.5 (assembly GCF_004365705.1). Taxonomy (NCBI): domain Bacteria; kingdom Bacillati; phylum Actinomycetota; class Actinomycetes; order Kitasatosporales; family Streptomycetaceae; genus Streptomyces; species Streptomyces sp. 846.5. The sequence goes on from NZ_SOBN01000004.1 coordinate 165,157, forward strand.
GCTGCCCTTCCTTCGGGGCGGTACCGATATCCCACGACGGATTCATAGCCCGTTGCTGCTCCGCCTGCGGAATGGCCAGCATCTCGATGGCTTCTTCGTCGTGGCTGCGCAGTGCCCTTATCTCGGGTTCGGGTGGGTGTGGGGGACGTTTGCCGGGTGGTTTCACCTGCACGGATGACTGCCAGCGGCTCGTGCTAGGGCGGATGCCGGGTTGGTGGTTGCGTTTGATACGTGACCGTGCAGAGGTTCGTGGCGGAGCGTGCTCTGTCTCCCGCGGCAGTGGTGGGGGAGCGGTGGGTGGTGGTCGACACTCGCACTTACGCGTTGCATGGCGAGGCGTCGTTGTTCTTGACCGGGTTGCGGGCACGGGGGTGTTCACCGAATACCGAACGCGTGTATGCGGGCCGGGTTGCCTTGTACCTGTCGTACTGCCGCCGGTCGGGGTTGGACTGGACAGCGCCGGGGTTCGCGGGGCTGGCGGGGTTTCAGCGGTGGCTCGTGGAGGAGCCGTTGCCGCCCAGGACCGTACGGCGGCCGACCGGCGCTACGGCCGCCGCAGGGGCGCGGTTCCGTAGCCCGGGGACTTCGAACGCGGTGATGGTCGTGGTGGGGGAGTTCCTTCGGTTCGCCGCGGTGCACGGGTGGGTGCCTGCCCAGACGGTGGGCTTGTTGTCGCGGCCGCGGGTGCTGCGGTTCGCACCACCCGGCACGTCGCACGAGAGCGGCCAGCAGCGGATGGTGGAGCAGGCGGTGTTCCGGTTCAAGACCGTCGATCCGGGGCAGGTCTGGCTGGGGCCTGAGCAGGTGGGTGCCGCGCTGGCGGCTGCCGGGTGTGCGCGGGACCGGTTCCTGGTCGCGCTGCTGGCCGCGACGGGGCTGCGGATCGGTGAGGCGCTGGGGCTGCGCCGCGAGGACTTGCACCTACTGGCGTCGTCGCAGCCGATGGGTTGCCTGGTGGAGGGGCCGCACGTGCATGTGCGGCGGCGCCGGGACAATCCGAACAAGGCGTTGGCGAAGTCCCGGTACGGGCGCACGGTGCCGGTCACTTCGGATCTGGTGGCCTTGTACGCCGACTACTGCTACGAGAGGGACCGGGCCCTGGGCGCTGACCTGGGGGTGATGGTGTTCGTGAACCTGTTCCGCGCTCCGCTGGGCGGGGCGATGAGGTACGCGAACGCCCGAGAGGCCCTGGCCCGGCTGGGCGGCGCGGCCGGTGTGCCGCTGCGTCCGCACCTGCTGCGGCATTTCGCGGCGACGCAGTGGCTGCGCGCGGGGGTGCCTGCGGATGTGGTGCAGCGGCTGCTCGGGCATCTGTCGCCGGCGTCGATGGAGGCGTACCGGCACGTGGACACAAGCGAGATGCGGGCAGCGGTCGAGCGGGTGCGCCTCGGGCGGGACGGCGTATGACCACCGGGGGCGCGGCGGCGCTCGCGATCATCTCCGTCGAGAACACGGATTCCGTCCTGTCGCGCAGGTGGGCAAGGTGGCTGGCCGCGCAGATCGACCCGTGCTGGCGGCCCCGGGAGTGGCAGCCCCAGTGGTGGCTGTTCACTGGCAGCCCCGACGAGCCGCGGACCTCGGTGTCCCTGTGCCGGACTGCGGCCTGCGGGGTGCTGGTCTCCCCGAGCCACACCTTCTGCCCGACGTGCAACGAGGCGCGCAAGAAGTCCGGGCTGCCGCGCGACGACTTCGCCGCCAGCTTCGTTCTGCAGCGAACCCGCGTCTCCTGGGGCCAGGTCGGCCCCGCGTGCCGGGTGACCCGCCACGGGCGGCGCTGCGTGCGGCCGGCGGTGTGCAAGGGACTGTGTAGCGGGCACTACCACCAGCACCGGTTCTACGCCGCGAGACGCCCGGGCGTGTCCTTCGAGGAGCACGCCGTCCCCTACCTGTCCGCTGAGCCGTGCCCGGTACCGGGGTGCCCGGTATCGACACTGCATCAGCAGGGTCTGTGCCGCTATCACGAGGGCAGGTTCCGCGAGTTCCGCCGTACCACGCCCGATGCCGATCTGGATGCGTGGGCCGCAGTGCAGGCCCCGTACCTGGCTCCGCATCAGTTCAGCCTCATCCCCTTGCCGGAGCCGCTGCGCCTGGAGGTGCTGTTCGGCTTGCAACAGACGGAACCGTGGATGCGCATCTTCGAGCCCTGTGTGGCCCGCCGCCTCGTCCGTGACCTGGTCGGCGCCGGCGTCGACACGCTCATGGGACCCGCCGGTGAGCAGGTCCTCGCCCGCACCCTCCCGGTACAGCGCTTGCTGGGACGGGTCCTGACCGCCCTGCGGGCAGCCTTCGACGAGTGCAACGGCACCGGCCCGGGCGAGGGCGAGGTGCTGGACCTGCGCGCTCTGGGCCAGATCTGCCGCGGCTCGGCCGGGATCCGGCGTCCCAAGACCGTCGACCTGCGCATCGTCACGCAGCCGTGGCTGCGCCAGCTCCTGCACACCTGGACCGTCCAGGAGTGCCCCCGCTCCGGACCGTTCGCCCTGACCTTTCGCGCATGCGAGCTGGCCTCGGCCGCCCTGGCCGTACGCCCCGGAACCAACAATCCGACCCGACTGCGCTACGAGGACGTCACCGCGTGCGTCGACGCCTTCCGCACTGCCCCGAGACTCGACGGGGCTCCGGCGAGCGTCAGCTATCGGATGAACATCGCCGGGCACTTCTTCGCCCTGCTGGACTGGGCCCGCCGTGCGGACGCAGCCCCGGGACTTTCCGCGGCCTTCGTCCGCGATGCCTCCCGCCATCGCATTCCCCGAGACGGCAGAGACCAGGACGACATCGGCAAGGCCCTGCCTGAACCGGTGATCCGGCAGCTCGACGCCCACTTGGGCAGTCTGGGCCAAGGCGTAGCCCGTGGCCAGCGCACGCTGGCCCTCCCGGACCTGCAGCTGATGTACCGAACCCTGTACATCGTGTTGCGGGACACCGGCCGCCGCCCCCTGGAGGTCGTCTCCCTGCCCCGAGACTGCCTGGAGACCCAGGGCGACCAGGCGTCGCTGATCTGGAACAACCACAAGTCCCGCCGCCTGCGCCGCCGCCTGCCGATCACCACGGGAACCGCTGCCGCCATCCGCGTCTGGCAGCGTCGCCGCGAAGAACTCCACCACTGCCTCCCGCCCGCCGGCGAAACCCACCTCTTCCCCGCCCTGACCCACCTCGCCACCGCCCCGCACATCCCGTCCGCCTACCTGGGGGAGACCATGCGCGCGTGGGTCGACGCCCTCCCCGCCCTGCACGGCGAAGGCGTCGACAGCGTCGGCAACCCCCTGCCCTTCGACCGTTCCCTCATCTACCCCTACGCCTTCCGCCACTCCTACGCCCAGCGCCACGCAGACGCCGGCACCCCGGTCGACGTGCTGCGCGAGCTCATGGACCACCGCGAAATCCGCACCACCCAGCGCTACTACACCGTCTCCCAGCAGCGGAAACGAGAAGCCGTCGCCAAGCTCAGCGCCTACGTCCTCGACATCCACGGCAGGCCCAGCCCCTGCTCCACCACCGCCTACGAGCTGCGCTCGGTAGCCGTGCCGTACGGAGGCTGCACCGAACCGTCCAACGTCAAAGCCGGAGGCCACGCCTGCCCGATCCGCTTCCAGTGCGCCGGCTGCGGCTTCTACCGGCCCGACCCCTCCTACCTACCCGCGATCGAGCAGCACCTCAACGAACTGCGCGCCGACAAGGAAGCAGCCCTCGCGATGGGCGCCAAGGAATTCGTCACCGCCGCGCTCACCGCCCAGATCACCGCCTTCGAGAACGTCACCGCGACCATGCGCCGCCGTCTCGACGCCCTCACCCCCGATGAACGAGCCCACATCGAACAGGCCAGCACGGTGCTGCGCAAGGCCCGGGCCGGCACCGCGGACGCGCTTCTGCCGGTCATCTCGCCGACCCCCGAGCCCCGGTGATGAACCCGCACGGGAACCCCGCACCCCTGGCCGAGGCACGCCGCCGCGACAGCCTCGACAAACGCGAACGCGTCCTGACCGCCCTGGCGGCCTTCGAACACGAAGGCCGCCAGATCACCCACGCCGCCCTCGCCCGCACCGCCGGAGTCTCCACCTGGCTCACCTACACCC
>NZ_SOBN01000005.1 GCF_004365705.1 Streptomyces sp. 846.5
TGAAGTGCACGGTGCTGCGTTCTGCGGCGGCCTGCGGCTTCATGCCCTGGGTCGCCTGGGCCAGCTCGCGCGCGGCGACCTTCTCGACCGCTTTCCGCTCACCGGGGCCCGCCGGCACGATGGCCTCGCCTCCGGCGATCCGCCGAGTGCCCTCGGGGCCCTCCTTCGTCACCGTCCACACGTAGCCGACCTCCCGCTGACCGGCGGCGGCTTCGGCGGCGGACGTGGGGGAGGACGGCTGTGTTGCTGCGGAAGCGGCCGCGGACGCCGGGGTGTAGTACACCCATGGGCCGTCTCCGGCTGAGCACCCGGGAGTCGTCGCCCCTCATCTTCAAGGTGCTCGGCTGGCCCTGTACCCCGCCGGAGAACTCGAAGGTCCGCCGGGCCGGATCGTCAGCGGCCAGGCCTCGGGTCGCGCGGGCCAGGGCCTGGGCTGCCTCGTGCTCCAGTGTGCCGACCTGCCCGTGCCACGGGCTGGTCATCGAGCCCGCGGCGATCTCGACCCCGCGCGCGTCCCGCACGGACCACTGTTGATGAACAGGTTGCCCAAATACGGGCTCTGGCGCTGGGTCGGGGTCGACGTCGACGACGCCGCAACCGGGGTCCGGGGTGCTGGCGTTGGGTGCCGGTGGGGGCCGGGGCTGGCGCGGCGGTGGACGTCGCAGCTGCGGTCGCGCTCGTCGTTGTGGCGGGGGTTGCGGCCTTGGCCTGGTCGGAGAGCAGTCCGTTCGCGGCCTCGGCGGGGCTGAGCTGAATCCCGGCGTCGGCGGCCTGCCGGATCCGCTGGGCGACCCCGGCCAGGGCCTCGCGGGGGTTGCGGCCTGCCTCCTGCAGTCGCTGCATCTGCCCGGCGATGGCTGGCCACTGACGGGAGGTGACCAGCTGCCCGAGCAGCCGTTCGTCGGCGATGGCCTCACGCGCCGCGATCACCAGTCGGGTGTTCTGCTGCGGACCGATGCCCTCGCGCGCCAGGCGCTGAGCGCGATCGGTCGGCGCACTGGGGTTACGGCGTTCTCTCCACTGCTGCAGCCACTCACGTACCCGCTCGATGGCCCTCGGCAGCCGCTCGACGACGGTGGGGCGCTCGGCCGGGCTGGGCAGCTCGAAGGGGTTGGCCGGCGTCATGGCCGCTGGGTTGACCGCCAGGCCGGGCCGGGGGAGTGCGGCGCGCAGGTCGGCATCGATGCGCGCGATCAGTGGTGCCGCGTCGCCGAGGAACCCGCGCACGTCGACGCCCGCCCGCTCCAGCTGGCGCAGTTCGTCGGCAAGCCGACTCCAGCCAGGGCCGTTGATCAGCGCGTCGGCGACCTCGGGCGGTGAGATCCTCTCGCGGACGGCCAGGGCGTACCGCTGCGTCTCGGGGTCCAGGGTGCGCGTGGCGGCGGTGGGTCGCCGGCCGTTTGGCGGCGTTGGTGCTCGCGCACGGCCTGGGCGATGAGCACGAGTACTTGCAGGGCTACAGCGGCTGACTGTCCGGCCTGTCCAACGGCCTGGTCGATGGGGTTGGCCTCGCTCACGGTGTCACCTTGCGCATCGTCATGTGCGGTCCTCCGTAGACGGTGTGATACATCGACGGTAGCGGGGTTTCGGGCTCGACCTGAGGGTTTTCAGCTCCTGATCTAGGTGAGTTCCTGGCGGTATTTATCGGCCGGGTCCGCGCGGATTATTGCGCCGTTGCGCGGCCTGTTGTGCGGCGCGTTGGGCGGCAGTCTGCTCTCCGGGCGCGCGCGTCGTGCCGGAGTTTCTCGACGAGTATCGGAGGGCGATCCGGTGCCTGGCTGACGGTTCGCGTGTTCGTCTTGCCGTACGCGGCCCTGCACGCGCCAGGTCAGTACTTCGGCCACACTGTCCGCGGTGTCCAGCTCTCGCGCGGTGGCTACCCGGGCCAGCAATTCAGCCGGAGCGTAGCCGGACTGTGCGGCGGCCGCGAGCCGCTGGGACAGTGCGTAGGACGCCGGGTCGGCCCAGGATGGCGGCGGCGTGCTCGGGCACGGCCTGGTGCACCACGGCGGCAAAGCGGGGCGCGTCCTCGCCGGTGCCCATCGGCAGGTCCGGATCGGCGGACAGCGCACGCGGGCCGCGGACGACTGGCGGCATCGTCGGCTGCGGGACGCGGCGGGACCTCCTGCGGTCCGGTGGGTCGTGCTGTCGACGGCAGGGGAGTGCTGACCTCGCCTCCACTGTCACCCGCGCCGGTCGCCGACGGGGCGAGCCAAGCGGGAATTCCTCCGCTCCGGGTGTCCTGTTCCATGCGCCGCTGCAGACGCCACACCAGGACCTCGGGCAATGGAATCAGCGTCGTCGAATCCGCGACGGCGAGCGACTTGGGCCAGGATCCGGGCCGGATCGTAGCCCGCACTCGCAGTGGTGCGCAGGGGTCGCGGCCAGGGCGGACCACGCGGCCTCGCCGACGATCGCGTCCGCCGTACTGCGGCAGCACGCTCCGCACCACGGATTCGTAGGCGGCAGTGAGCCTCAGGGCTGGCAGACTGCAGCTGCGTGCGCTGCCACATTGGGGCCGCGCCGTCCCTGGCCGAGGTGCCGCCCCCGTGGGTGATCTCGACGGCCGCGCGCAGCTGCAGGGCCGCGCCGCGGGCGGCTTGCTCCTGGCCGCGCATCTGGTGGTCCTGGTGCCAACGGATCGCGGCGGCTACCGCCAGGGCCAGGGCGACCATCAGGGCCAGGGCCGCGGCAGCCTCGCCTCCGCTGCCGAGGGCACTCGCGCCGATGACAATCAGCTGTGTCGCTGAGCGCAGGTGCCGGCTGGCCTCGCTGTCCAGCTGCCGGGCCCCGCTGCCTGCGGTGCGTCCGGCCCGCTCGAATGCCACAGCGGCGGCGCGGAGCTCTGCCCGCACGGCCGTCGGCGCGTCAGTGGCAAAAGTGGTCAAGAAGTCGGACAGGGCGCTGAGTTCGCCGGCGGCCGCGGCCTGCCCGGACTGGCCCAGGACGGCGGCGGCCTGGTGCACATGCTCGGCGGCCTGCTGCCAGGTCTCGGCACGGGTGGCCGCGGACGGGTTCGGGACCTGGCGCGGCACCGGGGCGGTCCAACGCTCGCGTACACGGGGCAGGCTCAGGTCTGGGCCCAGTTTGCTGCCGGAGTAGTAGATCGCGCGACCGCGCGCGGTCCGGTCTCCGGGCAGGGCGACGGAGTATCCGATGGTTCTTCCGTCCGATCCTTCACGCTGGTTGACGCGCAGTCCGGCCTGCCGCAGTCCGGTGAAGAATTGTTCCTCCGAGCGGGAGACGGCGGCGACTTGGCGCACCCGTGCGGCCAGGGTCTCGCGCGGCGTCTCGCTGCGACTGTTGCGCTCCGCCTTCTCGACCTCGCCCCGGGTCGGGGTCCTGGTCTGCTTCTCCTTCGCGGTGCGGGCGATGGTGTGAAGTCCATAGCGCGCCTCCAGCTCGGCGGCCTTCTGGCTCATGCGCCGGAAATTGTTCTTCATGTGGTTGCCGCTGGTGGCCCGGGTGCCGTCCTGGCGGGCCAGCGTGGCCACGATATGCATGTGGTCGTCGGCGTGCCGCACGGCAACCCATCGGCAGCCTCCGGGGTCATCGGGGGAGGCCAGGCCGGCGGCCTCGACGGCCTCCGTCGCGGCCTGGCGCCATTCGGCGTCGGTCAGCTGCCGGTCGCCGTCCGCCAGGGCGATGACGCCGTGCCACACGTGCTGATCGAGCTTCTTCGCCCGCATGGCGTGCACCGGCATGTCCAGCAGCATCGCCAGGTGTCCCAGGTCGGTTTCGGAGCTCAGCGCGGGGTCCTTCACCGCCGGGTTCCACGCGCCGACCATGTGTTGGTTGGTGTGTTCGTTGGCCTTGCCGGGTCCGTACAGGTACTGCAGCAGTCCGTACGTGCGCGAGCCGCGCTCCAGCTCACGGATAATCATCGGCCGCGCCGCGTGCCGAGGACCTGCACCATCGCCTCGTCCAAGCGCGTCAGCATGCGCTCCGTCAGTCGGATCACCGTCGGCAACTCGGGTGCCTCCTCGTCCATGTTCAGCTTCCGCGCAGCCTGGTTCAGGTTGATGCCGATGCTGCGGACCTGGGTCTGAGCGTCCATCAACGCGCGCAAGTGCTCCTTCTCGCGGGTGGGCAGCGGGACGATCTCACCGCGCGCAACGGCCGCTGCGGCGTCGGAGGCCCATGCACCGGTCGTCATGTCGGCGAGTCGCGCCGCTGCTTTGGATCGCGGCGAATTCTTCATCCGACAGGGCGAGGTTCACGCGGTGCGGGCGTGGAACGTCGCGTCCGCGGCGGCGCGGGGCACGGCGCTTCGGCGGCGTCGCGGGTGCTGTCTCGCTCATCCCATCCCCTCCCAAAGGCGGCCCGTCCCCGGGCCGGCCAGCGACCCGGTGAGCCGAGCTTAGCTCGGCAGGGGTGCCAACAAGAGGCTTAACGTTACGTTAAGACATATCTTGCTCCGCGGGTGTGGGCGCCGCTCGGCAGTTTGAGTGGTGGTCAGACCCGGCGGCTCTGCACTGACAGTGCAGGTGGGGGGTCCGGGGGGCTTCGCCCCCCGGCGCGCGCGGGGGGCTCCCGAGGAAGCGCAGATATTCACCCGTCCGGGGCGGCTCAGGACGGCTACCATGACGCGCATGGACACCACTACCGAAGGCACAAAGCCCCTGCGTACGCGCGCCGAATCACTGATGGCTCCACAGTTCGCAGCTCTGGAGCCGCTCGATTCGATTCTTGCCGTCCGGCGTGATCTCCTCGACAAGCTAGCGGCCACGGAGGCTGCCTACGGTGAGGCATACACGGCTGCCGAGAGGGCCGGTTGGACGCCGGATCAACTGGCGCAACTCGGCGCGGATATTCCCAAGGTTCGCCCGCCGAAGCCCAGGGGACGGCCGAGGAAAAAGCCTGCGGCCAATGACGCTCCGCAAGCCTCTATCAGTACAGAGGTGTTGGCCGGTTCCGGCGGCCAATAGGTCACGGCTCCAAATCGGCTGAGATCCGCGGGGGCTCTGCCCCCGCACCCCCGGCCCTCCCTGCGGAGGGAGGGGCGACCCTCTGGCATGCGTGCGTTGGCAGGTGGTGGACGTGCGGACAGTCGGGGGGTGGTCCCTCGTCGAACGGCACCAAAGGCAAGCACCCCGGGCCCCCGGCCGCAACCCGCAAAATGACGCGGGTTGCGGCCGGGGGCCCGGCGCACTGGGTCTGCGACTGCCGCCCAACGAGGGACCACCCCCCGCCAGACCACCCGTGCGGAGAGCTCCGCGCGGGCTGACCAACGAGGCGCGCAATCCCCCCGCTAGATCAACCGGCGCGGGTGGCGGTGTAGTCGATGACCCAGCCGGCCTGGTAGGCCATCAGCTCGGCCAAGCTACTGGTCATCACATCGCCCCGTCCGGGTCGGTCTTGTAGTACTCCGCGTCCTCGTCATAGGGCTCGTAGTCGTACCGTCCGCCGGACATATCGTCGTCCGCGTCCGGGTCGTGATCGCCATCGGGATACTGCTCGTCCCATCCGCTGAAATTCGGATGCCGGACGTCGTCGTAGACGACCGTCATGGAGCCGCCCTGTGGGTTCGGCACCAGCTCACCCCAGGGGATTCCCAGAAGGGTGACCGAGCTGCCGAACTGAGTGTCGCACCGGTCGCACTCGTAGGTGTCGAACCACTCTGTGAGGGTGAACAGCGAGCCGGGATGCCGGTCGGTGTGGATGTAGTGCCCGCCGCATGGGCTCTCGCTGAGCGGCTCGTCGCAGGTCTCGCCGTGGCGGCAAATCCCGCTGCAGCGGCAGCGGGCTGCGGTGTCCTCGCGGGGCCGCCACAGGGCCTCGGCGCGGGCTCGCTCGGGCGGGGTCGCATGGGTGTCGAGCGCGTGTACGCCGTATTCGGCGGCGGTGATGTCCTCGGGTTCGTCGGGAGACGGCTCCCACCAGGGGCGGGCCTGCTGCTGCAGGGCCTCGGTGTAGGCGAGGCCGGTCGCGGCTTGCATCTGACGGGCTTTCTTGGCGGCCGTCGACTGGTTCTTCGGCATGGTCTCAGCGCTCCGGGTCAGGCGGACACCCACGCACTCCGCCATCGGGGCTCACCTGCTGGCCGAAGGGGATTTCTTCGCGGGCCCCGGGAGACCTTCACCGATGCGCCGCGGCGGCGTGGGCGCCGTGACTCGGGGGCAGTGCGCGTCCTGCCACTACCCGTCATGCTAGCGCGTCCGCCCGGCAGCCGAGGTATTTTGCGGAACAGGGTGTGCCCTTACCGGATGCCCCAGCTGCACGCGTTCTCGGTGGCCTACTCCCGACTTTCGGCGGCGGCATTTCCGCAACCCATGGCGGCTAGCACGTCGATGACTGCCCGGCAGTCGCCGAGGGATCGGTGGCCGCCGCCGAGGGCCTGCCAGCGATAGCCGCCGTAGTAGTCGTGCGGCTCGCCCACCCAATCGCTGTACGGCTCCATGACGTCCTCGAAACGCATCCTGGAGAACCATGCGGCTGTGTCCGGATGGTCGCTTGATCCGTGGTACAGGTCGAGTTCGTAGCGCAACCGCGCCACGTCAAAGGACTTGTTGTAGATCAGGGTGCGGCGCCCTGCCAGCGCGCTCGTGATGGCATCGACCAGAGCAGGGAATCCCGGCGCGTACTGCACGTCCTGGTCGCTGATCCCGTGCACGTTGCGGGCATCCTCGGGGATCCGCACGCCAGGATTGACGAAGGTGTCCAGCAGGATGCGGCCGGTGCCGGTGATGATGCTCAGTTCGACGATTCTGGCATCGGGGTGCAGTCCAGTGGTCTCGCAGTCCAGGATTGCCACGGTGGGGTCAGCGAGCGCGTCGGCGGCCCATTTCTCAAGTGCCTCCACCTGCAGCCGGCGGCGCTCGACTGCCTGCCGCTCGCTCTCTGCGTACTCGGCTTGGACCTTGGCCCGTGCCTCCGCATCCCTCGTCTGGCAGTCCGGACAGGTATGGACGGGGTAGCGCCAGGGGCTACGGTGTTGCTCCTCGCGGCACCACTGCTCGACCTGGGCTCGGGTGGGGAATCGCCTGCGGCAGCCCCATCGCTTGCGACCGGTGCAGGATGTAGCCCGGCGCATGCCGTCTTCGCGGTGCGCGCGGTCCGTCCGGGCCTTGGCCGCGCGGCAGGTGCGGCACAGGCGCTGACTGCCCTTCGGATAGGGCGTCCGGCGTTCGGTACGGCAGTGCCAGCAGGTACGGGCCTGACGGCTCTGGCGCGCGGCGTCCTCGCGCTTGCGGCAGACCTGGCAGCGGTCGCCGTGCACAATGTGGTCGCGGACCTGGTCGCAGGTCGGGCAGGTCCGCCGTGCCTGCATCTGGGCCTTGACGGCCTGGCTGAGGGGCGGCATTTTGGCCGCACGTTCCGGCTGGAACAGGTCCACGAGCATGCGCTGACTACTCAGCCAGAGGTAGGCCACGGCGTGCTGTCCCTCGGCGGGCTTGAGTCGCTTCTCCTGGAGCTGGCTGACTGTCATCAGGCCTGCAGGGGCGCGACCGTAGCCATACACGGGGATGCCGTCCTCGTGCCGCAGCGGCTGCGGCACGGCGGCAGTTGATGTCTGGCTCTCGCTGGCAAGGGTGGTACTGGCGGTCACTGGCGCACCCCCTCGGCACCGCCAACGGCCATGGCTGAACAGGCTCCTGATCCGCCGACAGGATGGCTTCCGGAGCGCGTACGGCAAGTTTCCCCGACAGTTCCTGTCGCGTGTGTGGTGTGGCATTTACCGGGTTCCATGTCGGACCTCCTGGGCCTCATTGTGGCGGCTCGCCGAACGGGTTTTCGCGCCATGTTGCGCACCGTCTGCCGCAGGTTTTTTCGACAGTGCCAGGCTGCCATGAAGGTCTGACATACAGGGGCCAGTCGCGGCAATTTCTGGGGCTCTGGCGCATGGACCGGAGCGGGCTTTCACCCGTCCGGGTGCCAGGCCAACCCATCGGCCGGTGGGCGCTCCGCCGGCCACAACGGTTCGCGGAGACGCGCTCTCTCGCTCGGGACGTCGCTGGATGCCAGGATCATCGGGTGCGGATTGGCGCTGAGCGCACCACGCCTTCCTTTGGATACCTCGTTCATTCGTAAGCTTCAACATGATGCACCGAAATCAAGCGGAATGATGAAACAAGGAGAACCGCATGATTGATGAAAAGAACGTGGGGCGGAACAAGGATTCTTGTTCCGCCCCACGTTTCATCAATATGATGCAAGTTGCCGATTATGTCTACTTGTTCATCATTGCCATAATCACTGAAATGAATGCAGATACTGCACTGGAGTACTCCACTGCATCTGCAGCCGAGACATGATTAACAACGAGGATGATGAACAATGCGACACCTGCGAGCAATACAAGAACCCATCGAGAATGAGTGCTGAAATGGACGGAATCCATCATGCCGCGGGTCCGGCCCTCGCCCTCGGTGCCATCCTCTGGATGTTCCACAGGAGTGGTGGTGTCGACGTTCATCGATGAACATGCAGGTACGGCTACCTGCTCTGATACAACCGATGCAGACGTAGATGCACGAGTGCACGGTTCTGCACTCCGGTCATCGTTCTGATGATGCGGTGTAGTTGTTTCGGCCTCATAGAAAACTGGATTCATCGTCTCTGGATCTGGATCCGCAGACTTGGTACTGTTCTCATAGATGGTGAGAGAGTGAACCTCTCCGATATGGAACGTGGTCATGGGCAGACTTCTCCTGTAAGTTGATTGCTGATTATCCCTCCGCGCCGAGTGGCGCGTCCCCTTGTCGTGTGCGACGGGTGGGACCTCAAGGATAGTCGAATTACTCCCTGGACGCCATGGGCATTGACCTGGGCGGATTGAATTCCGTACACGCATGAATGGCTCGGGAGGGGCATTCTGGCACCCCGTGCGACGTCATTCCAGCGGCCCGGGGGACGTGTCGGAATTCCGCGCCGCCGAGGCGCCGGGGGAGGGGACCGGCTCGCCGGTGGCCTGTTTTGGCACCCTTCTGACCTGCGGTGATTCGCTGTGCGCCGTTCTGCGGGCCGATGCCCCCTGTCGGTATGAACCGCTTCCCGCTGACCGGTTCGGCCAGCACACGCGAATTCTATCGTTTGCGCAGGTCAGAGCGGGTGCTCCCGCGGCCGCGATGGGTGGCGCGGCCGGGCGGGCTGCTCGAGGGGAGCCGGCCACGGCTCATCACGAGCCGACCGGCCAGGCCCCTCGCAGCACGGGCCCGGCCGGTTCTGGCGTGCACCTGACTGGGCGGAAGCCGGCTCGGCGACGCGCGTTTACCGATATCCTGCCCTTATCGGTAATCACGGTGAGTTATGTAACTACACGTCTGGTAGTCGTCTCCGACTGCCGGGGGACGGGGCGTACATGCCACAGATCGGCAGGACGGCGCCCGGGGCCGGCTGGCTACTGGGCGGCGAACGAGAGGCGGAAGCGTGACCGCCAACGGGGACCCCTATCCCAACCCGGTGCTGCCGTCGGGGCCGCTGCCGCACTGGCTGACCTGGGCAGAGTCTGGCTGGTTCCTCGCCGCGACCGCCCTCCTGCTGGCGGTGGCCGTGGTCGGCCTGATCCTGCGCCAGCATGCGCCGCGACCGCCCGTCGCAACGAACGAGGGAGGCCCGGATGGGCACTGACGTCGAATCACGGGACGTCGACGCCGAGGCGTTGATGCTGGCCGACGTGCGCGGATTCGCCCAGCGCGTGCCTCAGCCCCTGCCGGGCTGGCGGTACGCCTCGGTGTACGCGCTGCTGCTGGACGTCGGCCGACTGTTCACTCCGCGGACCTGGCCGGACGGCGGGCCCCCGCCCGGGGAGACTGGCCGCTGCTACACCGAATCGGCTTCCTGGGCCTGGGGCTCCCCGGACGGGCTGGCCTACGTCGAGGGCTTCGCTTGGACGGGCCTGTACCCGATGGAACACGCCTGGTGCGCGGACCGGGACGGCTTCGGGCTCGATCCCACCTGGTCGGATCCGGCATCGGCGTACCTGGGCCTGCCGGTGCTCGCGGCCGCGGCCGTCGAGCTGATGGGGCGGCACCGCGAACCGCTGTTGGCGCACGGCACTGTGTGCCGGGACTGGATGGAGCACGGGGTGCCCGGCGAACTGCTGGCCGACGTCGGCCGCCCGGTCCCCGCACAGGTGACGCGGTGAGCGGGGACCTGCTCGCTCCGGGCGGCGCGGCGGACCTGGCCGACGGCGCGGCCTACCCGCCGGCAGACTGGCGCCTGGCCACGCCCTCGGGCCGGACCATCTCCGCCCGCACGGCCTGGCGGGCGCGCAACTCGGTGCCCCGGGGCACCCGTTCGGGGCGCCGGTCTCGGGTTCGACTGTTCAGCACCTGGTGCACTGAGCGCGGCCGGGTCGCCGTCGACCCAGGCACTGTGCCGGACTACCTCACCCACCTGGCCGACCTGCGGCACCCGGCCTCCACACTGGTCGCGCACCTGGGCACCCTGGCCGGCTGGCTCTCGATGGTCGGGCACCCGCTGGACGAGGAGGACCGGCGGTACTGCCGGGCGGTGATCGACCACCGGGCCGCTGCCGAGGCCACCGAACCCGCCGAGGCCCCCGGCGCACTGCAGGCCGCCGAGATCAGCCCGGAGAACCTGGCCGCGATGGTCGCCAAGCTGGACCGGACCACCGTCCGCGGGGTCCGCGACTGGCTCACCCTGGTCTTGCACTGGCACATGGCCGGACGCGCCTCCGAACCGGCCGGGCTGAACCGCCACGACACGACCAGGACCCTGGCGAAGTACACCGACCCGGCCACCGGCCGGCCGGTGGAGCGGGCCGCGCTGCTGGTCAAGCTGCGGGTGAGCAAGACCAATCCGACCGGGCGCCGGGCGGTGACGGTGCGGCTGCTGGCGCAGGACACCGAGGCGCTGTGCCCGGTGGCTGCCTGGGAGGCCTGGACCGCGCTGGTCGACGCCCAGCAGGCGGGCCAGGCTGGGCCGCTGCTGCGGCGAGTCGACCGGCACGGCAGGATCGCAGTCCACGGCATCCCGGCCCCCGGGCGCCCCCCGGTGGACCCGCGCCGCGGCGCGGGCATCGGCGACCGCACCGTACGCAACCTGATCGCCGCCTGCGCGCAGGCCGCAGGCCTGGTCCGGGCCTGGGAGCCGGAGCAGTGGGCGGTGCTGAGCACGCTGGGGGACGCGGCGGCGTTGGCCGGACTGGACGCCGAGCGACGCGATGCGCTGCGGGCCGAACTGCGGCTGCGGCGGCGGGAGTTGCGGCGCGGCCGCGCGCGGTACGCCGGGCACAGCATGCGGCGCGGCAACCTGCGGGCCCTGCAGCGGCGCGGGGTGCCGCGGGAGGCGATCGAACAGCACGGCCGGTACGTGCCCGGCTCGCGCGCACTGGCCCGCTACCTGGACGAGGAAATCGACTGGTCGCAGACTGCGGGGGCAGCGCTGCGGCTGTAGCCGGGGAGATCCCGACAGAGAGCTTCGTCCCTGACCCCGTGGCCCCGGTGTACCTGCACGGGTTCCGCGAATCCGCTGGTGGGGGAAGTGCCGGTGCGCAATGATGGCGACCACTAACGATCGTGTACAGAGACAGAGGACATGCCGATGGACGTGCCTGCCAGAGGCCATCGAGTCACCGGAAACCGCGGCGGGCAGCCGCGCCGGCGGGACTGAGGACCATGTCCCTACCCCTGACGTGCACCGTGCGGTCCCGGGCCCGGGTCGTCCGCACAAGCTCCGAGATGGTCAGCTCGGTATTCGTCGCCTTCGATCTGTGGAGGCAGGGCGCCATCCTGGTCGAGCTACCTTCGGCGGTTCTGCAGCAGGCCTTGAAGTTGACGCACCAACAACTACTCGGGGCGGAAGCAACCGCGCTGATCTGCCCTGACTCCGTCACCGAGAGCGGCGTACGGCCCGCGGCCTGGCAGCCGACCCCGGCCAGTACTGCGGCAAGGGCTGCCTGATGCCCGGCAGGCTGGACACCAGCGTGTTGCCCGCACGGCAGCGAGAAGCCCTCGGGCTGATCCGGCGCCTGGAGGACCGGGGCCTGACCGCGGCCCGTGAGCCCGGCGGAATCCACCTGGCGACCGTCAAGGCCCTGCAATCGCTCGGTCTTGCCGCCGTGGAACTTCATCCCGAGCGGGACCGCAAGGGGCGCCGGTGGGTGGCCCGGCTCACTGACGCCGGACGCCGCGCCACCGACCCCACGCAGTAGAGCGGAAATGGGGACGGGTGCCGGACGTTCAGGAAGCGCCCTCAGTGCCAGTTTCCGAACCCCAGAGCATGGACGCTCGGTACCCTGGAATCCGGTGGGCCCTGGGCCAAGTTCACCGTGGTGAACTTGAGAACGATCAAGGCTGAGTCGGTCCGCCGACCGAGCTCGCCGGCCTCCGGGTGAAGGTCTTCCCGAAGACCGCCCCACACATCCCACGCACCTCAGCAGTTCCGTTCGCCGAGCGGTCACGGTGACCGCTCGTCTTCACCGGCGCCGGTGCGGGCCTCCAACCGGGTGTGCAGGTCCTCGACCTGGCGTTGCAGCGCGGCGAGCTGCTGGGCAGCGTGCGCCGCCTCGCGGGTGCGTTCGGCCTGGGCGGCCTTCAAGGTGGCTTCGGCCGCGGACTGCTCCCGCTGGGCGGTGGTGCGTTCGGCCTCGGCCAGCCGCTGCCTGTGCTCGGCCTGGGTGGCACGCTCGGCGGCAGCCTCCGCATCCCGTCGGGCGGTGTCACGCTGGCCCTCGGCAACCATCCGAGCGGCCTCCTCCTGCAGCTGCTGCCGCTCAGCGGCGCTGGCCCGGGTCTCAGCGGCCTCGGCCGCATCCTGGGCCTCCTGCAACTGCCGTCGGCTCAGGTCGAGTTCGCGGCGTGCCGCGTCGAGTTGGCTGCTGAGTGAGGTGCATGTGGCCTGGGCCTCGGCTTTGTCGTTCTCGGCCCGCACCCGCCGACTGTTGGCCTCGACGCTCTGTTCCCGGGCGGCCCGGGCCTCGCTCTCGGCCTCGGCCCGGGCGGAGTCCGCGCGCTGGGCTGCCTCGGCGAAGGCGTCGCGTTCGGCTTGCCACCGGTCGCGGTCCGCTTCGGCGGCCCTCTGCAGGGCCTCGGCGACGGCGGCGCGCTCCACGGCCTCACCGCGTTGGATGGCCATCTGCCGGGATAGTTCTTCGGCCTGCCCGGTGCGCTCCTCGGCCGCGGCGGCGCGGGCCGCGGCCTGGTCCCGCTCGGCCTCGGCCTGGCTCTGCAGGTCCAGTGCAGCGCTGGCGTGTACGGCCTCGCGGTCGGCGCGCTCGCGCTGCCGGTCGCGTTCGCCGGTGAGCTCGTCGACTACCACCGCGGCGGCCTCGGCCTCGGTGTCCGCGCGGGTCTGGGCCTCGACGGCGGCGCGCTCGGACTCCTCGGCCGACTCCACCGCCGCATCCAAGGCCTCGCGCAGTGCCGTGCTGTCGGCGGCCGCGCGTACGGCGGTGGCCTCGGCCTGGGCGACCCGGGCGCGGATGCTGGAGGGGTCCAGCTCCTGACGCTCACGGTGCAGGGCACCGGCAACCTGGGTCATCCCGGCCACCAGCTTGACCAACTGCGCGGTGAGATCCCCGGGCAGGACCTCGCTCGCCTCAGTGTCGGCGCCCGCCTCGGGCCCCGGGGCGCCCTCGACGGTCCGGGTCGCGGTGAACATGAGCTTGCGGCAGCGGTAGCTGCAGTACTTGCGTCGACGCCCCAACCGGGACTGCTCGAACATGTTGCCGCAGCCGGGCCGCTCGCACAGCGACTCCTCCGGCTCGCCACTGGCGTCGTCCTGCGCCGGGCCGAGATCCGCATCATCCGTCATGCTGACATCCTCCCACATTTCGTTCCCCAAATCAATCGTTCCGTTCAGGAACGGAACGAAACTAAATAAGAATTCCAAGATCCACTCCTGTCGTTGCGTTCCATTCGTAACGCCTCTCGGATGCGTTACTATCCATTCGTAACGCACCCTTTGTTGCTGGTGATTCGTAACGATTTGAGAGATGGGCGGCCGTGTCGTGGCACGGAATGTGCGGGAGAAGCCGCGGGCTTCCGAGCGGCTGTGGTGCGAGATGTGCTCGCACTCGTGGACGCGGCCGGTGCAGGGCGGCAAGCGGCCGCGGTACTGCTCGGACGCCTGCAAGCAGCGGGCGTACCGGCAGCGGGTGAAGGCAGAGCGTGAGACGGAGCGGGAGGCCGCGGAGCGTGAGGCCCAGTGGCAACGCGAGTACGCGCAGCGCGAGCGGCTGCGGCAGGAGAGGGCCGAGCGTGAGCGGTCCCGGGCGGGCGGCAGCTGGTCCTCCACCGGCTTCGGCGGCTCGTCGGGCCGGTCGGGATCGGGTTCGTCCTCGTCGGCCGGCTCGGGCCGCGCCAGCGCGTTGACCATTGCCGAGGCCACTCGGATCATCTTCGACCTGGCGGGCCTGGTCCTCGACGCCGGCTCGACCACGATCAAGAAGGCCTACCGGATCGCCGCGCGGCGGCACCACCCCGACATGGGTGGCGACACCGAGAAGTTCCAGCTGCTTGAGGCGGCGGCCGCGGTGCTGAAGCTGGCCGACCTGCTCTAGCCCCTCCCCCGCCGTGGCAGTCGGCCGATGCCGTCCAGGCCGGGCAGGGCCGGCTGCGCACCCACACGGGGCGCTGTGCGGGTGCGGGCGGCCCGGCGCCGCCGGGGCTTCCCGGCGGCCCGCACCGGGCGCTCGGGCTGGCGGGCACCGTCGCGGGTGAGCTGTGCGGGGTCGACCAGCTCGCCGGCCTGGGCCAGCTGCAGCGCGTGCGCGAGCATCCCGCCCGCCCCGATCCGCGCAGCCTCGATGTCTCGGGCCTGGGCGTGGTCCGGTGAGCCGTCGGGGCGCCGCGGGTACGCGCGCTGACCGGTCGGCATCCCGGGCAGCAGCAGTTCGTCGGCGGCCCGGCGCTGGCCGCGGCGGCGCTTGTCGGCCACCGGCAGCGCGCACCATTCCTCCTCGGCCTGCCACCACCGGTGCACCTCCTGGGCAACCCGTGCGCGCACCGCCAGCGTGCCCACCCTCAGCCCCGTCCCGACCTGGCGTGCAGCCTCCTGCAGAGGCCTGCGACGGGCCTTGACGGCCGAACCGCTGGGCCCGGGGGTCACCGTGACCAACCCGAGCTCGGCGAGCTGTTGCACGTGCCTGGAGAGCGTGGAGAGTCGGTAGCCGGTCAGCGCCGCAAGCT
Source organism: Streptomyces sp. 846.5 (assembly GCF_004365705.1). Classification (NCBI taxonomy): domain Bacteria; kingdom Bacillati; phylum Actinomycetota; class Actinomycetes; order Kitasatosporales; family Streptomycetaceae; genus Streptomyces; species Streptomyces sp. 846.5. The sequence goes on from NZ_SOBN01000005.1 coordinate 15,096, forward strand.
GGGTCAGGGGCAGCCCCCGGCGCGACTGCAGGACCGTGCGGTGGGTGCGGGCCGCGTGGTGTCCCAGGACGTCCCATACTCCGCTCTGAGCGTGGGTCAGCAGGGTCTGCAGCTGGGCCCGGTGGCCACGGATCGAGGATTCGGGGGGCCGGGGGGCGGGGGCGTTGGCACTTCTGTAAGACCCCGAGTGACCTGGGGGGATGTCGTAGACCGCGCAGCGGTGGTGCTCGCGGTGCTCATCGTCGGGGCACTGGTGGGCGGTGGCCGGGGCGACGCGGCGGGCGATGCTGTGGCGGCGGTCCGCCTCGGCGACCTCCAGCAGCCAACCGTCGCGGATCAGGCGCCACAGGCTCTGTGCGGCGGTGGTGTGGCTGTAGCCGGTCAGCGCTCCCAGACGCCACACGTGGGCGCTGACGTCGGTGCTGTCGCAGCCGAGCATGAGCCAGGCCAGCGCGCACAGCACGGCGTAGTCGGCCGGGCCGCTCTGCCTGCTCCAGCGCTCCGGACCTGCTGCCTCCATCCGCCGGAGCAGGTCGTCCACGGCCCGCTCGGTCTCGGTCGGCTCGCCGTACCCGGGATCGTCCTCGGGGCGGCGCGGCATCCGAGCGGCGTCCTGCACCGCGAGCCACCACGCCCGGGCCAGCACCCCCGCCCGCTCCGCCTCCGTACGCCGGAGCCGGGCACCGCCGGGGCCCCGGCGGCTGCGCAGCCACTCCAGTGCCGGTGTTGCCGCCTCGTCCTGGAGGGCGGCCGCCACCGTGTCCAGGTCCCATCCCGCCAGGGCCATCGACACCAACGGCGCGTGGTACCAATGGGAGAAGTCGTGCTGACCTACGGTCAGCTTCCGGGCAACGCTGCGGGCGGCTCGCTCGCCCAGCGGGCGGCAGGCCATGCCTGCGAGTCTGACCCGGCCTTGGGCATCGGTGCCGATCTCGCGCACCACCGGGCGCTCGATGGGGCGTGGACCGCGCCGGTCCAGCCGGATCGAGTCGGGTACCGGAGGCTCGCCCGGGATCCGCCGGCGGCCGCCGGGCACCGGCTCCTGTGCCGAGGCGATGCGGCGGCCGCGGGCCTGGGCCATCGCCTCCAGGCGCACGGCCAGGCGCCGATACGCGTCGGGCTCCGCCGACCCGGGGCCCAACACACGCACCGCCTCCTCGACCCGGTGGCGCGTCAGCTCCGAGTGCCCGCCCATCCGGTGAGGGCTCCCCGGGGGCCGCAGCGCACCGGTTGTCGCGTTGCTCAACGGGGAGCTGTCCCAGGTACGCCACAGTGCGGAGGCCGCCGCGGTGATCCGGCGCGCGGTCTCAACGGCGACACCGGCCGCGCACCCCGCCCACACGTGCCATCCCCCACCAGGTCCTGAACGGGCAGGCACCGGCTCGATGCCCTCAGCTGCCAGCACGGCCGCGTACTCGGCCGCCTCCTCCTGGGCGCGCTCATGGCCGTGACCCTTCGCGTCGAAGTCCCCGGGCAGCAGGAAGTACCGGAAGACGCCGCGGCGCTTGCCGGTCAGGTACACCACCACCGGCCGGTCCGGATCCGTCTGGGCCTCGGCCAGGGTCGTGCCGTGCGGGTAGTAGTTGAGCCAGCCACCCCGGCCGTCAGCTGCGGCCGCGCGGACCTGGCCGCGCGGGAACAAGCTGCTGGTGAACGTGGTCAGGACATGGTTCGGGCACTGGGCGACGGCGACATGATCGACAAATCGACCAGCCGACACGCCAGTTGCAGGCATGCCGGTGCCGTCACCGGGGCTTTGGGTTACGATGGAACCTGCCTCGGTGCTAAGAGAGCGCAGAACAGCCCGCCGTCGGCCTAGGAACCGGCAAACGGCTGATCACTGTGTTAATCGGATGAACCGGGCCTCAGCAGTGGTGTCGGAACCGTTGGTAGCTGGGGACCCGGAGGGCCTGGGGCTGGGCGGGCGTCACGGTTAGGAAGCCGTGGACGCGGTCGCTGTCCCCCTCTAGCTCATACCGCCTCCTGGAGGTATGTCTGCTGCTGTCCTGCAGCCCGCTGCTTCCGCAGCGTCAGGATTGCTTGGCGGATGACCTCGGAGCCGGAGATGCCCATCTCGGCAATCAGCTCCTCATATGCCACACGCGCGGGGTCTCCCGGATGCAGCTGCGTGGCAGCCTTGATGGACGCCTCGGGGTTGAATGCCCCCGTGCGTCCTCGATGTGCTCGACCGCGTGGTCCTGCCATACCGCTGATCTTAGACGGTCCGGGGCTTGTCTTGGATCAATACATGGAGTGTCGCGCGGGTTTTTTGCGTCTCCTGGGTTTACTCCACCCTATTGGGCGATTTGTCGCACTGGGTGCCGAAGTTGACCAGCTGTCAATACCAACGGCTGGTCAGATCCTTGCCGCGTGCTCGGCGGCAAGGATCCCCTCAGCGGTGGCTAGGTCAGTGCCAGTGGAGGGACAGGTGGGCCAGTAGGTAGGTCAGGCCTGCGAACGCGGCCGCGCCCGCCGTGGCGGTCGCCGTGTCGCGTACCGCATCGGTCCAGGTGCGGCTACGCCGCGGGTGCCTGGGCATGGGTGTCTCCCTCGAACGTGAATGAGAGGCCCGACGCGAGTGCGTCGGATGAGGTGAGCGCTCACGGACGACTCTGGCCCCGCGCCGCCGCTCGGCCAAGCCCCGGATCCTGCCCGATATGACGGTGATCTTTTGACAGGCCATGATTTTTGCCAGGTCTGGGCGGTTGCAGAGGTTGGCCGATGTCGGCTGCCGTGGTATGCCGGGTCTCCCAAAGCTGACGCCACGCGACGTCTGCCCTCTTGCCTCGTGTGACTTGTCCTTCGCGGTCAGCTGGCACCCCACGCCAGCAGCTGTCAGGCCCGGCCATCGGAACCTACAGGGCGATCACGGTCGTCCTGGTTGTTCGGTTCCGGGCTTCGCCGGATGCGTCCGGTCCTGATGCGGTGTCATGGAGCATGGCTGTCACGGGATCACGGGTGGGGCGCGTTCGGGCCTGGGTAGCAGGCGGCGTCAGGGTGCTGGTGCCGGCGGGGCTGGGGCTGGTGCTCTTCGCCGGTGTGGTGTGGTTGCTGTGGCGCGGCCCGTGGTGGTTCGACGGCAGGTATCTGGATGCCAAGAGCCTGCGGACCGGGTCGGCCGCGTTGGTGACCGGGTTCAGGACCACGGTGGTGCAGATCGTGGCCGCGCTCGGGGCGAGCATCGCGCTGCTGTACACCGCCCGCAACTTCAACCTGACCCGCCGCGGCCAGGTCACCGACCGCTTCACCAAAGCCCTGGAACGCCTCGGCTCCGCAGAGCCCTTCGTATGCCTGGGCGGCGTCCTGGCACTGGAGCAGATCGTCCAGGACGCCCCCGAGCAGGCCACCCACGCCGCGCAGGTCCTCCACGCGTTTGTGCGCAGGCGCGCCCCGCGCCGCGCCGCTGCCGTACCTCCTGACCCGAGAGGGGTGGCGGCCGCCCCGCTTCGGTCATCGCCGGCGGACGAGGTCGGGGCCGCATTGATCGCACTGACGCGCCCCGCCTCCCGCCGGCGTGTCGATCCTCTACAGGATCTGGCCCTTGGCAACCTCCATCTGGCTGGCGCTCGACTTCCTGGGGCCGACCTCACCGGGGCGAACCTCATCGATACGAACCTCGCCCGGGCGGACCTCTCCCGGGCGGACCTCACCCGGGCGGTCCTCACCCGGGCGAACCTCACCGAGGCGAACCTCATCGAGGCGGGCCTCATCGAGGCGGACCTCATCGATGCGGACCTCACCAGGGCGGCCCTCAGCGATGCGAACCTCACCCGGGCGTACATCTACGGGGCGAACCTCACCTGGGCGAGCCTCGACGGGGCGAAGCTCACCGGGGCGAACCTCATCGGGGCGAACCTCACCGGGGCGCGCCTCGCCCGGGCGAACCTCACCGGGGCGAACCTCGCCCGGGCGAACCTCACCGGGGCGAACCTCAACTGGGCGAACCTCACCGGGGCGGACCTCACCGGGGCGGACCTCACCAATGCAGACCTCACCAATGCAGACCTCAGCCAGGTCCTGGGGCTGACGTCGGAACAGGTTGCCGTTGCCCGATGGTCGTCTGAGACGGTGCTGCCGGAGGGGATGGCCCGGCCGGCGGTAGGCCCGGGGTGAGGGGTGCTGGCTCCTGGTAAGTCCCCGTTACCGGGAGCCAGTTCGCGGGCGCCATCGCCGGGCCATGATCCTTCTCAGCGCTACTTCCTGTACCGGAACTACTCACGCCCGCAGAGCCCCCTACCGGGCGCCCACACAGGGCCCCAGCTACGACGGACCCCGGATCTGCCCCCCGGGCCAGGCCCGGCGTCACCCGGCGCGGTCGGCGGGCTCGGTGGCCCGGGTCCGTACGCGCCGGGAAACACCGGGCACCGGTCGCGCTAGATCGGCTTTCCCGCGCTGCTTCCTTCCTGTTCCAACCACGACTCGGAGGGTCCCCGGGGTCACTTTGCTCCCGACTAGCAGACTCTCTGAGAGTTTCGACCAGCGAGCCGAGTTGTCAGACCTCGGCCCGGACTGCATGGCCATGGGTCGAATGCTGCGTCCGGACAAGGTGTCGATGGGTATGTCGCTCTCCTGGTCCTGCTCTGCCTCCTGCTGGTTGGCGACGCGGTTGAAGGCAGCCGCCCACGCATTGGGACGAGTGACTTCGCATGCCGTCAGGAAGGCCCGGAACTGCTTCTCGTCACGCGGAAGTGTCTGACGCTGGACTATGCGACGGGCCGTGTTCTGCGGCAGGGTGCCGTACTGGCCACCGCGCTCTTCCATCTCTCGGAAGGATGGTGCGCCGGCCCGCTCGTAGAGTTCCGCCAGCGCCTCGCTGAGCATCTGCCGGCTGGAGACGAGGTCCGGGTTGGGCAGAGGGGTGCTCGGTCTCCCGGCACGGTTCCGGCGGTCCTGGTAGCGAGCCTGGCGCCACATGCCCACTACCTTGCCCGTCTCCGTCTCGCCTGAGCACACCTGAGCCCAGTCTTCGACCAGCTTTCGCTTGGGCACGCTGTTCCCCGATGCCGCGCGTCGCACGGTCACGATGTCGACGGCCAGCTTCACGGCGAGTTCCACGTTGGTGAGGCCGGCGTCGTCGCGGAGCACTCGCAGCTGCTCGGCAAGCTTGCCGACCGCAGGGAGCCGGTGGTTAACAAGTGCTTCGTTGCGGCACATGACGCCCCCTCACGCCGAAGTCGCGAGCGCGCGGCGAACCGCGTCGGTGACACGGTTGACGGACCTGGCTGTGGCGGCCGCACCGATCGTCGCGGCTCCCCCCAGGACGACGAGGACGGCGTGCGTCGTGCCGCCGGTCAACACCATCGTGACCGCAGCCAAGACGATGACGATGATGACTACGGCCTCCGGCCAGGCCAGCGCGCGAGGTGACGTCGGCCCCCCGACGCACTGCACGGCCGGACTGGGTTGCGCTGGCCCCGAAAGCCGATGTGAATGCGAACGTGCAGACAAAGAGATCTCCCCATATCTGCACGGGGACCGGCTTCGCGCTGGTCCCCGTGCCCTGGACGAACTGGCTCCGAAACGGGTCACAGGTCGTACGGGGTGGTTGGCGCCGCCCCGTGGGTGTGGCCCCGCGGTGATGCTTAGAACATCCTCCCAGCCCCGCTCGACCAAATGGGCGAACGAGCCCTCGATGGGGGCCCTTTGCGACGGATAACGACAGCGATGCACCACGGTCAAACGCAAGGCTGTTGCTAACCGTGCTGCGGGCCGGCGGAGCCACTGGAGCCTTTGAGCTGCTGCTTTCCGCAGATGGAAGGCTCACTAGATCTTTCACGCGTTCAAATAACGACATCCGTGCACAAGATTCGAGTTGCCGTTTCGGCCGGTCAGTTGCGACGATCTCAAACGAACGCGTTGTCAAAGGGTTGTGGTATAACCGGCGGCGCTGCCCTGGACCTACTGGCTCCGAACCTACGGTGATCAGGGATTATGCGGGATTCGTGTTGGCGCATGACCCCGCGAACGTGTGGCCGACATGCTGATTCGCATGTCGGCCACACTGCTTGATAAGGGCGGCATCTTCTACTTGGCACTTCCAGCGGGTCAGATGGCGAGCCGGGCAGCGATCCACTCCGGCAACGGGGCCACCGGCACGTCCAGTGAGATGGTGTACGGCTGTCCGTTCACGTGGGAGCCGGGTCCGACCAGGTAGCCACCCGTTCGGCGGCCGGGGCCGCGCACGTCGATTCCGGGTCCCAGCGTTCGCGCGCCGGAGCCGCTGCCGATCGTGCAGTCGGCCGACACCCGGAAGTACAGGTGCAGGCCGCCGGACGGGGTGGCCACGGTGAAGGTGTCGGGGACCGTCTTGCCGAGCCTGCCGGCCAGGGTGGCGAGCATGCCGGGCCCGTCGTCGTCCCCGTGGACGTCGAGGTCCAGGGCGACGACGCGAGAGGCCCGGCAGCCGATGCCGATCCCGTGCCCGGTCAGCAGCTCGGGGAGCATCGTCTCGTCCAGCGTCGCCAGGCGCTGCCACCCGCGCTCGGGGACGCGGCCGCCGATTGGCAGCGGGAAGACGGCCAAGTCGCGGCGGAGGGCGGTGCGGGCTTGTTCCAGGACCTGCGGGCAGTTGGCCGACCAGTGCCACCGCTGTGCCGGGTTGACCTGGTGGGCGGGGCAGTCCTCCCGTTCGGTGCCGCCGGCCACGCCGCCGCAGCTGACCCGGGGACAGGTGCAGTCGGAGAAGGTGGTACCGACGTGCGACCGTCCGTGCCGGGTGTAGCCGCTGGCGGCGATGACGGCCGGGACGTCGCGGACGGCGCTCATGCGACCGCCACCGCGTTCTCTTCCTCGTCGTCGTAGTCGTAGCAGCAGCACTCGCCGTACGGGTCGTTGCCGCCTCCGGCCCCGCACTCCTGGCAGCCCCACGAGTCGGTGTCGGGGTCCTCCTCGGCGTACTCGGCGTGGCGCCACCCCGTGCAGCTGTAGTCACAGCCGCAGCCGGAGCACTCGGGGCAGGCCATGCCGCCGGTCCACCCGCACCGGTCGCACATCACCTGGTTGCGCGGGTCGTTCTGCTGCTGGCGCAGGTAGTCGAGCGCCTCGCGGTAGGTGTTGATGTCGATGTACTCGGCGAGGTACTGCTCCAGGGTGTCCCGATCATCGGGGTCCGGGTGGTCCAGAAGCGCGATGGCACAGCTGTGCTTGATGCTCAGCTCTGTTTTGAGGTCGGCCAGGGCCTGCTTGCGGGCGTGGTTCTTCGGCATCTCAAGCTCTTCCGCAACCGCGGTGACCCAGACTCACCGGGCGCTGAGAGCGAGGCGGCCGGTAAGGCGCGTGCTGGTGTTGATGGCTCGATGCGGAGCACCTGCCGATGTGCTCGTCCGGTCTGGGCTGGACGGATCGGGGCCTGAGCCGGGCCCACGGCCCTCGCGGACCGCCAAGGCAACTCTAGCGGGCGGGCACGGCCTTCATGGCCGGACACGGCTGAACCAATCCTCAGAGGATGTGACCGGGCCACTCGTTGGGTGGGACGGGTCCGCGGCCGGCGGCCGCGCGGTCGGCCTCGGCCTGGCCGCACGGGCTGCAGATCGAGATGTCGCGGGCGACGGTGGTGCGGGAGCGGGCGGGGCGTTCGCCGATGGGGCCGGTGCACCGGGGGCAGTGGGTGGTCATGGCTGTTCCTCGCGGAGGGTGCGGGCGCGGGCGAGTAGGCGCCGGGCGGTGTGGTCCTTGACCTCGAAGTGTGCTTCGACCTGCTGGCGGGTGACCGGCTCCCTGGTGCCGGCGTCGACGGCGTCGAGCCATCCGGCGATCTCAATGGCGCGGGGGTCGGTGACGGCCTGGTGGACGTGGCGGGTGCCGTGGAACTGGCCGGGCTGGGCCCCGGGAGCGCGGTGGTCGACGGCGGCGAAGCGCTCCGCCGTCGAGCGGCGCCACATCGGCCGGCGGCGGGTCGACAGCTCTACCCAGTCGTCGGGGGCGGGCCACCCTGCTGGAGTGTTCCGGCCTTTGACCCAGTGGGAGACGGTGGTGGTGTCGGTGTGTCCGAGCAACCGGGCGAACTCGGCGGGGCTGATCAGGGGGTCGGCGTCGTCGGCCTGGCGCTGTCGCGGCACGGTTGGTCTCCTGGGCGGCGCGGTGCCGCTGGTCGTCGTGGTCACCGGATCGGTGCCCAACTGACGGGACCGGCCGGGGTCATGCGGGTGATGAGGGCGATATCGCTGGTCGTGACGGTAGCGGCCCAGTCCCAGTATCGGGGGTGGCTGTCGGGGTGGTTGATCTCCCACGCCTGCCCGCCGGCCGGTGCGGGGGCGAAGTCCGCGAGCACGTAGACCTCGGCGGCCGGCGCTCCGGCGCTGTTGCCCGGGTGCAGGGTGATGGTGTCGTAGGGCAGGGGGCCGCTGTCGTCGAGCGGGGTGTTCTGGTCCTCTAGCATTGGGGAGCTCCTGTGTAGGGGTCTTCGGCGGCGGTGCCAACCAAGCCCGCCGGAGGGCAACGGCCCGCAGATCGCGACTGCGGGCCGTTGCCGTTTCTGCGGGCGGTGTGGTCAGCGCGGGGTGCGGTGGACGCGAGTGGTCTGTCGGATGGCGGTGCACAGGTAGAAGCGGTCATGGCCGGTGGCGCCGTAGTGGGCGCGGTCCCATGCGGCGGCCGCGGTCTGCGGCCTGGCGCGGACGTCGAACACCTCGCTGTACTGGCCGCAGGTTCGGCACTGGTGGACGGCCAGTTCCACGTACGGGGTTTCGGGGTCCACTGCGCCGGCGGTGTGGGGGGAACTGGTGGTGCTCAACGAGTCTCCTCGGCTCGGTTCCGGTTCAGGGGCGGCAGGCTGATCGCGCTTGCCGCCCCTGGTGTCTGTGGTGCGCGGACGGGTTATGCCTGGTAGGCGGCGATGACGCGGCGGACCTCGGCCTCACCGATGCATCCGCCGGGGTGGCGGCTGGCGCTGGGCGGGTTGCCGTTACGGCCCCTCAAATGGGACCAGTAGCGCGGTCCCTCCCATCCGCACAGCTCGCAGTGCAGGAACCAGGGGTTGTCTGAGCCGGGGAAGCCGGTGAACGGAGTCCAGCTGTGCGCCGCGAGTCCGGCGAGGGCCTTGCGGGCGCTCTCGGCGTTGCGGGCGGTGGCGGGCATCCGGGGGTCGAGCAGGGGCACCCGGCCGTCCGGGCTGGCCTGGGTGGCGGTGGCCTCGGCGAGGGGAACGGCGGTGATCCGTCCGGCCGCGTAGTCCTCGATGATGGCGGCGGCCGCCATGTCGACGCCGCGCTGTCCGACGGCCGGGCGGCGGAGGTTGGTCTCCCCCGCGCTGGTGACGGTCAGCCAGTCGCGGTGCCAGCGGTAGGCGTGTCCGATGACCTGGTTCTCACCGACGATCACGGGGTAGCGGCACTGTCCGTCCGGCTCTCCGATGCGGTACGGCAGGGTGGTGGTGCTGGTGTTCATCGAACTCTCCTGGTGTAGGTGCTGTGCTGTCGGGGCGGCGGGTGCCTCGCTGCCCCTGTGTCGTTGTCGGTTGGGCTAGTGCCCGGCCGGGGTCGGCCGGGGTCGGGCGGTCACCCCCACGCCCGGCGCCCGGCGCCGCCTTGCGCGCCGACCTGGTGCCGGCTGCTGACGTGGCGGCGACGGTGAACGCGCCGGGCAGCGGGGCGCCGCCGCGAAGCGGTGTCGATTTCCCGGCGCCGCGGCGTGGGGCCGGCGGGCCCGGGGCCTGGCCGGTGCCGCCGGGAAGGGGTCCCGGCGGCCCGGCACGGGGGCTGCTAGGCCCGTTCGGCGAGCTGGGCAGCGCGGCGGGCGCGGACCTCCTCGACCCGCTCAATCAGCGGCTGCAGCTCGGAGGGGTACCAGCTCTGGCCCTTGAGGGTGTCCAGACCGGCCGCGATGCTCTCGAACGCACCGCTCGGCACGGTCTCCAGCGTGGTCGTCAGCACGGTGATCTCCCGGGGGAAGATCGCGTGCACGCTCTTGCCCGCGACCGGCAGACCCAGTCCCCAGAACCAGACCAGCGTGCAGTCTCCCCACGCGTCGAGCACAACGCCACAGCTGGCGGGGATGCGGTCGAAGCCCGGCAGCGGCCGGACCGTCACCAGCGTTCCGGGGACCAGCTCGGCGACGGTGGGAACGGGCCGCTCGGTGCGGTTGGCAAGTTCCATCATGGTGAACTCCTGTGGTGTGTAGGGTTCCCGGCCGGTCGGCCGGGGTGTCCGGGGGCGGTGCCAACCCCTCCGAACAAGCTCTATTTAACCATGTTTCTGGTGTGGCTGTCCAGCCTCTGACCTGGGCCGATCGGGTGAACTGTCCTGGTGGCGTGGCCGGTTGGCTCCGCCGGGCCGGTGCGCGACCGGCCCGGCGGGCGGCGTCAGTCCTTCGCCGGGGTCCAGCGGCAGCGGGTCAGGCTGGTCTGTGCGATCCCCTGGTACGTCCCGTGGGCGGACACGGTGCCGGTGACCTCGACGCGGTCGCCCTGCTTGGGCACGTTGCCGGTGCTGGCCTGCCACACGTAGACCGTGTGGGCGGCGTCGCGGAACTTGACCAGCAGTCGCGGCTGCACGCGGTAGCCGTAGGTGCGGCTGCCGAGATCGACCACCACGGCGACCGTGGCGGTCACAGTGACGCGGTCACCCATCGCGCCCTGGTGGCGGGACTGCTCGGCGTCGGCGGTCTTGTCGGCCGTGATGGCGGCCCGGTGCTGGTCACGCCGGTAGCTGTTGACGGCGGAGCACAACAAGGGAATGTCCCGCTCGGCGGCACGTCCGGCTCGGACGATCCGGGCCAGGCTCGCCCGGTAGCCGTTGCCGGGCTCCCCCTCGGCGCACCACGCCAGGACGGCGGCGGCCTCGACGGCGGCAGCCTCGGCCTGGGCGGCGAACAGGGCCCGGTCCCCGCGCTGGTGCGGCTGCCACCCGAACACAAGGCGCTCGGTGTCCATCGCGGTCGGCACGGCAGCCTCCCACTGGCGGGAAAGCGGCTGGAAGTAGCCGCGCACCCGGATGACGGCGGAGGCGGCGGCCAGTACCTCCAGCGGGGTCAAGACGGTGGCGGGGGCGGTGGTCTCGGACATGCTGAACTCCTGTGCTGTGTAGGGGGGTTGGGCTGGCCCGGCGGGCGGACGGGGTGCCGTCCGCCCGCCCGCCGGGAGGCGGTCAGCGCTGCGAGGAACGCGCGGACTGCGCGGACTCGGCGGCGTGCACCTTGGCGTTGTGCAGGTTGTCCTCGGCCTGGGCGGCGCGAACCGCGCGCTCGGTCGGGGTGCCGTACGCCTGGCGTGCCTCGGCGAGCAGGGCGGCGGCGGCCGGGGCGGTGGTGGACTGATTGGACATGGCGTAACTCCGTTGCTGTGTAGGGGGGTTGGGACCGGCGGGCGGACGGGGTGCCGTCCGTCCGACCGCCGGGGTCGGTGGGGGTTAGAGCGGGTTCACCTGGTCGTGGTCGACCGGGCGGGCGACGACTGTGCGCACGGTGTCCAGCAGCAGCAGGGGCAGCGCGTACCGGCGCGGCCGGTGGAGTCGCAGCCACTCGCGGGTGCGCTCGACGGCGGCAGCGTCCGGCAGCACGGCCGGACCGACGCCGTCGAACCGGTAGAAGCGGTGCACCTCCTGCGCGCCAGGCACGTCGGGGGCCTGGTGGCTCTCGTCGCGGGGCAGGCGGTCGGCGTCGGCAACGGCGCTGGTCAGGGTGGCGGTGTACTCGGTGATCTGCACGCCCGTCGCACCGGCCCGCCGCTCCACCCATTCGTGCTGGGCGCGGACGGTCAAGGCGTTGTCCATCGCGGTGCCCTCGAAGTGCTTGCCGTGGAGATCGAATCCGACCTTCCAGTACCGGGACCGCTCGGTGCGGATGGCCTCCATGAACGTGATCACGCGGTCGGCGACCGCCTGGGCGGCGTCGCCCCCCCACTCTCGGGCGACGCGCCGGGCCATGTCCTCGCCATCGAAGACGTAGGCGGTGGCGATGCGTGCGGTCCGCCCCTTGTCCATCCCCTGGGACTGCTCGCCGATGATCTCCAGACGCAGGAACCTGTCCAGCTCGGCCAGGTTGGTCGCGTCGAATGCGTACGTCGTGCGCACGGTGACTCTCCTTGTGTAGGGTTCCCGGCCGGTCGGCCGGGGTGTCCGGGGGCGGTGCCAACCCCTCCGAACAAGCTCTATTTAACCATGTTCTTGATCCCACGTCCACCCCTCGGGGCGGGGCCGATCGAGTGAACTGCCTGGTGGGGGTGGGTGCTGACGGTCCGGGGGGCGGACGCGGTGGCGTCCGCCCCCCGGTGGGCTACAGCTCGCCCCGGTCGCGGAGGTAGGCGGCCAGCAGGGTTGCAACGAGGGAGTCTCGGGTTCCGGGGACGCGCCTGGCGTCGAGTGCGCCGTCTCGGCGGCCTGCCAGGTAGATCGGGAACGCGCGGCCGATCGGGGGCACGAACATGACGTACAGCCCGTGGGTGCTGTGGATGCGGACGGCGGCGGCTCCGGCGTCGGCGTCCCATCCGGCCGCGCGGCGGTCGGCCGGGACCCACTCGGACAGGTGGCCGTGGACGGCTCGGGCCTGCATCACGTCGGCGTGCTGGCTGCCGGTGCCCGTGCGGGTGGTGGGGACGCACCCGCACCCTGCCTCGACGGCGGGCAGCCCGGCGGCCGGGGCCGGGGCCAGGGCCTTCGGGCCGGTGCCCTGGGCCTGCTGGACGTAGGCGGAGACCTCGGCGGGGCCGGTGAGGATCAGCGGGCGGCCGATCACCGGCGTGACGGTCCATGAGCCGTCGGCGTTGGACTCGACCTTGCGGAGCGGGCCGGTCACGACCAGCTCGAACAGCTCGATCGCGGCGGAGCCTTCCGGCTGGGCCTGGTAGGCGGTTGCGCGCATGGTGAACTCCTGTGGTGTGTAGGGGGTTGGGGCCCGGCGGGGGACGGGGTGCCGTCCGTCCGTCCGCCGAGTGGGCCGGGGGCGGTGTCTCCGCCCCCGGCCGGGGGCTCCTAGCTGAGCTTCTTCTGACCCTTGGCGGCCTTGGCGACGGGCTTGTACGCCTTGCCGTCGCGGGTGGCGATCTCGACGGCGGCGGGCTCGTAACCGAGTTCGGTCAGCCAGGCGAGCCACTGCGCGGCGGCGGTCCGCATGACAGCGCTGCCGTCGCGCCAGGACTGCCGTCCGATGTAGGACTCATAGGCGGCGGCGGTCACCGCGAACGCGAGCCTGGCGGCGTCCTTCGGGGTGCCCCAACGCTTGGCCAGGTCGGCGCGGACGGTGGCCTTGGTGCCGCCGACCATCTCGGCCAAGCGCTCGCTGGCCTTGTCGTTGCCGCACCGGTCGGACATGGAGTCCTGCCCGGCGCAGAGCATGGCCAGGGCGGCGATGCTGGCCATGCGGTCGGCGGTGGCGCGGGGCAGCGCGCGGCGCTTGAGCAGGGTGGCGATCCACTCCCGGCGCTGCTGCTCGGCGGTGTCCCAGTCCAGGTTTCCGCTGATCACGCGCTTGCGCTCGGCCGGGTCCGTCTTGACCTTCGTGCGGCCGTCGTGGTCGCGGACGGTGTGGCCGAACACCTCCGTGTTGGCGCAGTAGGCCGTGTACTGCGTCGCGCCGGACTTGAGGACCCAGACGTGGCCCTGGCACTGGGTCTCGTGGGCGCTGGTGTCGCCCTGGATGTAGTAGAGGCTGCTGGCCTTGTCGCTCAGCTCGTGCTCAGTGCGGAGCCGGGCTCCGCGCGCCTCCAGCTCGGCGCGGTGGGCGGCGAGCTTGTCCCGCTGGTCCAGCTCGACCCCGGCCCGGCGGACCGCCCACTCAACATTCGTCTTCGGGTTGGCCTCCAGCTCGGCGGCGACCTTCTCGGCGGCCTCGGCGTCGCGGGCCTCAAGGTCCGCCAGGGCGGCCATGGTGGTCAGGTCCAGTCCCCCGGCGGCGGCCTCGGCCCGGCGGGCGCTGGCGGAGCGGAGCGCGTTCAGGCTGGCCTTGACGGCCTTCTGGCTGGTCCCGGCAGCGGTGGCCAGGCGCTTGACCCCGGCTCCGGCCTCAGCGGCGGAGAACAGCGCGGCGGCTTCCTCACGGTCGGTCAGCCCGGTGCGGTGGGTGGCCGTGACGACCATCTCGACGTACGTGCTGGCGTCGTCCAGCTCGTCCAGCTCGTACGGGACGTGGGTCAGACCGGCTTCCTTGGCGGCGAAGAACCTGCGGTGGCCGTCGACGATCTGCCGGGTGCCGTCCGCCAGCGTGCGGAACTTGACCGGGATCACGCACCCCTCAGCGGCGAACGTGGCCACGAACTCGGAGGTGAGGTTGAGCGATTCGCGGGGATTGTCGGGGTGCGGGGTCAGGTCGGCCAGGCGGATGACCGCGCGCGGGCTGAACGGCACGGACTCCAGACCGGCGGCCAGGGCGGCGGCCAGGCGGCGCATGCCGTCCATCACCTGCTGGACGCCGGTGGAGGTGGTCACGATGTGCAGCGGGTCGGTGATGCCGTTCGCCGCGATGTCGGCGGTCAGCTCGGCGTCGGCCTGGGGCAGGACGTTGCCGGGGTGGGCGATCAGCCCGGCGACGGTCACGGTCGGCCAGGTGCTCGGCTTGGTCGTCACGGACATGGTGTTGATCTCCTCGTGTAGGGCTCCCCCTGGCCGGTCGGCCGGGGCGGTGTCGGGGGGCGGTGCCAACCTCCCAACAAGCTCTATTTAACCATGTTTTTGATGTTGCTGTCCACCCCTGAGACTGGGCTAATCGGGTGATATCTGCTGGTCAGGAGGGGTGCGTGGGGTTGCCGGGGTCAGCCGCCGATGGTCGGGCAGCCCGTGCGGCCTGGCGCGTCTTCTTGACGTGCGGGGTGGTCGGGGTGGGTCCCTCGTTGGGCGGCCCGGCGTAGCCCAGCGCGGCGGTTGTCGGGGTGTCCAGGGCTCGGCCGCAGGCCGACCCTGACGGGAGTTTCGGGCGCTGGAGCGGAGCGGAGGCGGGCGAAACTCCCGTCAGGGCTTGGCGCTGGATGCCCCGGCGGCCGGTGTGCTGCCCTCGGGGGCTGTCCGACGAGGGACCCACCCCGACGCCCCAACCCCCCGCCGACGGGCACGTTCCGCGCGGTCCCCTGGGGCCCTCGGCAGGGTGGCCCGCCGGAGGCATCCCGATTCCGCGACCTGCTGCCGGCGTCGGAGCCGAACCTCTCAGTCGGGCAGGCGCAGGCGGATGAACCGCACGCGGCCGTTTCTGCCGCTGCCCACGATGACCTCGGCTGGCAGTGGGGTGGCCAGCCAGTGAATCCGGTCGCTCTCCTGCTCGTCGGGGCGGGGGTCGCGCAGCTGGCCGGCGGCGGCGGTGACCTGGCGGGCCTGGGTTGCGTCCAGCCGCGGTGAGGTCATCTCGCGGCGGCCGTCGGACAGTTCCATCACCAGGGCCTCGGGTCGGCGTAGTGCTCCGGCCAGGCCGATGACCTGGGCGTCGTCGGTCTCCGCGTGGCGCAATTTGACCCAGGATCTCCGGGCGCTGGCGCCGGTGGCGCGGTAGGGGCTCGTACCGTTCTTGGCCACGATGCCCTCGATGCCGTGGTGCACCAACTGCTCGTACCAGAGCAGTGCCTCATCGCGGTTTCGGGTCCCGAGGACGGGTTGCACGATGGGGCCGGTGTCGGCCAGGGCGTTCCGTAGGAGGTCCAGCCGTTGGTTCAGCGGGTCGGCCCGGTGGTCGGTGCCGGCGACCGCGAGCAAGTCGAACGCGATGTAGCTGACGCTGATCTTGCGTGCCTGGCGTGCGCGGTGGCTGCGTAGCAACTCGGTGAAGACCAGTCGGCCGGTCTGGTCGGCCGCGCAGATTTCGCCGTCGAGCACAGTCCCTACGGGCAGGACCTGGGACAGTGCGGCGGTGAGGTCGGGGAACTCGCTGGCCAGGTTGCGGCCTGAGCGGGACTGCAGGACGACCCGGCCGCCCTCCAGGACGAACAGCACAGCTCGGAACCCGTCCGCTTTCGCCTGATAGATCCAGGTTGGTCCGGTCGGTAGCGAGCGGACTGCTGTGGGGCGCATCACCTCGACCGGGGGCCGGAGCACCACCGGGGGCTCGGGGGCGTCGCTCGTGGCCATGGCGCCAGCGTCACTCCGTGGTGTGCACGCTGCCACTGGAGCCGCGTGGCACCTCGCCCGACCAATTCGAACACGGATACGATTGCCTGTATGACGCCCCTGGAACTTCGCGATCTGCTGGTGACCCGCCTTCCCGCGGTGGAGGGGGTTGCCTCGGCGGTGGCGTGGCCGGAGCGTCCGTATGGGCTGGAGGTGGCCCTGAGCTCGGGTGGGTGTGCGTACTGGATGGTCACCGGAGCCTCCGGGGTCGCTCCGGCCGCGGTCGGCGGAGAGCGGCCGGCGCCGCTGGCGGTGCCGGAGTTCCCGGCGGACCGGGTGCCGCTGGGCCTGGTCGAGCAGGCGGTGACGGCGGTCGTGGTGCAGGCGGCCCCGGGAGTGGTGCGGTTGGACCGCTACGGCCTGCGCCCCGCCCCGCCGGCCGTTGTGTTCGGCGCGACGGTGGACTGTGAGGACGGCTGGCGGCTCTTCGTGTCCGCGGTGGGGGTGTCCACCGGCCCGGGTGCGCGGTTGCGGCGGGTGATGCCGGACAGCGAGGTGTACGCGGCGGGCAGCAGGGCGCCGGACGGCGGGGTGTAGCCGATGCGCAGGGACGGGCCGGTGGCGTGCGTGACCCTCCCGGACGGCCAGGAGATATTGGTGGTGGTCCGGGCGAGGGCGCGCGCGATCGACGGCCGATTTTGGTACAGGGTGGAATTGCCCCTATTCAGCCGGGTTGAGGTGCCTGGCGGAGCTCCGCGGCCAGAAGTCGAGCCGGTGGTGTTCGATGTGCCGCACCCGCTCATTCAGCCTATCCCTGGAGAGGATTACGGGCAGCTCAACGGGCTGCCGCTGCGGCCAGCACGGGTCTGGGCGGTGGAGGTGCGCCGCCGGGCCGGAGGGCCAGTGGCCCGGGTACATGTGGACGACTGTCCGGCGGCCGGCCCGATGCTGCCGAGGGTGAGCACGGATGAGGCGCGGGAGGTCCTGGCGCGGCCGCAGGCCAGGGGCTGCGAACAGTGCCGACCAGAGGCGGCCATGCGTCGGGGGTGAGCAACGGGCCCGGACGACTGGTCTTCCGGGCCCGTTCCGCTCCCTGCTACCGCTGCAGCAGGAACCCGAAATCTAGACGGCCCGCAACGGATCGGTTTGCATCGCGAGATCGCGGCGGGTTTGGTGCTCGGTCACCATGACACCGTCCGGCCCCCGGCAGGGGAGACCGGCCGGTGCGTCGCACTGCGGGCAGTCCTTCAGGACCGGGGCCAGCAACCGCGGCTTCGGCCTCGGTGGGCCGCTTGCGAAGGCAGCGGGCCAGGTGCGTCGCGGCGTTGTCATGATCGCCCAACCGGCGGGAGAGTCCGCCGGTCACTCGTCTGCGGGCGCTGTCACCGATTCGGGTGGCTGGTGAGCTACCTCGGAGGATACGTCTGGAACTGCGGGGAACCTCGTGAGGTGGGAGAGTCCGCCGCTACGCTGGGTGCCAGTCCCATGAGCGGGACAGTGGATCATCCTGGAATGAGGTGGATTGTGGTGAATCCGGAGGACTGGACTCCTGACCAGATCGCCCATTCCCTGCCGGCGCCGACGTTGCGGGCGGAGTTCGTGCGGCAGCTGAATCTGACGCCGATCTCGGAGCTGCCCGCGCTCGCGCGGCGCTGGGTGGCCATGGTCGAGCAGCTGCAGGTGGCCGCTGAGCGCGGTCGCGAGGTGCACCAGTTCCAGCAGCTGCACGATGGTGAGCTGCCGGAGGGGTTCGTGGACATCACGGCCGAGATCAGCGGGACGCGGGCCGCCTGAATGTTCGAGCTCCACATTGACGCGGTGATGTACCGGGTCTATCAGGACCTGCCCGACCGGCCTCGCGCCCGTGTCGCTCAGGTCCTGGTCGATGCGCTGGCTGATCCCCGGCAGATCGGTGAACCGTACGGCGACGTCGACGACGGTCTGATGCGGCTGTGGGCAGGCGGGGACCTGGCGGTGGTGCTGCTGATCGGCGATCAGACCAAGAGGGTCACAGTTCTGTCGATCACGTACGCCGGGCTGGAGTAGCTAGGCGCCGCCCGCAGATTGGCCAAGGGCAAGCCAGGCCGCTTCAGCGTCGGCCGTGGCGGACACCGATATGGCCGCCAGGGGGCACGGCGGCTTGAAGGTGATCAGCACCTGCCCGGGGACGTCGCCAGCCCGAACTCCCGCGATGCTCTCGTGCTCGAACTCCAGCGAGGTTCGAGTCTCCGGGATGTCGAAATACAGAGGGCCGGCTGCGGTCGACGTCGCGATCCCCTCTCCCCCGACATGCCTGAGCGTGGAGAACCCCGGCATCGCAACGCCGGGTGCTTGAAGCGTCGTCGGGTCGTAGGGCAGGTGGCGCAACCCTCCCTGGAGCCGTGCCGCGCCAGTTGCCGCCGCGAGGAAGGCCGATTCGTCCTCAGGATCGATATCGAAGTCCACGACGAAGGTGACAAGGTCGAAAGGACTGCCGGACAGGCTATAGGACAACTCACACCGGACCCGCTCCGGCCGCCCGGCAGTTTTGTATACCGGGTCAAAGCTGAGCAGATTGGCGAACCAGATGCTGTGGTCCGGATGGCGCCCGGACACGTCGAAGCGTCCGTTGCTCAACGTTGGGACCGCGATGAGGCGCTTGTCGGTGAGGTAGTACCTGACCGTCCTGGCAAGGTTGCCGTCCAAGATCCCCGTGCTGGTGGCCCACTGAAGCTCGTCAGGATCGAGCAGGTGCAGCACGGCCTCCCAGAGCGACTGCTCGGCCCCGAGCTCCTTGCGGCCGGCCTGGCGCCTGAACTTGAGCGCTTTGAGCGCGGGGTCATCCACCTGTGAATCAGCGAGGGAGGAATCAGCGGTGTCCAACTGGCGGCGGCGAAAGATGCCCATTCTGTCCTCTGCGGCACAGGCCCTATGCGAACGGCCATGCTAGCCGTGTGCGCCACCGCACGGATGCCGAAGAGGGACAACACCGTGCGGCCAACTTCGCTGAAGTGGAGAGTTCCACGCAGAGACCGGATCCGGTAGCGCGCGGGTAAGCAGGGTGACCAGTCGGCTGGCCTCTACGTCCGTGCTCGGACATGCGGAAGGGGTCAGGTCATCTGACCTGACCCCTTCAACGTGCACCGCCCGACACCTCAATCTCTTTGCCCGGAGCGAGAGGTGACGAGCACACAGTGAAGACAAGACCCAGTAACACGCTTCGCCACGAGAGGTGACGCTGCGTGATATTCAGTCCACGCCCGGTGATTAGGTTAGCCAAATTTGAGCCGGGGAGTATTACGGATTCACTCCAATTCACTATAAACCGGGCAAAAAACCCGGCGATGTGGTGGGATTCACATCTCGACGCGTATTTCAACTCGCCGCGCACGCGAGTACTTGCCGCTCTTCGCTCGGCCCCTCCGTCTTCTGGTTCAACATCCCGCGCCCTGGTCGGTCCATGGGTACTGTCCGATACCAAAAGTGACCGATTGTTACTGAAATGGTGTGACCCTTCCCACGTCTGAACGCGGCCGCTGATCCATTCTGCTGTCCTGATCTGCGCAAACGCGGGAGGAGCTCGACGGCCACGGAGGGGGTGGGCAATCAGTGTCGGGCCCGTGCCGGAGAATAGACACGTCCTCCCGCCGGCACCTGAAATCCAAATCCCTTGCCCGGAGCGTCGGGTGACGGAGGGCCACACAGTGAAGAACAAGATCGGAAGTGAGCCATGACCGATGGCGGTACCCCACCGCCTGAGTCACCCGAGAAGGGCAAGCGTGTGCACCTCCAGGTGGGCGACCACCTGGACCTGAACCTTGTCCTGTATCTGTCCCCGAAAGCCTTCGCCCTGCTCGGCACCGTCTGTGCCAGCATCGGCGGCAGCTTCTGGGGTAGCTACTTTTTGAGCAAGTAGCCAGACCAGGTGATCAGAGCGCGCCCGTGGTCTCCAGACCGAAATGACCAGAGACCACGGGCGCCATCCGATCACCAGCAGTGGCCTTGACGGTGTGTCCGGGCCCCGTCTCCGATGACGGTTTTTATTCCTGCCGCTTCCGGTCTGTGACACCCGACCGGCCGGGTCCGAATGATCCGGGGCCGGGACGGCGGATGGCGGGGGCCAGCGTTGGGGTGGGGCCGAGTCGCGACGGACTGACGGTGCCCCGCGCCACGAGCAGGGCGGGACCGCTCAGTTCCATGGCACCGGAGGCCAGGACGGTGACGTGCAGGGATCCGCCGGGGACGTCGACGGTGTAGCGCGCGGCTGACCTGCGCGGCCTCGGCGTGGTGTCACGCAGGATCGCGGCGGTGACGGCTGCGCAGGCGCCGGTGCCGCAGGAGTGGGTCTCCCCCACTCCGCGCTCATGGACCCGCATGGCCAGGTGCCGCGGGCCGAGGGAGACGACGAACTCCACCGTGACGCCCTCGGGGTACGCGTCGGCTGGCTCCACGGTGGGGGCCGCGAGCAGGTCGCCCGCGTGCGCGAGGTCGTCGACCAGGGCGACGGCGTGGGGGTTGCCCATGTCGACGTTGACCGCGCTCCACTGCCGTGCGGCAACGGTGACCTGGACCGCTTCCGGGCCGGGCAGCCGGGGGGAGCCCATCGCAACCGTGATCCAGTCGCCGGGGCGTTCCGTCGAGTCGGAGCGGACCTGACGGATCCCGGCGCGGGTGGCGACGGCGAAGCCGGCCGGGTCGGTGAGGGCGGCGTCTATGAGGTAGCGGGCGAAGACCCGGATGCCGTTGCCGCACATCTGGCCCTGCGACCCGTCGGCGTTCCAGTAGTCCATGAACCATTCGGCCTGGTCGGCCATGGCGGCGGCGTCGCGGTGGGCTGCGGAGCGGACCACCCGCAGGACGCCGTCAGCTCCGATGCCGGCGCGCCGGTCGCACAGGCGCCGCACGTCCTGGGGGGTCAGGTTCAGCAGTCCGTCCGGGTCGGGCAGCACGATGAAGTCGTTCTCAGTGCCGTGCCCCTTGATGAACTGCCAGGTCGGACGCGTGTCCCCAGCGGTGGGGGCTGGCTGGGCGGGGAGCCCGTGCGGAAGGTGGGGTGGCCGGATGGTCATGGGCGCGGGGCCTCGCTTAAGTCGTTGAAGCCGAGCCAAGCCGTGGTCCGGCCGTCGGCGGTGTGGGTCAGGCCGAAGGAGTCACCGAGGTCGAGCACCGCGAGCACGCGGCGCCACTGCGTGACCAGGGCGGGGGTGACCTCGACCTCGACGCGCACAGCCCCGGCCTCCTCGCTGACGAGCGGCTCGGTGCCGCTCAGCACGGCGAGCTGCGCGGTCGCCGAGCCGATCTCGGCGGTTCTGCGCGGTGGTCGGCTCACTGCATCCCTCACTCGAATAGCCCGTGATTACGTGTCGCACTTCTAGTTCACTAGCTTCAAGCTAGTTAACTAGAATGTCAACGAGTCTGGATCGAACCACCGGTGAGGAAGAGGCATGGCTGACGGCACCTCGGGGACCGCCCCCTACCTGCGGGTTGCCGCCGCGCTGCGGGCCCGGGTGGCTGACGGCACCTGGTCGGCGGGGTTCCGGCTGCCGTCGCGGTCGGTGCTGGGGGCCGAGTTCGCCGTGGGCGAGAACGTGATCCGCCGCGCTCAGGAACTGCTGATCGCTCAGGGCCTGCTGGAGGGGCGCCCCGGTTCGGGGACCTATGTGCGGGCCGTGCGGCCGCAGCGCCGGATGCTGCGCGGCTGGCGGGCCGGGGACGGGGGCGCGTTCCCCGAGATGGCTGTGTTGGGGTCGGCCGGGACGTGGGAGGCCGACAGCACGGCCAAGGTCCCGGCGCCGCCGGAGATCGCCGCACGGCTGGCGGTTCCGGACGGCGAGCGGTGCGTGTGCACCGTGTACGAGTTCTTCGCCGACCGGCAGCCGGTGATGCTAGCCACCAGCTGGGAGCCGATGACGCTGACCGGCGGCACGGCGGTGCTGCTGCCGGAGGGCGGTCCGCTGGCCGGGCACGGGGTGGTGGCACGGATGGCCTCGATCGGGATCACCGTGGTGCGGGCGGTGGAGGTGCCCCGGCAGGTCCAGGTCGACCGCGAGCAGGCTCAACTGCTGGGGGTGTCCGTGGGGTCCTCGGCCACCCTGATCGAGCGCACCCTGTTCGAGCAGGGCGGCAGCCCGGCGGAGACGGCCGACATCCTGGTGCCGGCCGAGCACTGGGAGATCGTCTATGAGCTGGGGCGGCAGAGCGGCACCGACAGCTCCTGACGCACCTTCGCGACCCATCTCCGGTGCGGGGTACGGGTTTCCTGGTGTCCTTGTGGCGGTATTGACCGTCCGCAATCATGAACATCGGGGGCCGTGACGGTCGGCCGTATGAGGGGGAGCAACGATGGCTGCAGCGCGCCGTGATCCGGTGGACGTGGTCGTGAACGTGTTGGGGTCGCCGGTACTGAACGCGATCATCGGCATCGTCGGGGTGGCGATCCCCGTCATGGCCTGGGTCAGCACGCAGTCGAGCGTCAAGAACGGGCTCTTCGCCGTGGAGACGGTGATCGTGGTGCTGCTGGTGGTCAACCACATGTGGCTTCGGCAGCGGTTCCTGCAGCTGCGGCGGGCCAACACCCGGGCGATGGACGACGCCAGGTTCTTCGACCTCGTGCGCTCGCAGCTGGAGCGGGACCTGATCGCGAACGCGGAGGAGATCGCCGACGGACACCTGCAGGTGTACTCCACCGAGGTCCCTCGGCTGTCGGTGCTGCTGTTCAAGACGCTGATCGATTCGGCCTCGCTGCCCAAGCGGGTGCTGGCCGCGGACCTGACGACCAACCCGAACCTGCTGACCGCGCGCCGCGAGTATCTGGCGGCGAACCGGCGGCTGATCGAGGGCGGCGGCACCATCGACCGGGTGTTCATCTGCAACACCGCCGACCTGGTCCGCGAGGACTTCGCACGCTCCCTGCTGCAGCTGATCAACCACCATCGCGGCCTCGGAGTGACCTGCGGGCTGGCGGTGCGCGACCGGCTGCGTGCCGACCAGGCCATCGACTTCGTGGTGGTCGCGGCCGCC
This sequence comes from Streptomyces sp. 846.5, assembly GCF_004365705.1. NCBI lineage: Bacteria > Bacillati > Actinomycetota > Actinomycetes > Kitasatosporales > Streptomycetaceae > Streptomyces > Streptomyces sp. 846.5. Next base: position 38,051 of record NZ_SOBN01000005.1, read on the forward strand.
GCGGTGCTGGTGGAGGAGGACCAGGGCGACACCGATTACATCCGCGGCCGCAGCAGCGTGTACTTCAAGCAGACGGACCGCTGGACCTCGCGGTTCGAGTCGGTGTGGGGCCACGGCAGCACGTCCGCGCCGTTCGTCCTGCAGGCCTACGAGGCGGTGGTGCGGCCGATGCTGGACGCCGGCGCCTGGGACGACGACCGGGCCAAGACCGGCACCCGGGAGCTATAACTCGGGCCGCTGATCAGCGGCCCGATAGGGTGAGGGTGCCGCCGGTCCGCTGACCGGCGCGTTCCGTCGTCAAGGACAGTCGCCATGCCCCGTCTGCCGGTCACCAAGATGCACGGCTCCCGTAACGCCATCCTGGTCGTCGACGGCGCCCCCGCCGACTACTTCACCGCCGCCGAGCTGACCCGCGCGGTCCCGCGGCTGTGCGACTACCGCAATGGCGTGGGCAGCGACGGCGTGTACTTCATCCAGGACCACGTCGACGGTACCGCGCAGGCCTGGTTCTTCAACCCCGACGGGTCCCCGAGCCTGCTGTGCGGCAACGGGATGCGGTGCGCGGGGCGCCTGCTGCTGGACCGCCACCAGGCCGATCAGGTGGTGCTGCACACCGGCGCGTACCGGTTCACCGTCCGCGGCGGCGACTTCACCACGCAAGGCGTGCGGCAGGTCGCGGTGGAGCTGCCCGCGGTCGACTTCAGCCCGCAGGAGCCGATCGTGGCCGGTGTCGCCTGGCCCTACGTCGACCAGATCCACCCCGCCTACAGCTCCACCCGGCACGTGTCCGCGCTCGCGGTGCCCAACAGCCACCTGGTCACCGTGGTGGACGCCTACGACGAGGCGGAGCTGACCGCCACCGGCACCCGGGTGGCCAAGGACACCGCGGTGTTCCCGATCGGCGCCAACGTCTCCTTCGTGCAGCAGCTGGGCGACGGCGAGGTGTTCGTGCGGACCTTCGAGCGCGGCGCTGGGCTGACCGAGTCGTGCGGGTCGGGCAACTCCGCCTCGCGCGCCACGCTGTCGCGCCTGAACCTGGTGGACCCGGACGTGCGCCTGGTGGTGCGCAACCCCGGCGGCCCGGCCCGCAGCTGGCTGCAGCAGACCGGCGACGTGTGGCAGCCGGTCCTGGAGGGCAACGCAACGATCGTCCTACGGACCGAGCTCGACCCCGCCGCCGTCCTGGGCACGGCACCGCTGGAGTACCCCGGTGAGATGTACCTGCCCGAGATCAACGCCTTCGGCGAGCTCTTCGACGACAACATGAAGATCCTGCACGCCGCCGGGATCCACCCGGCGACCAGCTGACCCCACTCCCCCGGCCTCCGGGAATCTGCTCGCTCCGGCCCGCCCCAGCACCACGGGGCGGGCCGGAGGTGTCCGCGGGACGAAATCTAGTGCACTAGAATTACATTTGGTAGAGATTAGTGGGTCGAGCTCCGCTCGGCCCCGCGTTCCCGCATGTCGCGGGGATGCTTCCGCGAGAGCTGGAGTCCCATGATCGTCTGGTTAGGCATAGTCGTGACCGGCATCGTCCTGCGCCAGGGCGACCGCTGGTGGTACGCCCGTCACCGGCCGCACGCGGCCGGCCTGCGCACGCTGATGGAACTGCAGCGGCACCGGTCCAACAACCTCACCCCCGCACTGCTGCTGGCCGGGCAGTGGCTGTCCATCGTCGGCTGGTGGGGGGTAGCCGCCACCGGCGGGGTAGCTGGCTGGATCGTTGCCGCGCTGGCGGTGGCCGTGCAGCTGCGGCACCTGCAGGAAATCTCCCACTTCGCGGTGCACGGCGTTCTCACCCGCACGGCCCGGTTCGGCAACCTCCTCGCCGAGCTCGCGGTACACCATCCGCTCGGCCTGGTCCCGGTGCCGGTGCGCCGACGGCGGCACGTTCGCGACCACCACCCCAACGCCGCCCGCCCGGGCGTGGACCCCAACCTGACCGAGCTTCACACCGCTGGCCTGCGGCCCGGGGTGGGCCCGGTTCGTTTCGCCCGGGCCCTGGTGTATCCGCTCACCTTGCGCGGCATCGTCGCCACCGTAGTCGGCATCGGCACGAACCTGGTCCCGCGGCCCGGCTCCTACACTCGCGCGGCCGCGGTCGCCGTGGTGCTGGCGGCGGCGTTCGCGCTGGGCGGCTGGCAGGCGGTGGTGTTCGGCGTCCTGGTGCCCCGGCTGCTGCTGTATCCGCAACTGGCCTGGATGAGTCTGCTGGTCGAACACACCTGGTTCGACCCGGCGGTGGTCACCGGTCCCCCCGCCGCGGTGGAGGCGGGCCGCTGCCTGCGCCTGTACCCGCGCAACCGCGCCCTGGCCGCGCTGGCGGCCGGGACCTGGCTGCCCTACGGGGATCTGCACCACTACGCGCACTCCGCGCACCCGGCCGTGCGTTGGAACTACTTGCCTGCCCTGGAGCTCCACTTGGGACACCCGCACTTCACCCCGGCCGGACTGCTGTTCACCCCCTCGGCCGTGTTGACCCGGCACCGCCGGGCGCTGTGGGCCCCCGCAGGCGCCGGCGGCCTCGACCTCGCGACCAGGGCCGTAGTGACCGCAACTGTGTAGACCCCGGGACATCACCGTGTGAAGGAGCCCCCAGCCTTGGGCTGGGGGCTCCTTCACACGGTGTTCGTGCCTACGCGTCGGGGCGACGACCGGCTACGGCTGGACTGTCGAGGATGGCGGCCGCAGCGGCGGCGCGCACGTACTGAGTGACGCTCAGGCCCTCGTCCACTGCTCCTCCGACGATGCGGTGACCAGGCTGTCGGCGAGCCAGCGCAGCCCGGAGTCGCGGGATGCCTTGACCAGGACGACGTCACCAGGGCGTGCAAGGGACTGCAACTGCCTGAGAGCGTCTTCGCGGTCCGTGGCAGCAAGGACGGCGCGGGCACCTGCGCCGGAGGCGATGGCGTAGGCGTCCGGGGTGCTGCCGACGGCCACGACGTCGAAGCCGAGGCTCGCGGCCAGGGCGCCGGCATCTGCGTGGTCTTGTTCGCTGGTTGGGCCGAGTTCCAGCATCGGGCCGAGGACGGCGATACCCCGGCGCCCGGTGGGCCCGGTCAGGGCGGCGAGGGCGTGTAGGGCGGCGCGCACGGAGTCCGGGTTGGCGTTGTAGGCGTCGTTGACGACCGTGAGGCCGTCGGCCCGGTCGGTGACCTGCATCCGTCCAGCGGAAATCGGCTCGGCGGCGCTGAGGGCGTCGGCGGTGGCCTGCGGGGGCATCCCGTAGGCCAGGGCGAGAGCTGCGGCCGCCAGGGCGTTGGAGACGTAGTGCTCACCTACGACGCGCAGCTGCACCGGGGCGCTTCCCTGGGGGCTGTCCAGGGTGAAGCCGGCACGCCCCTGGTCGTCCAGCCGCACGTCATGGGCGCGGACGAGGGCGTGATCGCCGAGGCCGAATGTGATCACTGTGGCGCGGGTGCGGGCGGCCATCGGGAGGACGTTGGGGTCGTCGGCGTTGAGGATGGCGTATCCGGTGGAGGGCAGGTTCTCGACCAGTTCGCCCTTGGCCTGCGCGACGGCGTCCCGGGATCCGAACTTTCCCAGGTGAGCCGCGCCGACGTTGAGGACGATCCCGGACTCCAGCGGTGCCATCCGGGTCAGGTCCCGGATGTGGCCGATGCCCTTGGCACCCATCTCCAGCACAAGGAACCGAGTGCTGGCGTCGGCCCGGCTGACGGTGACCGGCACGCCGAACTCGTTGTTGAAAGACTGCTCGGTGGCGACGGTGGAGCCGAGGCCCGGGAGAATCTGGGCGATCAGGTCCTTAGTGCTGGTCTTGCCCGACGACCCGGTCAAGCCGATGACGCTCGTCCCGGTGAGCTTGCCGCTCAAGTGCCTGGTGAGCTCGGCGGCGGCCTGCAGAACGTCGGCGACGACGATCGCGGGCACCCCCACGGGGCGAGTCGCCAGGACGCCGACGGCCCCAGCGTCGGTGGCGGCCGCCGCGAAGTCGTGGCCGTCGCGGTTGCCTTCACCGGACAGGCATAGAAACAAGGATCCGATGATGGGCAGGCGGGAGTCGAATGCCAGGGGTGCGGTGACGGTCGCGCCCGGGTCGGGGGCGTCAGTGAGGGTGCCGCCGCTGATGGCGGCGATCTCGTCCAGAGTCAGGGGGATCACGGCGGTTCTCTCTGTCAGGCGGGGTCGGCCAGGACGACGCCGCGACGGGCGTAGAAGCGATCCAGGTCGCCCCAGGGGACGCGGGCGTAGTGCTGGCTTTCGGGGAATCCGGAAGGGTTGTTGATCATCAGGTGGGTGGCGTCGTGGTCGACGGCGAGGACCAGGTGGCCGCCCTGCCGGGGCGGGGTGGGGTGGAGGGTCCTGATCGTGGGGTGGACGGAGATCATCACCAGTCGACCGGCGTCGAGATGGTCCCGGATCTGCTCGGGTGTCAGGTCGACGACAACGGCGGCGTCCAGGTTCCAGCGGTCGCGCACGTAGGTGGTGAACGGGGCGTAGATCAGACCGTCAACGCGGTCGTCGTGGACGACGTAGGCGCCAGCCTCGGTGCATTCGCGGGCGAGTTCGAGGGTCGGGGGGGCAATGCCGCGCCAGTGGTGCAGGGCCATCCGCAGGCACGCCATTCCGCAGACCCGCCAGGACCACCACTCGTATTCCTCGGGCGTGTGCGCGCCCGAGGCGGCCCAGGCAGGATCCTGGGCCGCTGGCAGGGTGCGGGCAACGATCTGCGGGACCAATTGGGGTGATTCCCACTGGGCGTAGTACGGGACGCGCAGAGCGGTGTTCATGGCTCCTCAGTGTGCTGGGTTGAGCAGGCCGGTCACGGCACGTACACGGGTTTGGTCAGGGCGGTACGGGCCAGATGGCGCATCAGCTCCGGGTAGGAGATGCCGGCCGCGCCCGCCATCGTGGCGAGGTTCCCGTGGGCGGACAGGCCGGGCACCGTGTTGACCTCCAACACCGCCTGGCGCCCGTTCGGGGCAACCATGAAGTCCACGCGCGACACGCCGTGCGCGCCGATCAGACGGTGAACCTGCAGCGCAGTGGCCGTGATGCGGGACAGCTGGGCGTCCGTCAGGCGGGCCGGGCAGAACTCGCGCCGCAGCGAAACGTCGTGCTTGGCCTCGTAGTCGTAGAACGGGCGGTCGGTCTCGCACTCCAGCGGCGGTAGCGTCATCGGCGCGCCGTCGACCTCCAGCACCCCGACGGTGACCGGGTTCCCGTGGATCAGCTCCTCCGCGATGAAGGTGCCGTACTCGTGGGCGGGGGAAATGACCTGGCCAAAGAGCCGGTCGAAGTCGTGGTTGTCCCACGCCGGGCCTGCACCGAGGGAACCCCCGCCGGATGCCGGTTTGACGAACACCGGCCACCCTAGGGAGTGCTGCACGCTCGATGTGGCCATCTCGCGGCTCCACCGGGGCAGGATCTCGATGTAGCTGGGGGTATCGATGTGGGCGTGGAACAGCATCGCCTTGAACCGACGCTTGTCCATGCCGATCGCGGACGCCAGCACCCCGGAACCGGTGTACGGGATGTTCAGCCACTCCAAAGCGCCCTGCAGCTTGCCGTCCTCGCCGTACAGGCCGTGCGTGGCCAGCAACGCGAGGTCGATCCGTCCGGCGAGCGCCTGAGGCGGCGTGTCGGTGATGTCGATCAGTTCCACGGTCAAACCGGCGTCAGCACAGCCCTTGACGGCGGCCTCGCCGGATGCAAGCGAGCCCGGACGCTCCGGTGAGCGTCCGCCGCACAGCACGCCGATCCGCAGCTCGTCCAGTGCGGTCGTGGCGGTGATGGACATGGACCAGTCCTTTCAAGTTGGGAGATGGTGCCTACTTGATCGCGCCGCCTGCTGTATGGCGGCGCCTTCGCTGTTGCGGCGGCGGCCCGGCAACGGGGGGTGCCGGACCGCCGCGTTCGTCCCCGGCCGGGGCGCAGGGGATACAACCCCGGCCGGGAGTCTGGGATGGGCCTACTCCTCGTCGTCCGGATAGGAGACGGCCAGAGTCAGCCGGACTTCGTCGGGCTCCCCCGGTTCCTCGATGTACCGGAACCCGATGGCCTCCAGTCGCGCCGTGGGTGGTGCCTTCTCGAACCACGCGGCCGCCTTCGCCAGGGCCTGGGCCGTGGTCTCGCCGGAGCAGGTGGCCACCGGCCGCATGTCGATCTCGTAGTCGCCGGCGGACGCGTCCGCCGCGTCCTCCAGGGCGCGCAGGGTGGTGTCGGCACCGTCGAGTCCCTGCTGCACCTGGTCCACGATCCGGCCCGGGACCGGCCGCGGGGCCGGTTGCTCGGGCAGCGGCGCGGCAGGGATGACCGCGAGGCCGCTACCGGTGGGCTGCTGAACCATGGGGACTCTTCCTCTTCACGGGCCTGGTGGAGCATCAGTTGGACTGCTCGGACTGGGCGGCGAGCACGGGCTGAACCCTCCACTCCACCCGCCCCTCGTCGGTGCTGAACCCGACGGTCACCGACGTACCCGCGGCGAGCTCGGCGACGGCCTGGCGGTAGCCGACTTTGATCCACTGCCAGATCGGGGCGTCCTCCAGCTGCAGCCCGGCGAACGGCCGGGCCTGGAGCCGAACCATCTGCGCTGCCCGCTCGGGCGACTGCGCGGTGACCCGGGCGAGCACGGCGGGCTCCGCGGTGCCCATGGTGATGTGCAGCTCGACCACGAAGTTGGTGTTCACCACGACCCGTCACCGCCGTGCTCCGCGTCAGCGACCAGGGGAACCGAGGGGATGGGCCGGATGGTCAGCATGTATTTCGCCGACTCCTCGCGAACCGTCAGGACGTACTCGACGCCGTCCGTCAGCTGGTGCACAGCCTTCAACCGCTCGCGATCGTCCTGCAGCCACCCGCCTATTACCCACGACGCCGGCGGGGTGAGCTGCGGGGCGATAGCCTGGCCCCGCGCATAGGCCCACCGCATAGCGAGCCGCGGGTTCAACTCGGACTCCGCACCGAGGAAGAACACGGCACCGGTGACCGGGTCGGTCCCGACCCACTCGCACCAGTAGCTGAAGGTGCCGCTCACCGCAGCCTCGGCCGCTGGCCGCTCCATCGTCAGCATGGCGTCCCCCGGTGCCGGCCAGGTAGTAGGTCCTCTTCGGGCACGTCACGCTGTGCCCACGCCTGGGTCCCGCCGACTGACCGGGTCAGGCCCGACCTGGTCGCCTGCTCGCTCACCAGCGCCAGGCCCCGGCCGTGCAGGCCCAAGGGATCGCGCCGTCGCGGGGGCTTCCACCGGCCGGTATCTCGCACGGTCAGGTGGACGGTTCCGCCGCACATCGTCAGCGTCAGTGACACGTCAGAACTGCCGGAATGACAGACCGCGTTGGTGACCAGCTCGGAGACGATTTCGCGGATCTCGAACTCAGATTCGCCACCGATCCCCCAGTGCGCCAGCACAGTCGCGGTGAACCTGCGCATCTGGCGCGGTGCTGTCGGCCCGGCCGCTATCGCGCACGACGCCGCACAGCTGGTCAGGCGCGGGCGCTGGTGGTCAGCCTCCGTTGCTGGTGGGCGTACGTCTCGTAACTGCTCTGCCGGGCTGGCTGCCATGCCGTCCCCTCGATCGCGCACGGAGCGGGCGGAACATCCCGCCATCACATCACTACATCCCGTAGTGAGATCCCTCATAGAATGCTCCGTGCAATCCCATGACACAAGCCCATCAAAAAATTCCGCTTCCGATCGGAAGCGTCCGAGGATGATGGAGGGACCGTGTCCGATCACGCGGGCGACGATGCGGCAAACTTGCACCCAGCAAGTGCACGCCGACGACGCAGAGGAAGGCAGCGGATGAGCGATCCACAGGGACCGACCGTAAGACGGCGTCGCCTGGGCTCAGAGCTTCGTCGCCTGCGCGACCTCGCAGGCCTCCGGCTTGAGGACGTAGCCAAGGTTCTAGAGTGCTCCACCTCCAAGATCAGCCGCATCGAAACGGGGCAGGGCCTGGCCAAGGCCCTGGAACTCCGAGCCATGCTCGATCTGTACGGCGTGACCGACGAAGACGCCCGGCTGGTAATCACTGACATCCACCGGCGAGCGAGCGAATCCGGGTGGTGGGAGCAGGACGAGTACGAGTCGGTCCTGCCCTCCGGACTCGGTGTTTATGTGGGACTGGAGTATGACGCGCGACTGGTGCAGACCTGGGAACTCTCCTGGGTCACCGGCCTGCTGCAGACACCCGACTACGCCCGGGCGGTCATGAGCAGTAGCCGCATCGGCCAGTCCGACGAGGTGGACAGGCTCGTCAACGTGCGCATCGAACGACAGAAGCGACTCACCGCTTCGTCCGACCCGCTGGAACTGTGGGCCGTGATGGATGAGTCCGTGTTCCGGCGGCCAATCGGCGGCCCGGAGACGATGCGCAATCAGATCGGGCACATCCTCGAACTGGCGAAGCTGCCGAACGTCAACGTCCAGATCTGCCCGCTGTCCAAAGGCATGCACCCGGGCCTACGGGGCTCGTTCTCCATCCTGGAGTTCGGGCCGGCTGATCCGCGAGTGGTCTACGTGGAAGCACCAAGCGGCAACCTCTTCGTCGAGCGGGACTCACAGGTGAGGGCATTCAGCACCTCCTACAGCGCATTGCTGGCCAATGCGCTCGACCCAGAAGAATCAGCGGCGCTCTTGCAGCGTGTCATAAAGGAGAAATGACCATGGAACAACCCCTCGGCCTCGCCTCGCTCCGCTGGTTCAAGTCCAGCTACAGCGGGGACCAAGGTGCCTGCGTCGAGATCGCCCACACCCCGACTGGCGGAGTCGTCGTCCGGGACTCCAAGCAGAACGACCAGCCCGGACAGCAGCTCTTCCAGTTCAACGGGGCCGAGTGGCAAGCCTTCGTCGACGGCGCCCGTAACGGGGAGTTCGACCTGCCGTAAGCAACGACTGAGGGGCCGACCGGATCGCTTCCGGTCGGTCCCTCAGTCGTTGTCCGGTTATGACCGACGATGCGGAGCCACTGACCCTTCGGGACTGGGCGGCTACCAGCGATGACGCCGCGCCTCCGTGGGCTCCTGCGAGCCCTCCGGTGGTATGGACACACCTTCGCAGGACCATGCTCTTATCGGCCGCACTCCTTCTGGCCATCGGCGCTGGCGCCGGAGTCTGGAGCCACGACGCGCGATCTTCCAGAAATGCGCCCCTTGGGCAGCGCCCTGGCCGTACAGCGCCCGTGAATGCTGGACCAACCGCGCTTACGCGGCCCTCCTCCACAGCCTCTTCTCCCTCCGCACTGGCCTTCCCTGTGCCCTTAGCCCCGTCGACGTCAGCCAGGGCAACGGCATCCGCAGGGACGCTCTCGGCACCTCTGGAAAGCCAGAGTGGCGAACCTGCTGAGGGTGCCAACCCTCCTGCAACTGCTCGGCATTCACGGGGCCGCGTAGACGTCGCTCATGCCCCCACTCCCCCATCGGCCCGAGTCTCGCGGCCTGTTCCTCGGCCTCGTCCCGCCCCCGCCCGTCCCCCAAAGCGGGCCTCGAAGGGCGGTTTCTCGGCACGGCCTCCGGCGCCGTCAGGCAATAGCGTGTGCGCGGCTGGCACGAAGCTCGGGGGCTGGCCTGCGGACAGTCCTCAGGCTCAGATCTGTCGCAGCGTCTACGGGGGATGAGCGGCGGGGGAGCGGCACACGGGAGCCTCAAGACCTAGGAACCATGACACCTTGGTACCTAGACGTCTGATAAGCCTTGAAAGCGCAGTTCGCAGGGGAACCCAGCCACCTTGGCCCCAAGGTGGCAAGGTGACTGGGTTCCGGACGCCTATCGGCGACTACGGCCCTTCCGCCTCGGCTGGACTCGGTTCCGCGTGCCGCCGGAGAGTGGCGATGTCTTCTTGAACTGGGCCCACCGTGCCGAGATCAACTGAGCCCACCGTGCACTTCAGAGTGCTGTTCGGGAAGCTGTGCCGTTCCGAAGCGAGCCCACCCTCTCGGCGCTGGTCAGAATGTCCGCGCAGGCGACGGGGTGGGTCCAGCAGCGCGGACAGTGGGTCCAGATGAAAGCGGCACAATTCGTGCCAGTCATCCCACTACTGGGCCCAGCTCAGGGCGGCAACCTGGGCCCAACTCAAGAAGACATCGCCAGGAGAGTGTGGAAGCTGGTTCGAGCTGTGGCTCCTGTGCCGATTCCTGTGCCTCCGGCACCTCTCTCCGTGCCGCCTCCTGCGCTTCGGCAAGCTGCTGACGCAGCCCCTCGGCCTCGTCTTGTGCCGCCAGGCCCCGGATACGCCACCCCCGGCAGTGCGCTGTGCCTGCTCGGCAAAGCTGGATATCTCGAAGGGCGGTTTCTCGGCACGGCCTCCGGCGCCGTCAGGCAATAGCGTGTGCGCGGCTGGCACGAAGCTCGGGGGCTGGCCTGCGGACAGTCCTCAGGCTCAGATCTGTCGCAGCGTCTACGGGGGATGAGCGGCGGGGGAGCGGCACACGGGAGCCTCAAGACCTAGGAACCATGACACCTTGGTACCTAGACGTCTGATAAGCCTTGAAAGCGCAGTTCGCAGGGGAACCCAGCCACCTTGGCCCCAAGGTGGCAAGGTGACTGGGTTCCGGACGCCTATCGGCGACTACGGCCCTTCCGCCTCGGCTGGACTCGGTTCCGCGTGCCGCCGGAGAGTGTGGAAGCTGGTTCGAGCTGTGGCTCCTGTGCCGATTCCTGTGCCTCCGGCACCTCTCTCCGTGCCGCCTCCTGCGCTTCGGCAAGCTGCTGACGCAGCCCCTCGGCCTCGTCTTGTGCCGCATCGTAAGCCTGCTGGTGTGCCGTGTCGGCTTCGATTAGGGCTCGCTGTACCTCGGCGAGCTGCTGGCGCAGGCCCTCCGCCTGAGCCTGAGCCGTCTCAGCCTCGGCCTCGGCGCGCTGACGGTCCCGCTGGAGAGCATCCCGCTCGTCCCGTGCTTTGGCGAGCTCCTGGCGGGCCGCGCCGACCTCGGCATACGCCTCCTGGGCAGCGTGCTGTGCCTGCTCGGCGAGCTTCACGGCAGCAGCCCGGCCGCCCTCCGCCTGCTGGTGTGCCGCCTTGGCCTCGGCTGCGGCTCGCTGTGCTTCGGCGAGCTGCTGGCGCAGGCCCTCCACCTCTGTCTGTGCCGCCTTGGCGCGTTGGCGGGCGGCGCCGGCCTCGGCATACGCCTCCTGGGCAGCGTGCTGTGCCTGCTCGGCGAGCTTCACGGCAGCAGCCCGGCCGCCCTCCGCCTGCTGGCGGTCCTGTCGCAACGCGTCTCGCTCATGCTGTGTCTCGGCGAGCTGCTGGCGCAGGCCTTCGGCGTTGGCCTGTGCTGTTTCGGCGCGGTCCTGTGCAGCATCGGCCTCGTGTTGAGCCGCTTCGGCGGTGGCCTCGGCACGCTCGGCCTCGGCACGGGCCTCCTGTGTACGGTGTTGGGCTTCGTCGGCGGCGGCGCGAGCGCCGGCCACGTCCAACTGTGCCGCCTGGATTGCCTTGCTGCTGTCCAATGCCCGGCGCACACGTCCCTCGGCGGCGGCCAGGCGCTCGTTGAGCTGGTGTGCTCGACCGAGGTCGGCATGCAATGCCTGGGGCAGCAATCCGCGGTGGCTCGGCGCGGCGGTTGTGGTGTCCATCGGTCCCCCTTGGTTCCGGGTCGGCACGGCCGTGCCGGAGCTGTGCCGGGGCACGGGTGGAGAACCCGTGCCCCGGGGGTTGTACCTGGTCACGCGTTGACCAAGCTGCCTTGCACGGCGCTGTCCTCGGCCTGGTCGTCCTCCTGCGAGAGAGACGGCCGTAGGTCGGTGACGTACCGGTGTGCCGCTCCCCGATCCAGCTGTACGCCCGCGTCAGCGAGCTCCTTCAACAGCTCCTCTGTGATGACGTTGGTTACTCGGGTGTCGTCAGGGGCGATCCGCAGGGCGAACAGCGCTTCAAGGGCAGCCCGCTTTGTCGGGTAGCTCCGTAGGTCCCTGACTGGCTGCGGTTTCAGGGCCTCGTCCTGGTGCTCGCTCTGCTTCGGCACACGGACCGGGGCGGGCGGATGTGCCAGATCTGCCGCCGCTGGCGCTTCGTTGCCAACCTCGGCACGCGTGCCGAGGAGATCGGCTCGGGTGGTCGCCGCGGCGTGCTCGATCCGTGCCGCCACGGCGGCCTCGGTCTCCTCGGCCAGGTCTTCCATGTGCCGAATCCTTGCTTCGAGTTCAGCAATGGCACTCTCGGCCTCGGGAGAGGTCACCTCGATGTGCCACGGCGACTCGTCGGGCGTGATCTTCAGCTCGGTGGCGAACCGGCGCAGGGCGACTCGGGCGCGGTACTCGGCCTGTTGTGCCTCGTCGTCGTAGCATCCGGCACGGTCAAGAGCTCGGGCGAGCCTGCGGGCGATACGTGCCCCCGAGTCCTTCGCCTTGTCCTCCTCGGACAGCCGGTCGTACCGGTCAGCCAGGTCAACGGCCTTGGACAGTGCGCGGTCCCGTGCGATCTTCTCCGCGGTTCGTCCTCGCTGGCCGACGCCAAGACGAGCCATCAGCCGTTCCCGCAGGTCCCGCATGATCAGCGCCATCGGTGACTGGGACTCCGCTCCCGACCGGTGCCGCAGCTCCAGGCCGAGAGCGGAGTGGGCCGCGAGACCGGCGCCGAACGATCCGACGATCACACGAACGATCGTGCCGGGGGTCAGTCCATGTCCCTCGTGCCAAGCCGGAACGGCCGAAAGAGCGGCGAAGATCCACACCGCCGAGCCGAACCATCCTGGGGACTGCTTCTCGCTGTTCAGGCGCTCGCGGGCACCGAGTACGCACATGGCAATCAGGGACTCGAATGCCGCGCACGACAACAGACGTTCGGGGGTGCCTCTCATCTGGAGCCCGTCGAAAGTGAACCCGTAGCTCGTGTTCAAGCTCACTGACGTGCAGATCACGAACGCCACGGCGGCGGCGACGGTGCCGGCGGAGAACTTCCGGCGCTCGGTCTGCCTGGTGGTGGACTTGATCCTCCTCAGTACAGCGGCTACCGCAACGACGATCAGCGCTGAGACGCCGATGGTCGCAGGGAGGGGATGGGCGGCGGGCCATGCGGTGATCTGAGCAAAGGTGGTCATCGGGTGCCCTCCGTTCGGGCGCTTCCGGCCAGGTTCGTGGGCGTGGTCGCCGAGCGGTGCCGGTGGGCCTTAACGTGGTCGTACATGGGGTTTCTCCCTGGTGTGAATGGCCCCGGACTTGGCTTGCAGGCGGTTCGGGGCCGTTTGCTGTCAGCGGGCGTGCCGCTCTTTCACATCGGCGGTGAGCTGGGGGTGGTGCTGGTAGAGGTACGCCGTCAACGCCTGGTCGACCAAGGTCTCCTCAGTCCGGCTCTCGACAGCTGCGGCGATCTTGAGTGCTTGCTTGAGCCAGGGATCTACCCGAGCCCCCAGTTTGGGGCGCTCAGCGGAGGTGAGTCGAGTTTCGGAACCTTGGTTCCTTGGTTCCTTGGTCTCAGGCTCGATGACTTCTGTACCTGCCCTGGGCGTGGTCCCTTGGGACCCAGGTACCTCAGGTTGGGGACTGACCGGGTGGTTGCTGGGTGCTTTCGGCGGAGCTGGGGCACCTGCTGCGGGGTCGAAATCATCATCGTCGTCCGCTGGCTTGTTAGCGGGCATCGCCTTGGGCCTGGCCATGGGTGGGTTCTCCTCGGGGGGCGGTCGTCAGTCGTTCAGGAAGCGTTCAGCGATGCCACGGAAGATCACCGCAGCCTCGGTGTCTCGCCCGAATGCGGTCAGTGGCACTGACGCTCCGGCGGCTCCACGGATGGTCTCTATGTCATTGATGACCGGCTCGTTGACGTGCCCTTGGAACTCGGGCAACTCACGCAGTTCCGCCAGGCGGGTCCTTGATTCAACACGGCCCGAGCCCCCTGCGACGAGGAACATGTTCACCCAGACCCCTCCGAACCTGAGGCCCGGATTGTGGAACCGCTGCACGTTGCGGATGCTGCGGAATGCCTCGCGAGCCCCTTCAACGGCCCATTTCACGGGGGCCGTGACGATGTGGGCCTCATCGCTGTCAGTCAGAGAGTTGACGGTGAGTTGTCCGATAGAGGGCGGACAGTCGTCGATGACCAGATCGAACCCCTCAAGCGCGCCTTCGCTGACGATCTGCAGGCGCCGTTCGCGGGGAATCTTCACGCCGTTGTCGCCCTCACGCGACGCCAACGCAGTCTCCGCGGGGACGATGTACAACCCGGCCGGCCAGGCCTGCCCTGTCTTGCGGATCGCGCTTGCCAAGCTTCCCTCGACCACTTCGCCCGTCGTCTCGTCGGGCCTCAGGAGGTCGTTCATCGTGTAGGGCCCTGGGAGGGGCACCGTAGAGGAGGACCCGTTGCCCTGAGGGTCCATCTCTCGGATGCAGACGCGGGCGCCGAGTTCGGCCGCTGCCGCTCCGACGTTGATGCTGAAGGTGGTCTTTCCCACCCCGCCCTTCTGGTTCACGAACGAGATCTTCTTGGTCTTCTGTCTGACCTTGGGTTTTGCCACAGCTGCCACCTTTCCTCTAGGGAACCCTGGCGTCAAGGAACCTTGGTACCAAGAACGATAGCGCTGGACTTACCACCTGCACGCTAACTAGGTGTTTCACCGTCGACATTATGCCCAACTGGGGACTTGGTACCAAGGTTCCTTGACACCAAGGGGTCGAGGCAATGAGGATGACAACAACAAAGAGGGACCGGGCGCACGGCCCGATCCCTCCCGTTTGGCCTGGCGGTGTGGCTGCAACCGTCCGCCGGGCTCGATCCTGCTTGGAGGATCTGAGATGGAATCTAGCGTGTACGTGCAGCGAGACGCCGCCGGGCCGATGGCACCGGCTGGCGGGTGGACGGTCTTGCCGCCGCGCGTGGACGACCTGGTGGCGCTCGCCGAGGCGCTGAACGTCCCGGGCGATTTGGTGTTCATCGACAGCAGTAGGGCAGTGAGCATCGACGCCAGGGCCTGAACCGACGTCAGGCATTTGGGGTCCCGCACAGCGAATGTGTGGGGCCCCACCGTCTTCCGCAGGACGACCGGGGGTTGGGGACAGAGCCCCCGCTTACTCCACCAGCAACCCGCAGTCGGCCAACAACCCGCGGGGGCACGAGGCACGCCGGCCACTCCCCCCAGCAGTCCATCACCTCCACGCGGCCGGCGTTCCTCGAGCACCCAGCCCCAGACAACGGCCACGCCGAATACCCCCGACTACCCTGACTCCCTGGTACCAAGGTGCCGGATTGTAGCCATACCCCCTGGTCCTCGGCACAATGCGGTCCCTTGGTACCAAGGAGGCACGCGGTCAACGAGGCGGTTTCTTAAGCACCCGGACGGGTAGCGCCAACGAGTCCCCCGGTTTTGTACAAGGGGACTTCCTGGACCGAGAGGCCTGTGTGTGGCGCCTCCACCACCATGCCGTTCCCGGCGTACATGACCACGTGGTCGGCGTGGGCACCGATGCCGTCCTTGCTGTAGAAGATCAGATCTCCGGGTTGGAGTGCGTCCATGGAGACGGGGTGATTGGCGGTCGCGGCGTACTGGTCGCCGCTCGTCCGGGGGAGTTGCAGGGTGGGCCACCATGCCATCTGTACGAGGCTGGAGCAGTCGAACCCGCTGTGCGAGCTGGCGAAGCAAGTCCCGCCCAGCATGCCGTTGCCGGACCTGTCGCAGAATCCGACGCTCGGGCCGTTCGGGGTGCCGCCACCCCAGACGTAGGGGACGCCGAGGTAGGCGAGCGCGCGGTTCACCGCGGCGGGCCCGGAACTGCTGCCCGAGATGGCGGTGACCCCGCCTTGGGCGGTCCACTCGGCCGCCTTGGCCTGGATAGCGGCGATGTAGTCGATCGTCTGCTTGATCGGCGGCACCCCGCCAGCAGTCTTAACAGCGCCCCATCCGGCGTTGTACCCGGCCAGGGCCAGGGCCTCGGCCCCGCCGGGGTAGCCGGATTTCTCGGCCAGGGCGAACAGACTGCACATGTACCGGCCCTGGGCCATGATTGCATCCGGCGCATTGAACGGACTCACGTTGCCGTCGCCGGCGTCGTCCTGGCCGTAGGTGGCGAATGTGCTCGGCAGGAACTGCGCGATGCCCTCGGCACCGGCCGAGCTGGTCGCGTTCGGGTTGAACCCGCTCTCCTGCCAGTCCTGCGCGGCGATGAGGACCGGGCTTTCCTCCGGGCACAGTGCCGCTGCCTTGGTGATCCATGGCAGGTAGGCAGCGGGGACGACGCCTGCGGGCAGGCTGGTGACGCTGCCGGCTGCGGTATTGGCTCCGCCGATGGCGGCCACGCCGATGATGGCAGTGAGGAACAGTCCTCCGCCTACTGTGGCTCCGATTCCGACGTACCTGGGCACTGGCCCTCCGCCTCCCCCTTGGCTTTCAGCTTCTTGCGCCGGGCGGCTCTCCCTGCCTCCCACGCTCGGGTCCACTGCGCGCGCGTCACTTTGTATCCGGCGGCCCAGCGGTCTGGGTCCTTGACCCCGTACACCCCGGCCTCCACTCGACTGACCATCTGAGCGCTCACTCCGACCTTCTCGGCGAGCTGGCGTTGCGTCAGACCAGCACGACGCCGCAGGTCCCGCAGCACCACCCGCCCGGCGGGCGGGCACAACGCGTCGACCGTGGTCCGGAGCGCGTCGGCGAGCGCCCGTATCACCCGGGCCGAGGGCGCCCGCGCGCCGATCTCGGCAGACCGCACGGTTTCAGGGCTGATCCGGGCAAGCACGGCGAGTTCGTCCCGGCTCAACCCGGCGCGTTCGCGCAGCTCACGCGCTCGCTCGGGTCGAAATCGACCGGCTTCGATCTCTCTCATGGAACCAACTTATATAAGTCATTGCTGTCAGTAATCCATGGTAGTGTATCAGTGAAGATCGTTGAACTTCATAGCCACATGGGGGAAGTGATGGCTCTTCAGCGGCCAACCAGCCCGCCCCGGCCAACGGCTTGGTTCGCGCTTATCGGAGCGCACGGGGGCGCGGGAACCACGAGCGTGCTGCGGATGCTCGATCCCGAACAACATGGGTTCGCACGCGAGTTGCCACGTGGGGAACATCTGCCCCAGAACTACACACCCGTAGTCGTCGTTCGGTCAACCGCATACGGACTGCATTGTGCGGGCGCACTGCTGCAGGCATGGCATCCGCAGGTGCCCCGGCCCTATCTGGTGATCGTGGCGGACGCGCCGTTGCGTCCGCCGACAGCTGTGCGCTTCCGCACGCGCGCCCTGTCCGGGCGCACGCTCGGCACGGTGCACGTGCCCTACCTGGTGCAACTGCGCTCGGCCGATGACGCGTCCGACGCACTGTCATACCGCCCTGTCGCCAAGGCTGCCCGCCTACTGCGGTCCGGCCTGGGCCTGAACCTCTCCGAGAAAGGTTGAGCAACATGTCGAACCTGCTGGAAATCGCTGGCCACGTTGTCGCTCTTGCTCCTGCGGACACCATCACCAATCCCGGTGCCAAGGTCCCGCCGGGGATGGGCAATACCTTCGAGAACTGGATCTCGTACGCGAAATACATCGGTCTGGTGGCCGGTGCGATCGGGATCATCGTCTGCGGAATCATGATGATGATCGGCCGCCGGAACCGTCACCACCTGGCGGCCGAGGGGGCTTCGGGCCTGGTCTGGGTGATCGCAGGTCTCACCTGCGCGTCGCTGGCCGTGGGCATCACGACGTCAATCCTGGGGTGACGTGATGACACTCGACCTGCAGCACCAAGCGGCCCGGCGGATGCGTCGGCTCGTGCTCGTCCTGGTCGCCGTCGTCATCGTCCTTGTCTGCGCGGTCGTCTCCCTCATGGCCCGGGGGTCGGGCCACTCCTCTGCCTCGCAGTTGCCAGGACCGGTGCTCTCGCCGACGGTGGTGCCGACGTCAACGGCGTCCGCTGCGGCGCCGACCAGTACCGCGTCTGGCACCTTCGTTCCGCCTGCACAGTACGTGGCGCTCCCGCAGGCATCGCACACGGTGGACGGTCTGCCGATGGGTTGGCCGCACACCCCGCAGGGTGCCATCGCCATGGTGGTCCAGCACGTGACCTCGAACTGGACTGCGGATCCGGTGGCGGACAGCAAGGCCGCTCGCGCGTACGCGCCCCCTGGCCAGGCGGACCAGCAGGCTGCTGATGCAGCCGCTGGTGCGCAAGCACTGCGGAAGGCATTCGGCCTGCCGGCCACCGGCCCGCTACCGGCCGGTGCCTCGTTCACTGCCTGGCCGATCGGCGTGCAGTGGAAGGCGCTCGATGCCGACACCGTGCAGATGAGCGTCTTGGTCCGCGAGTCCAGCTCTCCGGGAACCGGTCAACCGGCCGTGACCCGGGTGGCGGTGACTACGGCAATGGCGAACTGGACCACGGCAGGCGACTGGAAGGTGATCGAGTCTCCGCCTACCGCGCTGCCCACCCCCTATGACCTGGGAACGTCCGGGTTCAACGATGCGGGCTGGATCGCTCTTCAGCAGGGGGACCACTGATGAGGTACTGGACACGACTCGCGGCCCTGGTACTGGCGGTCCTCGTGGCCCTGTCCGCATCGGCCGCTGTCGGCTCGGCCGCGTACGCGGCGGCGCCCGCTCGCTCCGTGGCGGTGGCGCCCGACAGCTGCACTCCGCTGCCGGGGCCGGGAGGGAGCTCCTACTGCGGTTCGCCGAGTCCGACACCGACCGCGCCCATCCCCTCGAACTGCAGCGGCCTCCTCGGCTCCGGGCTGAAGGTGTGCCTCGCGCAGGCCAAGGCGAAGTTCTGCACTGACCACGCCGACGACGCGCGGTGCACCTCCAGCTCCGCTCCGTCGGGGACCGGTGACCCGGTTACCAATGCCATCAACTCCGCGTTGAACAGCACGGTCGTCAAGCCGATGGCGCAGGGATTGGCCCAGTTCGACTCTCAGATCATTCAGCAGGCGCTTGCTGTCGCGTTCACGCAGAAGTCGGTGAGCATTGAGGACTCGGGGGTGACCAGCTCTGATACGCAGACGCTGGGCGGCACGACGGTGACCTACAGTCTGCAAGGCATCTGCCTGGGCGTCGGCGAGATCATCGCCGTTCTGCTGGTGCTGTGGCAGAGCATCCGCACGATGGTGCAGCGCAAGGGGACGCCACTGGCCGAGGCTCTATTGGGTCTGGCTATCAACGTGATCGTCACCCTGTCCGGCATCGCCATCCTGGACAGTCTGTTGGTCGCCAGCGACGCCCTGACCAATGATCTGATTGCCGTGCCGTTCGCCGGCGGGAGCACCGGCCTCGGCGACCGGATGAACAACGTCCTGTTGGTCACCACCGGGTTCAACCCGATGGCCCAGCTGGTCATGGCGGCGATGGTGTTCCTGGCCGCCGGATGCCTGGCCGTGATGATGTTCCTGCGGCAGGCCGCACTACCGGCACAGGCTCTGCTGCTGCCGATCGCCAGTGCAGGTCAGATCGGCAGCAAAGGCACCCGGCAGTGGCTGCCGCGACTGTGGACGTCCATGATCATGGTCATCGTCTACAAGCCCGCGGCCGCCCTGCTGGTGGCGCTCGGGTTCGTCGAGCTCGGGCATGGGGTCGGCATCGCGGACTGGATCCGCGGCATGGTGACACTGGCCCTGTCCATCCTGGCGATGCCCACGATGATGAGGCTCTTCGCCCCCTTGGGGATCGCCGCTGCCGGCGCGTCGACGGGTGGGATCGCGCAGGCGGCTATGGCTGCGGGGATGCTTGGCGCGGGGTTCGGCCGGGGCGGCTCCGGCGGCGGCTCCGGTGAGCCGACGTCAGCTGTGCAGCATGCCGCGCAGATGGCGCGCACCGGCCCGGCGGCCAACCCGGTCGCGGCCGCCAGCGGGGCTGTCGAGCAGGCGGCCCGCAACTCGGCGTCACCGCAGACAGGCCAGGATCCGAATTCGGTGTACGTCCCGACGCAGAGTGCCGCCAACGGCTCCGGGCAGGGCCCGGCCGCCCCCGGACCGGACTCCGGCCGGGGCGCTTCGAGTTCCCCTGTCGCGCGCCCGTCGGGAATGACGGTCACGATGCGGGGCGCCGAGGCAACCAGCCGCGCGGCAAACGCTGCGGGCAACACCGTGAGTGAGGGAGGACGGGAGAGCAATGTCTGAGGACAGAGCACAGCTGTACGGGGGCTGGCGCCGCTCGAAGAGTATGGGCGTCGGCCTGCTGAACACTGGTCAGACCGTGGTGGTCATCGCGGCCGCGCTGGTGCCGATCGGGGCGGCGAACGTCGTGGGTCTGGGCTCGCTGCCGGTGACACTGCCGCTGGCCCTGGTCGTCATCGTCCTGGCGGTCTGGCAGCGCGACGGCGTTCCGCTGATGGGGCTGCTGATCGGTTGGGCCCGCTGGCAGCTCGCCGCGCTGAAGGGGGAGACGTCCTACCGGGGGGTGTTCCTACCGCACCCGCGCGCGCTGGACCTGCCCGGCCTGCTGGCTCCCACCAAGCTGCTGCGGGTGGAGGATGCGGCCTCGGACCGGCGGGTGGGTCTGGTCTGGAACCAGCGCAGTGGGCAGATGTCGGCCACCCTGTTGTTGTCGCCGGGCGGCGCGCTGCTGGCCAGCCGCGGGCAGGTCTCCAACTGGGTGTCTTCCTGGGGCGACACTTTGGCGGCGCTGGCCAACGAGGACACGGTGGACGCCGCGACGGTCACCCTGCAGATCACCCCGTCCTCGGGTACCGCACTGTCCCAGCATGTGCGCGGGCGCCTGGCGCCGGGGGCACCGGACAGTGCCAAGGCGCTGACGCGGGAGCTGGTCGACAACGCTCCGCGGTCCTCGGCCCAGCTGACGGCGTGGATGACCCTGGTCACCTCGCCGGCGCGGGCGGCCGACCGTCCGGACAACCCGGTGGACGCGGCCGCCGAGACGCTGCGGCGCCTAGACGGCATCGACCTGAGCGGCGCGGGCGCGGACATCCTGCGCCGGGCGACGGATACGGACTTGGTGCGGTTGGTCAGGGGCGCGTTCCACCCGCAGGACGCTGACGCGTCCGAGGCCGAGATGCGGGCCCTGACCTGGGATCAGGCCGGGCCGACGGCAGCCGATGAGGGGGCGACGGAGTACGAGCACGACGGCGCAGTGAGTGTGTCGTGGGTGCTGCGGGAGGCTCCGCGCCGACCGGTGTCCTACGACGTGCTGCTGCCACTGCTGGCGCCAGGGCGCTACCCGCGCCGGGTCACCCTGGGCTACCGGGTGCTGCCCACCGAGGAAGCCGCCGCGGTGGTCGAGCGCGAGCTGTCAGCCGGAGATGCCCGCGAGGAGTACCGGCGCCGCACTCAGCGCACGGCCACCCGTCGCGAGCGGGCCGACGCCGACGCGGCCGCCCGCACGGCCGATGAGGAGGCGTACGGCGCCGGGCTGGTGCAGTGGACCATCTACGTCACCACCACAGTGCTCGACCGCGCCGAGCTGTCGGCCGCGCGGCGCGAGACCGAGCAGGCGGCCAAGCGTGCGGGCGGCTTGAGGTTCCGGTTCGCGTACCACGGGCAGGCGGCGTGCTTCACGGCCGGGCTCCCGGTGGGCGTGCACCCACTGGCCTGACGACCCATCACGTAGGAGAGGGTGTTGTGGCACGACTCAAGAAGCAATCCGCCGCTGAGGCTGAGCGGTCCCGACTCGTTGAGGGAGCCGGGACCGGTCGGGACTCTAGCGCATGGCGGCTGAACCCGAAGTACATCGCCCCGCGCCGGGGCTGGCGCGGGGCCGGTTCCGGCCGTTCCGCCCACACCGACCCGGGCGCGGTCTACCTGGGCACGACCAAGCAGGTATCCGGGCTGTACCCGTTCATCTTGGGGGCGTCCCTACCGCCGGAAGGGGTGCCGATCGGCCCGGACCTGCTGACCAACGAATTGGTCTGTTTCGACCCGGCGGGCTGGGTCGGGCGCCTCACCCAGAACCCGGGTGTGTGGGTGATGGCTCAGCCCGGTGCCGGTAAGAGCGCGTTGGCCAAGCGAGTATCCAACGTGTACGCGTCCTACGGCCACAAGATCATGATCCCGGGCGATGTAAAGGGGGAGTATGCCTCCCTGGTGGAGTCTCTGGGCGGGCAGGTCGTCCGGATCGGCCGGGGCCTGGACCGGTTGAACCCGCTGGACTCGGGGCCGCTGAAGCGGCAGTTGCCGTACCTGCCGCGAGAGCGGCAGGACGCGCTGCGGGAGGAGATCACCGGCCGGCGCTCGGAACTCCTGCATGCCCTGCTGGCCACCCCGCACGGCCTGGACCGGCGCCCGACCGCGCCGGAGGCTAACGTGGTCGGGCACGTGCTGGCGCTGATCGCTGACCAGCAGGACGACGACCCGGTGATCCCGGACGTGGTCAAGGTCTTGCGGGAGGGTCCGCAAACGCTGTGGTCTCAGCTGATGGTCGACACCGCCGAGGACTACCGCGACCAGGTGCGAGCCGTGACGCTCGCGCTGGAGAACCTGTGCCGCGGCCCGCTGTCGGGCCTGTTCGACCGGCCGACAACCCGCCCCCTGGACCTTGAGGCCTCCGCGTTGTCGGTGGACCTGTCCGCGCTGCTGTCGGCCGGTCCGCAGGTGGTAGCCACCGGCATGCTGGCGACGTGGGCGTACTCGTACGGACAGGTCGACTCCGCGCGGGCGGTGGGCCTGATGGACACCCCGTTGGTGCTGATCCTCGATGAGATGTGGCGGGCCCTGCGCTCCGGGCCCGGACTGGTCGACGCGATGGACTCGATGACCCGGCTCAACCGGTCCAAGAACGAAGTCACCTTGATGATCACGCACAGCCTCCTCGACCTGGAGGCGCTGCCGACGGAGGAGGACCGCAACAAGGCACGCGGGTTGATGGACCGGTGCGACTCGTTGGTGCTGGGGGCGCTGAGCTCGGGCGAGCTGGAGCGCGTCAACGCGCAGAGACCGCTGACCGGAGAAGAGCAGAAGCTGGTCGCCTCCTGGTCCGCGCCGGCGTTGACCGGCGTCGACGGCACGTCCCAGCGGCACCCGGGACGTGGCAAATACTTGATCAAAATCGGGACGCGGGCCGGTTCGCCGGCGCGCATGGATCTGACAACGGATGAGGTCAAGGCGTATTGGACGGACCCGGCGATGAGCCGGGCGGGGGAGGACGCATGAGCGACAACAGCGCAGGCGGGGGAGTCGGCGGGGACCTGGCCACCCCGCTGAGCATCATCGGCGTGGTGTTCGGCGGGGGAGCGCTGTACGCGGCTACCTGGCTGGGCGGCACGCTCGGCGTCGCGGTGACCGGGGCGGGCTGGCACCCGCCGCAGTTCGGTCTGCACGGGGTGTTCTCGCTGATCGGGGGCGGACCGGGCCGGGTGTGGCCGGGGCACGGCACGGCGGCCACGGTCGGGATGGTCGTGCTCCTGGTCCTTGTCCTGGCCGGGCTCGCCGCGGCGGCCTGGTTCGCGCGCGGGTTCTTCGGTCACCGCTCCGGCCTGGCCGGTCTGCGGGACGTCCGGTCGTTGGCGCCCAAGGCGGTGACTGCCCGGGCGCGGGTTCTGCGGCCGGCGCTGGCCGACGCCGAGGTCATCGTCCCCAACGACGCCGGGGTGCTGCTGGGCAACCTGGACGCCTACAACGGGCCGGAATTGAGGGCCTCGTGGGAGGACGTGCTGTTGGCCATCATGGCGCCGCGTTCGGGCAAGTCGACCTCGCTGGCGATTCCGGCGGTCATGTCGGCGCCGGGGTGCTGCGTGGCGACCAGCAACAAGTACGACGTGTACGCCGCCACCCGCGCGTTCCGGCAGCGGCAGGGTGGCGTCATCTGGACCTTCGACGCGCAGGGGGTGATCCATCAGGAGCGCGGCATGTGGTGGGACATGCTCGCCATGGCCCGAACCATCGAGGGAGCCCGACGTCTGGCCGGGCACTTCGCCCTCGGCGGCGGCTCGGACAAGTCGTTCGATGACTTCTGGATGAAGGCCGCGAGGAACCTGCTGACGGCGCTGTTCCACTCCGCGGCCACCTCCGGGGGCACGGTCCACGATGTGCTCGGCTGGCTGGCCACCCCAGCGGACCGGGCGTCGACCGACGCCCTGAAGGCCTCGGGCAAGGAAGCCTTGGCGGCCCAGCTGCAGGCGACCATCGCTGGCAGCATCGAAACCCGGGATGGCATCTACCAGACCGCGCGCGAGTGCCTGGCCTGCCTGGTGGACCCGGAGATTGCCGCGTGGGTCCTGCCCGACGACCGCCGTCCCCAGTTCCGGCCGCTGGATTTCGTACGCTCCCACGACACCCTGTATCTGCTGTCCCAGAGCGGCGGGGGAGGCGCCGCCCCGATCATCGCGGCGGCGGCCGACGCGGTCATGCGCGCTGGTGTGGTCATCGCCGAGCGGTCCGGCGGCCGCATGCCGGTGCCGGTGGTCGTCGTCCTCGATGAGGCCGCGAACATTTGCAAGATCGCCGACCTTCCGGAGCTGTACTCCCATCTGGGTTCGCGCGGCATCATCCCCATCACCATCCTGCAGAGCTACCGGCAGGGCACCGGCGTGTGGGGGGAGACCGGCATGGATGCACTGTGGTCTGCCGCCACCGTCAAGTTGTTGGGTGCGGGTCTCGATGATCCGAAGTTCGCCGAAGAGGTCTCTGGGCTGGTCGGGCCGCACATGGTTCCTGAGCGGTCCGTCTCCCACTCGTCCTCGGGCAGCAGTACCAGCCTGTCCCGCCGGCGCGAGCGGGTGATGGAGGCCAGTGAAATCCGGGCGATGGACAAGGGCACCGCCCTGCTGCTGGCCACCGGCGTCAAGGTCGCACAGATCAGGCTCCGGCCCTGGTACGCCGAACCGGACGCACCCCAGATCAGTGCGGACATCCAGGCCGAACAGTCCGAGATCACCATGCGCGCGGCTGCGGAGGTCCTCGAATGAGCGAACCCACGGTGGAGAGCCTGGCCGAGGACATCGCCGACCTGCAGGCCGAGCGCGAGGGCTTCGCGGCGGAACTCGAACTGCAGAAGAAGCTCCTCGACACCCTGCGCGAGAACGCGCGCGACACCGCCGCGCCCGGCTCGGGCGAAGACTCGGACGCCTCGGCGGGCCGGGGCAAGGCGTCCTCCCGAAAGGGGGGAAAGGAGGAGAAGCCGGCCGGGCCCCCGTTCATCCTGCGTCTGCAGGACGAGGTGTACACCGCCGAACTGGGGGCGCTCGCCCACTGGGTGGCCGAGGTCCTGGTGCCCACCTACCTGCGCGAGCCCGCCTCACCGGCGCCGTGGTGTCCGAAGTGGTGGGAACATCCCGAGGCCGTCGCCCGGCTCCATGGGTTGTGGCTGGCCTGGCAGGAACTCACCGACCCGGCCACCGGGGGACGGACCGGGCCCGGTGTGTGGCATCGGGACTACCTGGATCCCTGCATCGCGCAGTTGCGTGACCCGCAGGGACCGTTCTCTGCGTGCATGGTCACCGACAACAAGCAGCAGCACCGGCTGATCCCGCCGCCGCCGCTGGCCGACAGCCCCTTTCCGCCGCCGGCTGAGGCGACGGCAGGCGGTGGGACGGCTCCCTGACGCTGATTCAGCCGGAAGGTGTGACTTAGATTGCTTGATGGCGTCGAATACTTGGCGGTATTTGGTGTCCTCGCTCCTGCGGGGTCGGCACCGGGCGTGGTCAGGTTGCGGCCCGCGTGGTGTCCTTTTCGTTGATAACGACCGGAATGCCGGTGTGGCTGCGTGGGGTGCGGTGGGTTCCTACAGTGGGGAGCCTGCGGGGCGGATACCGAGGGGGCGTGGTGGCGCGAGGTCGCAAGGTCGTGGTGGCGGTCGGGGCTGGTGTTCTGGCGGTGGCCTCGCCGCTGGGCTATGGACTGGGGTCGGCGGAGGTGGGGAACGTGGTGAGCGCGTCGGTCATCGCGGCCACGGCGGTAGCCGCGCTCGCGGTTTCGCTGTGGCCGGCCCGCTCCGGTGTGGATGAGGCGTCCGGGAAGGCCGTCGCGAAGGACACCGGACGCGCCGGGGCCGGCGCCGGCGGGCAGGCGAACACGGGGGTGCGGCGCCGGCGGGGTGCGGGCGGCGCGGCGCGGGCCGAGCGCACCGGGGACGCGGTCGCCCGGGACCCGGGCAGCAGCGCCAACACCGGTATCGAGGAGCGGGACTGACCGTGGACTGGTTCCGCTTCCGCAGGCACGGGCGCGGGCGCCCCGGCCTGGCCGCCGGTGGGGCGGGGGCGCCTGGCGGCCCGGGGCCTGTCGGGGACGGTGCGGGCGGGGACGGGGTGCGGGCGCTGGCCCGGGGCACGGGTAAAGCCGTCGCCTCATCCGGTGGCCTCGCGAACAGCGGTGTATTCATTGGCCAGTTGGTGCGTCAGGAGGCGCCCCGCCGGCTGGCCGGATGGCCGCACCTGGTGGGTAGTGTGCCGGTGCGGGCGTTGGGTTTCCAGGAGCGGGCCGAGGCGCTGCGGCTGCGTGCGGTGCTGGAGGTTGAGGGCACGGCGGTGGTGGGGCAGGTGCTCTCCGGGCTCGGCGGGGTGGGCAAGACCCAGCTGGCGGCCGACTTTGCCCGCACCGCCTTCGAGGCCGGGGATCTGGATGTGCTGGTGTGGGTCACCGCCGCTTCCCGGCAGGCTGTGGTGGACGCCTACACCCGGGCGGCGGTGGACCTCCTCGGGGTGGAGCCGGACGACCGGGCCGCGGCGGTGTTCCTGGCCTGGTTGCAGCCCGCGGTGTCGCGGCCGGTGTGCCGGTGGCTGGTGGTGCTCGACGACGTGGCCGACCCGGGCGACCTTGCCGGGTTGTGGCCGCCGGCGTGTCCAAGGGGGCGCACGGTGGTGACCACCCGGCGTCGCGACGCCGCCCTGACCGGGCCGGGACGGCGCCGGGTGGACGTGGGCGTCTTCGCCCCCGCCGAGGCGCTGGCCGCGCTGCGCGAGGCGCTGGCCGAGCGCGACCACCCCGCCCAGCCCGAGGACCAGCTCCGGGCACTGGCGGCTGGCCTGGGATACCTGCCGCTGGCGATCTCCCAGGCCGCCGCCTACATCGCCGACGCCGGCATCACCTGCGCCGCCTACCGCGCTCTGCTGTCCGACCACGCCCGCTCCCTGGCCGACGCCCTGCCCCACCCCGCCCACGGGCAAGTACTTCCCGACGACCAGGCCGCCACCGTGGCCGTGACCTGGTCGCTGTCCTTGGAGCGCGCCGACGCGATGCACCCGGGCGGGCTGGCCCGCCCCATGCTGCAACTGGCCGCCATGCTCGACCCCAACGGCATCCCCCGCACCGTCCTTGTCGGCGCCCCCGCCCTGGACTACCTCACCGCTCACCGCACCCCGCCCCCCGGCCCCGACGCCGCACCGCCGGGGTGGGCGGGCGAAGCGCAGGAGGGGGACGCCGTGGCGGCACTGCGCGCACTGCACCGGCTCAGCCTGATCGACCACACCCCCGACCAGCCGCACACCGCGGTCCGCGTCCACCAACTCGTCCAGCGCACCGTCCGCGACACCCTCACCCCCGCAGACCGTGATCGGCTCGCTCACACCGCCGCCGATGCCCTGACCGCCGCCTGGCCCGCCGTCGAGTCAGACACCGCCCTGGCCCAGGCCCTGCGCGCCAACACCCAAGCCCTCACCGGCCACGCCGAGGACGCCCTGCACCGGCCCGACGCCCATGCCGTGCTGTACCGCACGGGCAAAAGCCTCGGCGACACCGGACAGGTCACCGCCGCACGCGACCACTTCCAGCACCTCACCGACACCACCCGCCGCCACCTGGGCCCGGACCACCCCGACACCCTCACCGCCCGGGGCTACCTGGCCTCCTGGCGGGGGGAGGCGGGGGATGCGGCCGGGGCCGTGGCCGCGTTCGCCGAACTGCTGGCCGACCGGGTGCGGGTGCTGGGCACCGACCACCCCGCCACCCTCACCACCCGGAACAACCTGGCCTACTGGCGGGGGGAGGCGGGGGATGCGGCCGGGGCTGCGGCCGCGTTCGCCGAGCTGCTGGCCGACCAGGTGCGGGTGCGGGGCGCCGACCACCCCGCCACCCTCACCACCCGGGGCAACCTGGCCCGCTGGCGGGGGGATGCGGGGGATGCGGCCGGGGCCGCGGCCGCGACCGCCGAGCTGCTGGAGCACATGGTGCGGGTGCTGGGCGCGGACCGCCCCGACACCCTCACCGCCCGGAACAACCTGGCCTCCTGGCGGGGGGAGGCGGGGGATGCGGCCGGGGCCGCGGCCGCGTTCGCCGAGCTGCTGGAGCACATGGTGCGGGTGCTGGGCGCCGACCACCCCGACACCCTCACCACCCGGAACAACCTGGCCTACTGGCGGGGGGAGGCGGGGGATGCGGCCGGGGCCGCGGCCGCGACCGCCGAGCTGCTGGAGCACATGGTGCGGGTGCTGGGCGCCGACCACCCCGACACCCTCATCACCCGGGGCAACCTGGCCCGCTGGCGGGGGGAGGCGGGGGATGCGGCCGGGGCCGCGGCCGCGACCGCCGAGCTGCTGGAGCACATGGTGCGGGTGCTGGGCGCGGACCACCCCGCCACCCTCACCACCCAGGGCAACCTGGCCTCCTGGCGGGGGGATGCGGGGGATGCGGCCGGGGCCGCGGCCGCGACCGCCGAGCTGCTGGAGCACATGGTGCGGGTGCTGGGCGCCGACCACCCCGACACCCTCACCACCCGGAACAACCTCGTCTACTGGCGGGGGAAGGTAGAGAAGAACGATTCGAATGTCCGGTAACGATTGTTCGCGATACACGAAGATCAACATGACGTAGCCCCAGGTCGCGACTGTAAAGCCTCCCGTGTACGCGCCTACGTCACGCTAAGTCCCGTTCGCGGTCAGTCCTGGAGGCCGAGTATCGGCACATCAGAACGCCAGATACCGCCGAGTATTCGACGCCATCGAGCGATCCAAGTCACACCGGAAGGGCCGCACGGACGATCCGTGCGGCCCTTCGTCGTGTCCCGGCCGTGCGGCCTATCGGGTGCGCTGGGGTGCGGCACCCCGGCCTGTGCTGGCCGGGGCAGCCGGAGCGGCTTGGGCGGCGGAGCGTCCCGGCGCTGCCGGCACCGTGACGGAGGTGGCGCGAGCGGCGGCCGCACGGGCGCGCAGGCTTGCGGCGTGCTCCTCGGCGGCTAGGCCGTCCAGCCCGTAGGCGGCGGCCCACTCGGCGGTGGCTCGGCCGATGTCGCCCAGGTCGTAAGCCTTGTAGGCCCGGCCGCGGGCGGCGTCGGACTCACCGAGGGCGGTCCCGGCAAGGTCCTCGTGCACCGTGACGCTCACGGCGAGTGCGGCCGCGGCCCGCTCGCGGTAGCGGGACTGCTGGTCTGTCCCGGTGGGGCGCGGCGTTAAGGCCGCGACCGTGCTGTCAGTGCCGGTGTGCTGCGGCGAATGCTGGTTCACGGGTCCCCCTGGCCTAGCGGTTCGGTCGGTTGGTGAAGCTCTGGACGGCCTTCGCTGGCTGTGGTGCTGCGGTCGCTGCAGCCGGGCTGCGGCCGGCGGCAGCGGGGGGCGCCGTGGTCGAGCGGGCCGACGCCGCTCGGGCCGTGGCCGCTCCACCGGAAGCCGGGCCCAGGTTCAGCACCGCGGCGTCCGACCCCTGCATCCGCACGGCCTCGCTAGAACTGCCGCCCGCACGGATGCCGCTGAAGTGCACGGTGCTGCGTTCTGCGGCGGCCTGCGGCTTCATGCCCTGGGTCGCCTGGGCCAGCTCGCGCGCGGCGACCTTCTCGACCGCTTTCCGCTCACCGGGGCCCGCCGGCACGATGGCCTCGCCTCCGGCGATCCGCCGAGTGCCCTCGGGGCCCTCCTTCGTCACCGTCCACACGTAGCCGACCTCCCGCTGACCGGCGGCGGCTTCGGCGGCGGACGTGGGGGAGGACGGCTGTGTTGCTGCGGAAGCGGCCGCGGACGCCGGGGTGTAGTACACCCATGGGCCGGTCTCCGGGCTGAGCACCCGGGAGTCGTCGCCCCTCATCTTCAAGGTGCTCGGCTGGCCCTGTACCCCGCCGGAGAACTCGAAGGTCCGCCGGGCCGGATCGTCAGCGGCCAGGCCTCGGGTCGCGCGGGCCAGGGCCTGGGCTGCCTCGTGCTCCAGTGTGCCGACCTGCCCGTGCCACGGGCTGGTCATCGAGCCCGCGGCGATCTCGACCCCGCGCGCGTCCCGCACGGACCACTGTTGATGAACAGGTTGCCCAAATACGGGCTCTGGCGCTGGGGTCGGGGTCGACGTCGACGACGCCGCAACCGGGGTCCGGGGTGCTGGCGTTGGGGTGCCGGTGGGGGCCGGGGCTGGCGCGGCGGTGGACGTCGCAGCTGCGGTCGCGCTCGTCGTTGTGGCGGGGGTTGCGGCCTTGGCCTGGTCGGAGAGCAGTCCGTTCGCGGCCTCGGCGGGGCTGAGCTGAATCCCGGCGTCGGCGGCCTGCCGGATCCGCTGGGCGACCCCGGCCAGGGCCTCGCGGGGGTTGCGGCCTGCCTCCTGCAGTCGCTGCATCTGCCCGGCGATGGCTGGCCACTGACGGGAGGTGACCAGCTGCCCGAGCAGCCGTTCGTCGGCGATGGCCTCACGCGCCGCGATCACCAGTCGGGTGTTCTGCTGCGGACCGATGCCCTCGCGCGCCAGGCGCTGAGCGCGATCGGTCGGCGCACTGGGGTTACGGCGTTCTCTCCACTGCTGCAGCCACTCACGTACCCGCTCGATGGCCCTCGGCAGCCGCTCGACGACGGTGGGGCGCTCGGCCGGGCTGGGCAGCTCGAAGGGGTTGGCCGGCGTCATGGCCGCTGGGTTGACCGCCAGGCCGGGCCGGGGGAGTGCGGCGCGCAGGTCGGCATCGATGCGCGCGATCAGTGGTGCCGCGTCGCCGAGGAACCCGCGCACGTCGACGCCCGCCCGCTCCAGCTGGCGCAGTTCGTCGGCAAGCCGACTCCAGCCAGGGCCGTTGATCAGCGCGTCGGCGACCTCGGGCGGTGAGATCCTCTCGCGGACGGCCAGGGCGTACCGCTGCGTCTCGGGGTCCAGGGTGCGCGGTGGCGGCGGTGGGTCGCCGGCCGTTTGGCGGCGTTGGTGCTCGCGCACGGCCTGGGCGATGAGCACGAGTACTTGCAGGGCTACAGCGGCTGACTGTCCGGCCTGTCCAACGGCCTGGTCGATGGGGTTGGCCTCGCTCACGGTGTCACCTTGCGCATCGTCATGTGCGGTCCTCCGTAGACGGTGTGATACATCGACGGTAGCGGGGTTTCGGGCTCGACCTGAGGGTTTTCAGCTCCTGATCTAGGTGAGTTCCTGGCGGTATTTATCGGCCGGGTCCGCGCGGATTATTGCGCCGTTGCGCGGCCTGTTGTGCGGCGCGTTGGGCGGCAGTCTGCTCTCCGGGCGCGCGCGTCGGTGCCGGAGTTCTCGGACGAGTATCGGAGGGCGATCCGGTGCCTGGCTGACGGTTCGCGTGTTCGTCTTGCCGTACGCGGCCCTGCACGCGCCAGGTCAGTACTTCGGCCACACTGTCCGCGGTGTCCAGCTCTCGCGCGGTGGCTACCCGGGCCAGCAATTCAGCCGGAGCGTAGCCGGACTGTGCGGCGGCCGCGAGCCGCTGGGACAGTGCGTAGGACGCCGGGTCGGCCAGGATGGCGGCGGCGTGCTCGGGCACGGCCTGGTGCACCACGGCGGCAAAGCGGGGCGCGTCCTCGCCGGTGCCCATCGGCAGGTCCGGATCGGCGGACAGCGCACGCGGGCCGCGGACGACTGGCGGCATCGTCGGCTGCGGGACGCGCGGGACCTCCTGCGGTCCGGTGGGTCGTGCTGTCGACGGCAGGGGAGTGCTGACCTCGCCTCCACTGTCACCCGCGCCGGTCGCCGACGGGGCGAGCCAAGCGGGAATTCCTCCGCTCCGGGTGTCCTGTTCCATGCGCCGCTGCAGACGCCACACCAGGACCTCGGCAATGGAATCAGCGTCGTCGAATCCGCGACGGCGAGCGACTTGGGCCAGGATCCGGGCCGGATCGTAGCCCGCACTCGCAGTGGTGCGCAGGGTCGCGGCCAGGGCGGACCACGCGGCCTCGCCGACGATCGCGTCCGCGTACTGCGGCAGCACGCTCCGCACCACGGATTCGTAGGCGGCAGTGAGCTCAGGGCTGGCAGACTGCAGCTGCGTGCGCTGCCACATTGGGCCGCGCCGTCCCTGGCCGGAGGTGCCGCCCCCGTGGGTGATCTCGACGGCCGCGCGCAGCTGCAGGGCCGCGCCGCGGGCGGCTTGCTCCTGGCCGCGCATCTGGTGGTCCTGGTGCCAACGGATCGCGGCGGCTACCGCCAGGGCCAGGGCGACCATCAGGGCCAGGGCCGCGGCAGCCTCGCCTCCGCTGCCGAGGGCACTCGCGCCGATGACAATCAGCTGTGTCGCTGAGCGCAGGTGCCGGCTGGCCTCGCTGTCCAGCTGCCGGGCCCCGCTGCCTGCGGTGCGTCCGGCCCGCTCGAATGCCACAGCGGCGGCGCGGAGCTCTGCCCGCACGGCCGTCGGCGCGTCAGTGGCAAAAGTGGTCAAGAAGTCGGACAGGGCGCTGAGTTCGCCGGCGGCCGCGGCCTGCCCGGACTGGCCCAGGACGGCGGCGGCCTGGTGCACATGCTCGGCGGCCTGCTGCCAGGTCTCGGCACGGGTGGCCGCGGACGGGTTCGGGACCTGGCGCGGCACCGGGGCGGTCCAACGCTCGCGTACACGGGGCAGGCTCAGGTCTGGGCCCAGTTTGCTGCCGGAGTAGTAGATCGCGCGACCGCGCGCGGTCCGGTCTCCGGGCAGGGCGACGGAGTATCCGATGGTTCTTCCGTCCGATCCTTCACGCTGGTTGACGCGCAGTCCGGCCTGCCGCAGTCCGGTGAAGAATTGTTCCTCCGAGCGGGAGACGGCGGCGACTTGGCGCACCCGTGCGGCCAGGGTCTCGCGCGGCGTCTCGCTGCGACTGTTGCGCTCCGCCTTCTCGACCTCGCCCCGGGTCGGGGTCCTGGTCTGCTTCTCCTTCGCGGTGCGGGCGATGGTGTGAAGTCCATAGCGCGCCTCCAGCTCGGCGGCCTTCTGGCTCATGCGCCGGAAATTGTTCTTCATGTGGTTGCCGCTGGTGGCCCGGGTGCCGTCCTGGCGGGCCAGCGTGGCCACGATATGCATGTGGTCGTCGGCGTGCCGCACGGCAACCCATCGGCAGCCTCCGGGGTCATCGGGGGAGGCCAGGCCGGCGGCCTCGACGGCCTCCGTCGCGGCCTGGCGCCATTCGGCGTCGGTCAGCTGCCGGTCGCCGTCCGCCAGGGCGATGACGCCGTGCCACACGTGCTGATCGAGCTTCTTCGCCCGCATGGCGTGCACCGGCATGTCCAGCAGCATCGCCAGGTGTCCCAGGTCGGTTTCGGAGCTCAGCGCGGGGTCCTTCACCGCCGGGTTCCACGCGCCGACCATGTGTTGGTTGGTGTGTTCGTTGGCCTTGCCGGGTCCGTACAGGTACTGCAGCAGTCCGTACGTGCGCGAGCCGCGCTCCAGCTCACGGATAATCATCGGCCGCGCCGCGTGCCGAGGACCTGCACCATCGCCTCGTCCAAGCGCGTCAGCATGCGCTCCGTCAGTCGGATCACCGTCGGCAACTCGGGTGCCTCCTCGTCCATGTTCAGCTTCCGCGCAGCCTGGTTCAGGTTGATGCCGATGCTGCGGACCTGGGTCTGAGCGTCCATCAACGCGCGCAAGTGCTCCTTCTCGCGGGTGGGCAGCGGGACGATCTCACCGCGCGCAACGGCCGCTGCGGCGTCGGAGGCCCATGCACCGGTCGTCATGTCGGCGAGTCGCGCCGCTGCTTTGATCGCGGCGAATTCTTCATCCGACAGGGCGAGGTTCACGCGGTGCGGGCGTGGAACGTCGCGTCCGCGGCGGCGCGGGGCACGGCGCTTCGGCGGCGTCGCGGGTGCTGTCTCGCTCATCCCATCCCCTCCCAAAGGCGGCCCGTCCCCGGGCCGGCCAGCGACCCGGTGAGCCGAGCTTAGCTCGGCAGGGGTGCCAACAAGAGGCTTAACGTTACGTTAAGACATATCTTGCTCCGCCGGGTGTGGGCGCCGCTCGGCAGTTTGAGTGGTGGTCAGACCCGGCGGCTCTGCACTGACAGTGCAGGTGGGGGGTCCGGGGGGCTTCGCCCCCCGGCGCGCGCGGGGGGCTCCCGAGGAAGCGCAGATATTCACCCGTCCGGGGCGGCTCAGGACGGCTACCATGACGCGCATGGACACCACTACCGAAGGCACAAAGCCCCTGCGTACGCGCGCCGAATCACTGATGGCTCCACAGTTCGCAGCTCTGGAGCCGCTCGATTCGATTCTTGCCGTCCGGCGTGATCTCCTCGACAAGCTAGCGGCCACGGAGGCTGCCTACGGTGAGGCATACACGGCTGCCGAGAGGGCCGGTTGGACGCCGGATCAACTGGCGCAACTCGGCGCGGATATTCCCAAGGTTCGCCCGCCGAAGCCCAGGGGACGGCCGAGGAAAAAGCCTGCGGCCAATGACGCTCCGCAAGCCTCTATCAGTACAGAGGTGTTGGCCGGTTCCGGCGGCCAATAGGTCACGGCTCCAAATCGGCTGAGATCCGCGGGGGCTCTGCCCCCGCACCCCCGGCCCTCCCTGCGGAGGGAGGGGCGACCCTCTGGCATGCGTGCGTTGGCAGGTGGTGGACGTGCGGACAGTCGGGGGGTGGTCCCTCGTCGAACGGCACCAAAGGCAAGCACCCCGGGCCCCCGGCCGCAACCCGCAAAATGACGCGGGTTGCGGCCGGGGGCCCGGCGCACTGGGTCTGCGACTGCCGCCCAACGAGGGACCACCCCCCGCCAGACCACCCGTGCGGAGAGCTCCGCGCGGGCTGACCAACGAGGCGCGCAATCCCCCCGCTAGATCAACCGGCGCGGGTGGCGGTGTAGTCGATGACCCAGCCGGCCTGGTAGGCCATCAGCTCGGCCAAGCTACTGGTCATCACATCGCCCCGTCCGGGTCGGTCTTGTAGTACTCCGCGTCCTCGTCATAGGGCTCGTAGTCGTACCGTCCGCCGGACATATCGTCGTCCGCGTCCGGGTCGTGATCGCCATCGGGATACTGCTCGTCCCATCCGCTGAAATTCGGATGCCGGACGTCGTCGTAGACGACCGTCATGGAGCCGCCCTGTGGGTTCGGCACCAGCTCACCCCAGGGGATTCCCAGAAGGGTGACCGAGCTGCCGAACTGAGTGTCGCACCGGTCGCACTCGTAGGTGTCGAACCACTCTGTGAGGGTGAACAGCGAGCCGGGATGCCGGTCGGTGTGGATGTAGTGCCCGCCGCATGGGCTCTCGCTGAGCGGCTCGTCGCAGGTCTCGCCGTGGCGGCAAATCCCGCTGCAGCGGCAGCGGGCTGCGGTGTCCTCGCGGGGCCGCCACAGGGCCTCGGCGCGGGCTCGCTCGGGCGGGGTCGCATGGGTGTCGAGCGCGTGTACGCCGTATTCGGCGGCGGTGATGTCCTCGGGTTCGTCGGGAGACGGCTCCCACCAGGGGCGGGCCTGCTGCTGCAGGGCCTCGGTGTAGGCGAGGCCGGTCGCGGCTTGCATCTGACGGGCTTTCTTGGCGGCCGTCGACTGGTTCTTCGGCATGGTCTCAGCGCTCCGGGTCAGGCGGACACCCACGCACTCCGCCATCGGGGCTCACCTGCTGGCCGAAGGGGATTTCTTCGCGGGCCCCGGGAGACCTTCACCGATGCGCCGCGGCGGCGTGGGCGCCGTGACTCGGGGGCAGTGCGCGTCCTGCCACTACCCGTCATGCTAGCGCGTCCGCCCGGCAGCCGAGGTATTTTGCGGAACAGGGTGTGCCCTTACCGGATGCCCCAGCTGCACGCGTTCTCGGTGGCCTACTCCCGACTTTCGGCGGCGGCATTTCCGCAACCCATGGCGGCTAGCACGTCGATGACTGCCCGGCAGTCGCCGAGGGATCGGTGGCCGCCGCCGAGGGCCTGCCAGCGATAGCCGCCGTAGTAGTCGTGCGGCTCGCCCACCCAATCGCTGTACGGCTCCATGACGTCCTCGAAACGCATCCTGGAGAACCATGCGGCTGTGTCCGGATGGTCGCTTGATCCGTGGTACAGGTCGAGTTCGTAGCGCAACCGCGCCACGTCAAAGGACTTGTTGTAGATCAGGGTGCGGCGCCCTGCCAGCGCGCTCGTGATGGCATCGACCAGAGCAGGGAATCCCGGCGCGTACTGCACGTCCTGGTCGCTGATCCCGTGCACGTTGCGGGCATCCTCGGGGATCCGCACGCCAGGATTGACGAAGGTGTCCAGCAGGATGCGGCCGGTGCCGGTGATGATGCTCAGTTCGACGATTCTGGCATCGGGGTGCAGTCCAGTGGTCTCGCAGTCCAGGATTGCCACGGTGGGGTCAGCGAGCGCGTCGGCGGCCCATTTCTCAAGTGCCTCCACCTGCAGCCGGCGGCGCTCGACTGCCTGCCGCTCGCTCTCTGCGTACTCGGCTTGGACCTTGGCCCGTGCCTCCGCATCCCTCGTCTGGCAGTCCGGACAGGTATGGACGGGGTAGCGCCAGGGGCTACGGTGTTGCTCCTCGCGGCACCACTGCTCGACCTGGGCTCGGGTGGGGAATCGCCTGCGGCAGCCCCATCGCTTGCGACCGGTGCAGGATGTAGCCCGGCGCATGCCGTCTTCCGCGGTGCGCGCGGTCCGTCCGGGCCTTGGCCGCGCGGCAGGTGCGGCACAGGCGCTGACTGCCCTTCGGATAGGGCGTCCGGCGTTCGGTACGGCAGTGCCAGCAGGTACGGGCCTGACGGCTCTGGCGCGCGGCGTCCTCGCGCTTGCGGCAGACCTGGCAGCGGTCGCCGTGCACAATGTGGTCGCGGACCTGGTCGCAGGTCGGGCAGGTTCCGCCGTGCCTGCATCTGGGCCTTGACGGCCTGGCTGAGGGGCGGGCATTTTGGCCGCACGTTCCGGCTGGAACAGGTCCACGAGCATGCGCTGACTACTCAGCCAGAGGTAGGCCACGGCGTGCTGTCCCTCGGCGGGCTTGAGTCGCTTCTCCTGGAGCTGGCTGACTGTCATAGCCTGCAGGGGCGCGACCGTAGCCATACACGGGGATGCCGTCCTCGTGCCGCAGCGGCTGCGGCACGGCGGCAGTTGATGTCTGGCTCTCGCTGGCAAGGGTGGTACTGGCGGTCACTGGCGCACCCCCTCGGCACCGCCAACGGCCATGGCTGAACAGGCTCCTGATCCGCCGACAGGATGGCTTCCGGAGCGCGTACGGCAAGTTTCCCCGACCTGTGTGTCGCGTGTGTGGTGTGGCATTTACCGGGTTCCATGTCGGACCTCCTGGGCCTCATTGTGGCGGCTCGCCGAACGGGTTTTCGCGCCATGTTGCGCACCGTCTGCCGCAGGTTTTTTCGACAGTGCCAGGCTGCCATGAAGGTCTGACATACAGGGGCCAGTCGCGGCAATTTCTGGGGCTCTGGCGCATGGACCGGAGCGGGCTTTCACCCGTCCGGGTGCCAGGCCAACCCATCGGCCGGTGGGCGCTCCGCCGGCCACAACGGTTCGCGGAGACGCGCTCTCTCGCTCGGGACGTCGCTGGATGCCAGGATCATCGGGTGCGGATTGGCGCTGAGCGCACCACGCCTTCCTTTGGATACCTCGTTCATTCGTAAGCTTCAACATGATGCACCGAAATCAAGCGGAATGATGAAACAAGGAGAACCGCATGATTGATGAAAAGAACGTGGGGCGGAACAAGGATTCTTGTTCCGCCCCACGTTTCATCAATATGATGCAAGTTGCCGATTATGTCTACTTGTTCATCATTGCCATAATCACTGAAATGAATGCAGATACTGCACTGGAGTACTCCACTGCATCTGCAGCCGAGACATGATTAACAACGAGGATGATGAACAATGCGACACCTGCGAGCAATACAAGAACCCATCGAGAATGAGTGCTGAAATGGACGGAATCCATCATGCCGCGGGTCCGGCCCTCGCCCTCGGTGCCATCCTCTGGATGTTCCACAGGAGGTGGTGTCGACGTTCATCGATGAACATGCAGGTACGGCTACCTGCTCTGATACAACCGATGCAGACGTAGATGCACGAGTGCACGGTTCTGCACTCCGGTCATCGTTCTGATGATGCGGTGTAGTTGTTTCGGCCTCATAGAAAACTGGATTCATCGTCTCTGGATCTGGATCCGCAGACTTGGTACTGTTCTCATAGATGGTGAGAGAGTGAACCTCTCCGATATGGAACGTGGTCATGGGCAGACTTCTCCTGTAAGTTGATTGCTGATTATCCC